>JBLHNG010000064.1:0-18999 GCA_047621685.1 Myxococcota bacterium | reverse complement strand
TCAATGTGCTCAGACAGGCCGGCTCCCGGGGTGGAAGATGAGCCTATCCCACGTCGAGGGTGGGACGAAATCGCTCCCATTCCTCTGCCTCGGTGCAGGCAGCGATCACCGAGGCCAGCCGACATGGCTCACAGCGAAACGCATCGGCGGCTCCCTCGGGCTGCCGCCAGAACCCACCACACAGCGGGCAGGGACGCTGGTACAGCCGCGCCCAGAAGAAGAACCGCTCCCGGTCGTCTGGATCCCCTCCAGGCTGGTGTGGTGGCGAGGGGGAAGCGGAGAGTCGTACACGACAGGGGCCTCGACCACACCACTGGCATGAAGGCAGTCCAGACCACGGAGGGCGTCTCCCCGCCAACCGATCACTGCATCGCCGACGATCTGCCCGTTGCGCTCCAGCGAGGCCATGAGCGACCAGAGCTCTCCCTCAGCCCTCTCATGGTCTGCTTCAGGCCGAAAGGTCCAGTAAAACTGGTACATGGTGCGGAGGGTGTCCGGTGTTTGGGTCGCAGTGTTACGCCAGACCATGCAATTCGTTGATCTCGACACCGCAAAAAACGCCTCCGGACTGCGGCTGGTGGTGATGCCCGGGGTGCCCAGCCCCTGGTCCCAGGCCGCCATGGCGATCCTCCACATCAAGGGTATCGAAGCGCTGGGGGTCTGGCTCGCCTCCCCCCGACGACCGATCATCGCGTGGACTGGCCGCGCCTCCGCCCCGGTCGCCCTGCACAATGGTGAAGACCCGATCGATGGCTGGGCCGAGATCCTCGCCCTCGCCGAGCGCATCCAGCCCACGCCCAGTCTCACCCCGACCGATCCAGAGCAGCGGGCGAAGATGCTCGCGCTGAGTGATGCGCTCATCGGCAGAGGCGGCCTGCTGTGGAGTGCCCGGCTGACCGCGATCGACGCCGGACTGACCACCGAAGGCCGAGAGGGCTTCCCTCCACCCGTCGCCCAGTACCTCGGCGGGAAGTACGGCTACACCGAGGGCTGTGCGGATGCAGCCCGGCACCGCATCGCGGAGGTGCTCTCGGAGCTGGAGGCACAGCTCGGCGACGGTCCCTACTACATCGGCGACGCCCTCACCGCGCTCGACGTCTACGCCACCGCCGCAGTAGACGCGATGGTGCTGCTGTCAGAGACGGACTGCCCGATGCACCCGAAGAGCCGGGCGATGTTCATGGCGATGGGGGCCTCTGCGAGCGTGCCGGCCTCCCTGATCGCTCACCGGGACCGCATGCACGCCGACCACATCCCCCTGCCGCTGGCGCTGTAGTCAACCCGGAGGCACCGATGCTCTTGCTGACCTGAGGAATCAGAACGGTACAGGCCCTGCCTTGCCTGTGATAGACACCCACGATGCGACTCTCCCGACTCCTGACCGTCCTCGCTCTCATCGGATTCTCACTGGCCTGCAGTGGCCTCGGAGGAGAAGAAGCCACCCCACCTCCCGTGGTGGAGCCGACCGACTACCCTGAAGAAATCGATCATCCCGAAGAGCTCGGACACGACGACTTCGATGCGCCCCCCGCCCAGTCCGACTGGGAGCGATTCCTCGAGAGTCGCTACGACTACTGCGATGCCACCGTGCTCGCCGGGATGTGGGGCGACACAGACGTCAGCGAGGCCAAGGATGCCATCGGCCGCTTCCTCATCGACGGCCAGGGCGACCTGCTGGAGAGCAAGCTGGGCTGGGCGCGGGAGCACGCGCAGGAGAACTTCTCCAACCGAAGCCTCCGCTGCCACTACGACCAGATCGGCTTCACCTTTGACGACGCGGTCGCCCTGAGCACCCTGTGGGGCATCGACTCCTGGGACGCCAAGATGCGGATCGAGCTGAAGTACCTGCTCGACAGCCACAGCGACACCTACATCCGCGCTGCGCTCAGAGAGGCCCACCAGGAGAACCACAGCCAGCCTGATCCGTTCGAGACCTACGTCGCCAGTCAGTATGAGTACTGCGATGCCCTGGTGCTCGGCGGATACTGGGGTCAGGGTGCCCATGAGGCGAAGCTCAAGATCGGCGCCTTGATCAATGCTGGTGATGCCAACAGCATCTCCGGGGCGCTCACCTCCGCCCAGACCGCCGCGGCCAACAGCATGGACAACGCCAGCCTGCGCTGTGACTACCACGTGCTCGGCTACTCCTACGAGGATGCCGAAGTCCTCGCGGCACTGTGGGGGATCGACACCTGGGACGCCAAGATTCGGATCGAGGAGAAGTACCTGCGCGATGGCCACGTCAAGAACCACATCGATCGGGCGCTGCGTCGGGCGAAGCGGATGCATCAATCGGACTGACTTTGGGAATGCCGCCCCTCGTTGGCCGTAGGAGAGGGCCAGCAAGGGGGTGAGTGATGAAGTCGAGTCGAAAGGTCATGCTGTTTGTGGGGATTTCCTATGGCCTCGCCGGGACGATGGCCGGGGGAATGGCCGCCAGCGGCGTGGAGTATGGGGGTGTGGCTGGCGCAGTATTTGCGATGGTCTACATGTTCACCCCGCTGCTGGCAGTCCTCGCGGTGCAGCGGATCGCCGGGGAGCCGCTCCTCAGTGGCCTCTCCGCGCGTCCTCGGCTCAGCCGCTGGCTGGTGGTGAGCTCCCTCGGGGCGCTGCTGCTGGTCCTCGCCGCGCTGCTCGCCGGCTTCGCCCTGCCTGGGATCCACTACGATCCGAGCATCGAAGCCATCCTCGCCCGGTTCGGCGACCTGATCCCGCCCGAGCAGGCTGAGGAGGTCCGGCAGCAATTCGAGGCCCTGCCGATCCATCCGGCGTTCCTGTCCATCCCCCAGGCGATCATCGCCGGGGCCACCATCAACGCCCTGGTGGCGTTTGGCGAGGAGATCGGCTGGCGGGGGCTGCTGTATCGAGAGCTGGCCCACCTCGGGTTCTGGAAGATGTCGCTGATCACCGGGGTCCTGTGGGGGTTCTGGCATGCCCCGATCATCCTGCTGGGCCACAACTACCCCGACCACCCGAGGCCGGGGGTCTTCCTGTTCGTGGTGATCTGCGTGCTGCTCTCCCCACTGCACACCCTCGTGAGACAGCGCACCGGTACGGTCTGGGGCGCGGCCATCTGCCACGGCACCTTCAACGCCGCTGCCGGGCTCCCGCTGATGGTGACTGCCGGCGGCAGCGACCTGACCGTCGGGGTGACCGGGCTGGCCGGGGTGATCGGGATGACGGTGTGCAACCTCGCCCTGGCGGGGTGGATGGCAACCCGGGGGAGCGAGCCGGTCAGCGCGTCCTGAGGCGATCTGCTCAGACCTGGCCGGCTTCCTTTCCGATGTCGAAGTGCCGGATCTCGCGAATCTCGCGACTCAGCGTCGCACGGAAGTCCGGGTGGGCGATTCCGATGAGCTGCTCCGCGCGCTCACGCAGGGTGCGACCGTGGAGGTTCACCATGCCGTACTCGGTGACCACCCACTGCACATGTCCCCGTGTAGTCACCACCCCTGAGCCCGGCCTCAGCCGCGCCGTGATTCGACTGATGGTTCCCCCAGCAGCGGTCGAAGGCAGCGCCATGATCGGCTTGCCGCCTTCGGACTGGGCCGCACCCTGCATGAAGTCCATCTGCCCGCCGATGCCGCTGAAGATGTGATCGCCGATGGAGTCCGCGCAGACCTGACCGGAGAGGTCGATGGCGATGCCAGAGTTGATGGCGATGACGTTGCGGTTCTTGCGGATGAGGTTGATGTCGTTGGTGCGGTCACAGGGGTGGAATGCGATCCGAACGTTCTCGTCGACGAAGTCATACAGCTTCTGGGTACCGGCGACGAAGCTGGTCACGGTGCGGCCGGTGTGGACCTCTTTGCGGCGGTTGTTCACCACGCCAGCCTCGATGAGCGGGATGAGTCCGTCGCTGAACATCTCGGTGTGGACGCCGAGGTCCACCTTGTTGCCCAGCCGGCGGAGCACCGCGTCGGGGATCGCACCGATGCCCGTCTGCAGGCAAGCGCCGTCGGGGACCAGGTCCGCGATGAGCTGTCCGATGCGGTCTGTGATCGGGTTCGGCTCTGCCGCCGGGTGGGCCCACAGCGGGCGGTCAGTCTGAGTCGCTGCCGTGATCCGAGCGGCGGGGATGGTGCTGTAGCCGTGGGTCCGTGGCACCTTCGGGTTGATGAGAGCAATGACCAGCTCCGCACAGCTTGCGGCCTCCAGCGCAGTGTCCACTGAGGTCCCAAGCGAGCAATTGCCGTGGCGATCTGGCGGGGAGAGCTGGAGGAGTGCGGCGTCGAGCCGGATCGTTCCCGACCGGAACAGCCCGGGGATGTCCTTGAGGAAGACCGGGACGAAGTCGGCATGCCCCGCCCGGACGGCAGCACGCATTGAGGCCCCGGTGAACAGGGAGACCGAGCGGACCCGAGCAGCGACCGCCGGCTCAGCCATCGGCGCGGGGCCGTCGAGGTGGAGGTGGTAGAGGGTCACGCCGTGAAGATCCGGGCGCTGACAGAGCGCCTCCAGCAGCTCTGTGGGCGTCATCGCCGCGCCATGCACGAACACGTTCATGCCGCTCTGGATGTGTAGGACAGCCTCTTGTAGAGTCTGCATCGGGAGCATTGGACACCTCTGGATACCTCGTATCGAGGGGCGGCACTCGGGGCGATGCTGCTGCGCTGGGATGCCCCAGACGGCCCACACACCATCCTCCGTCAGCGGTTCATCGGCCGGGGATGGGTGGCGGACTGCCAGACCTCCGCGGGTGTAGTCACGGTGGAATCGATCCAACGCATCAAGGACGCGTCGGGCGCTGCCCTGAGCCAAAGGACCTCCTGTAGGCTCGTCCGTGACAACCAGGAGAGCACATCCATGCGACAATTTCCCCGTCCTCTCCTGGCAACTTGCTTCCTGCAGGCCTGCTCTACAAAGACCGAGTTCGAGGTTGGTCATGTGCTGATGACCCCCACCGGGATCGAGCTGGTGCAGATCCCCAGCGGCACCTTCACGATGGGCAGTCCCACTACGGAGCCCTTCCGAGAAGAAGACGAGCCTCAGCACCGCGTGACCCTGACCCACAGCTTCCTGCTCGGAAAGTTCGAGGTGACCCAGACGCAATGGCAGGCGCTCATGGGCGACAACCCCAGCAAATTTCCGACCTGCGGAGAGCAGTGTCCGGTGGATGGAATCTCGTGGCTCAAGGCTGTCGAGTTCGCCAACGCCCTCAGCACAAAGGAGGGGCTGGAGGTCTGCTACACCATCGCAGAGGAGACGGTGACCTGGCCAAAAGGCTACGACTGCCTGGGATACCGAATCCCGACCGAGGCGGAGTGGGAGTACGCAGCCCGCGCCAACGGCACCACCCTCTACTCAGGCTCTGACAGCATCAAAGAGGTCGCCTGGTACGGCCAGAACAGCGGGAAGACACCCCACCCGGTTGGCCAGCTGGCACCAAACGCCTGGGGTCTGTACGATCTGAGCGGCAACCTGGAGGAGTGGTGTTGGGACTGGTACGGGACATACCCCAGCGGCTCCGTCACCGATCCACTCGGCTCAGACCAGGGCCCGGGACGGACCCACCGCGGCAGCGACTGGCTCAACCTGTTCCCCCACGCCAGCAAGATCGCACGACGTGGTTTCCACAGTCCTCGGCAGCGAAGCTACGACTTCGGGCTGCGAATTGCCCGGACGCTGTAGCGAGCCGCGCGACACGATGATGGTGTCGCAACTACCGCTGGAGGCACCCTTCATGGCCCACCTCGATCTACACACGATGCTCGCGAAATTGCAGGCACAGGCGAGCGCACACGGGCTGTCAGTCGTGCCCCCCGCCACGCTCACCCGGCTCTGGCTTCGCAGAGAGGAGGGGCGCCTCGATACCCGAATCCACCAGCAGTCACTCGCCGCGTCAGGGATCGATGTGTCCACGCGAGCCAGGCTGGTTGTCTGGGAAGGTCGCCCACACGAGCGCGTCTTCCTGCTCACCGATGAGCCGGTCCTGCTCGGACGCGGTGCGGACTGCGAGGTGCGGCTCTGGAGCGACTCGAAGGTCAGCCGTCGTCACTGCCGTGTGTTCCTGCGCGACGAACATTTCATCCTTGAGGACTGCATGTCGGCGGGCGGCACGCTGCTCGGAGATGCCTACACCGCCACACAATACATCACCACACACCCGCTGCGCGATGGGGAGACGATCTGGGTCGGTGAGACGCCGGTCCGCTTCCGACTCCCTCAGTGAGCCTCACTCCGACGGGATGGACCGTGTCCGTTGAAGGCCCCCTGGCTCGCGCCTCAGATCGAGTAGAAGCGCGCCCCGGAGGCTGCACCGAGCTGTGGGTAAGTCGTTCAAGCGGCTTTTCCCCCCACAAATACCCGGTCTGACGCCTTGCTCCACAACGGGTATTTGTGGGGGTTTCCGGGCAGGAAAATGCCCCCCCGCTCAACGCACTATAGCTCTGCAAGGCCTCTGGGTGACTGAACTGCACAGTGGATCGCACAGTGCAGTCTGCGGCTGCTAATCGCGCACGAAGATTTGAATCTCAGAGATGCAGGTGTCCGCGAACTTTGCGCCGGGAAAGACATCGGAGATGGTGAGGTTGATGCCGGCCATGGGCTCGGTAAACGTCCCGTCGTTTTGCCAGACGAGGGCCCCGTTGTTGGTGCTGGCCCGGCTGAACCAGGCATCACTGGTCATGTCGGAGGGGGTACCCGGTGCGCCGCAGGGATCGGTGGCCGGGATCTGTGCCGGATCCGCGAGCTGGAACGATGCGTCGATTCTTGGCCCGCCCATTCCGTTTTCCGCTACCATGGTCATGGCCTTGATGCGTCCATTGGCAGCGAGCAGGCTGGCGGACTTGAAGTAGCCGCCATGGATGAGGATCGCTTCGATGAGCTCCGGCTCTGCCAGGGCAATGCTCAGGGATTGCCCGACTCCGGTGCCATCCACGCCCTCACACCACGCAGTGCTCTGATCGCCATCCAGGGCGAGGTGTGCGCCATAGTTTCCCGTCAGAACGGAGTCGGCAAGCACCGCTTCGATGGTCGCAGGCTCGCAGTCCATGCAGATTGGATCCGCGCAGACTGCATAGATGGCTTCCTGGGCGAGGGCGGGGTTGAGAAAAAGCAGCGCTGTCATCACAGTGAACCTCCTGGGGTGCCTGGGGTTATAGCAGGATTCGTGCTAGGTCTCGGCATCAGCACACATCGTGTGCGGTTATGATCCGCTCACTGTGGTTCCTCAGAAATACCAACGTGCCAAGCAGATTTTTGGGCACCAGTCACGGTGGTGGACAGTGTGTCGGGCTGAGATGAGAAGGAGGAGGTAGGAGCACGGTTCTTCTTCTCAAGGATGAACCATGACGCTTCACCGAAGCCTCCTACTTCCTGCCTCGCTGGCCGACATAGCGATCTCCGCCAACGCACGCCAAGGACAATACGGCGCCATCACCGGCATTGCCGATGAACACGGTCTCTCCAGACAGGCCGTCTATCGGATTCGAGAACCGGGACACCAGGTCCTCATCGACGGATTCCAGAAACAGACCCCGCAGTTCTGGCCGCCAACGGTGCCGGAGGGTGACCTCAAACGCAGCACCATCGCCCTCTACACCACCACGCCCACATCCATCGACGACATCGTCGATGTTTTCCCGGGAAACGGGCGCTGTCACGGAACCATCCACCAGGTCATCCACACCGCTACGATACAGGCCGCCAAACTTCCTCGAAGAGATCGCCGCCCGGGTGCGTGCAGAGTGCGGCGGACACAACGGACTCGATCCAGCCCACCGAGCTGCTGCATGAGGCCTGGGCGAAGCTGGCGCAGGGGAAGGGCCAGTACAACAGCCGCACTTCCTGGCCACCGCGGCCCGCTCGATGCGGTTCATCATGGTCGATCGCGCTCGGGCACGGGCCAGCCTCAAGCGCGGCGACGGTCGGCTGCGCACCACGCTGACCGGTGTGGCAGATGCCGCCGGCGAGCTGGTCGACATCCTGGCGCTGGAGGCCGCACTGAAGGCGCTGGAGGATGTGGACGCCGTCGCCGCCGATGTGGTCACCATGCGGGTGTTCGGCGGGCTGACCATCGAGGAGGCCGCCGAGAGCCTGGGGAAGAGCCCGCGGACGATCAACAAGCGGTGGCGGTACGGGCGCATCTGGCTGGCGGAGCGGCTCTCCTGAGGCGGGGCCTACTCCGGCTCGGTGGTGGTCATCATCGGGAAGCCCAGCTCTCGGGCCAGCGTGTTGGCCGTGTTGGACTTCGACTCGGCGATCTCTCGCGACCAGACGCCGATGAGACCCTTCTCGCCGTTGTGGACCGCCAGCATGGTCTGGGCCGCTCGGGTGGCTGAGAGTCGGAATATCTCTTCGAGCACCTGCACGACGAAAGCACGGGGGGTGTAGTTGTCGTTGTGGAGGATGGCCCGGTAGCGGCGGGGGCGCTTGACCCGGTCGAGGACCTGGACGTCGCCCTTTCTGTCGGTGTTTCTCTTCTTGTCGCTCATGGTGTCTTCTATCACCGCCCCCACAGACATGGGGTAATCTCGGCACATGCTCCGACCAACGCGCCCCTTCCTCCTCCTGGGATTGCTCCTCCACACCGCCTGCAAGAAGGACGAGGTGGTCACGCCATCGCCTGGTGTGGATCCGACCGTGCTGGCGGCCGCCGGAGAGTCCCGGGCTGGCGTCATCGTGGCAGGTGGAGAGGCCGCGCTGTTTGGCGGGATCACCGCGGAGGGGCAGGTCGGCGACATCAAGCTCTACAACAGTGAGGTCCAGCTCATCCTCCAGCAGGCCGCGCCCGGCAACGGCTACATCAACACCGGCGGTCACATCATCGACGCCGACCTCGTCCGCGAGCCCGGCACCCCGGGTCGGGACACCGTCGAGGACTTCTTCCTCGCCTTTGGCTTCGCCCGCCTGTTCCACGCCGAGACCATCGAGGTGATCGCAGACGGCAGCGACGGCGGTGCTGCGGTGGTCTGCGCCCGGGGAGGCGACGTGGAGTGGGACTTCATGCGCGGCCTGTTTGAGTACGAAGAGGCCATCATCGACGACCTCTCCCTGGACATCACCACCCTCTACACCCTGCCCCCCGACGCCACCGCCGTCACCCTCACCTCGACCCTCACCAACACCGGCGACGAGGAGATCACCTTCACCGCTCAGGAGGGCAGCTTCCTCTCTGGAGAAGATCAGCTCCCGTGGGCCGCCGGGGTCGGGCTGGAGGGGCCGGGCAGCGGAGACATCGCCCAGGTCAGCTTCACCGGACGCCGAGGCGAGGCCACCCTCTCTCAGTGGCCCACAGAGGGGATGTACAGCATCTCATTCCTCGCAGAGCTGACCGCATCGCTGGGCATCTTCCTGGCGGACTGGCCGATTCAGACCCTCGCGCCGGGGGAGAGCGTGGTGCTGGAGCGCACCATCAGCATCACCCCTGACATCGCCGACGCGCGCACGATGTACTGGGAAGACACCGGCGCTGCACTCGGCGGGGTCTTGGGGACCATCACCGACACCAGCGGGCCGGTCGCCGGGGTTCGGGTGAGCTTCGTGGACGCGGAGCAGACCGTACAGAGCGTGGCGATCACCGACGCCGAGGGGCGCTACGACGCCGCGCTGCCGCCAGGAACCTGGACGGCGTATGCGATCGCGCGGGAGGACGGCACCCACGTCCAGCTCCCGGAGGGTTCCGGTCGCTACGGCGGTCTCGCGAACGACGCCGCCAACGACACCCACCTCGCCGTGCTCAGCGGGTCTGCATCTGCATCGACGCTGCCGTTCGCCACCGGTCGGACCACCCCAGAGCCCGCCGAGCTGACCATCTCCGCCGATCAAGACACCACCCTCGATCTCACCCTCGCGCCGGCCAGTCGGCTTGTGGTCACCGTCACCGACACCGACGGCAACCCGCTCCCGGCAGTGCTCGATGTCCAATGGAGCGAGGGCACGCCGACTTCTGTGGTGCCTGATGCGCTCAAGGATGCCCTCGGCGTTCCCACCTCCGGCCGGGCCACCTGGGGCTGGAGCATTGGTGAGGCGACGATCCCGCTGCTCCCCGGTCTCGTTGAGGTGACCGCAGGGCACTCCTGGCGACATGGTCAGGCCAGCGCCTCGGTCACCGTCGAGCCTGGCGAGGTCACCGAAGTCACCCTGGTGCTTGATGAGGTCGTGCCCCGAGACGGCTGGCTGGCGATGGATCCCCACCTCCACGCCTCTCCCAGCTTCGACGGCGCCCTGCCGATGGAGGATCGTCTGATCACCTGTGCGGCGACCGGGGTCGAGCTGCCGGTCACCACCGACCACGACGCGGTGGTCGACTACACCGCGCTGTCGGTAGCCCTCGGGCTGAGCGACCGCATGACGGTCATCCCTGGCTTCGAGGTCACCACCCTCGCCCGTGGCCACTTCAACCTCTTCCCAGTCACCCCCGACCCCGATGCTCTCAACGGCGGTGCTGAGCCCTGGTGGGACACTCCGGAGACCACCCAGGAGCTGTTCGACCGCATGCAGGAGCGCGCCGGCCCCGACGCCCTCACCCAGATCAACCACCCTCGCAGCCCCGGGATGTTCGCCTTCGCCAACTACAAACCAGAGACTGGTGAGGTCTCCCGGGAGGACTACTGGTCGTCGGATTTCTCGCTGTTCGAGCTGCTCAACGGCGGGGTCGACGGGCTGGAGGAGATCCGAGCGGACTGGTTCAGCTTCCTGCAGTTCGGCTGGATCGCAGTGCCCACCGGCTCCTCAGACAGCCACTACCGCTACATCCCCTGCGGACTGGGGCGCACCGACGTCTTCCTCGACACCAACGATCCCGCCACGGTCAGCCGGGAGCAGCTGACGGAGGCGCTGCTGGCGGGTCATGTGGTCGTGGCCTCCGGGACCACCCTCCGCGCACAGCTCAGCAGCTCAAGCGGAGACGCCCTGCCCGGAGACACCCTCGTCGGAACCGATGCGACCCTGAGCGTCTCGGTGCAGGCACCCGACTGGATCGTGCCGGGCACCCTGCGGGTCTACCTCAACGGAGAGGTTGTCATTGAGCAGGCCCTGCCAGAGAGTGCTGAGGACGGACTGTGGCTCGCGAAGAGCTGGCCGGTTGCCGTCGACTCGGATTCCTGGCTGGCGGTGGAGGTCGAGGGGGACGCAGGTCAGGGTGACCTGTGGCGCAACGCCCTGCCCTACGCGATGACCAACGCCTTCTTCCTCGACGTGGATGGTGACGGCTGGACCGCTCCACAGCAGTGGGGGGAGTGAGCGGGCACTGACCCTTGATGTGGCCGGTTGGTTCGTACATCGTCATGCGCGAACCAACCATTTCCATTCGTCGCCTGATCGTCGCCCATGCCAGTCTCGAAGAAGACCGGCATCCCTGCAGTACTGCCAATGCTGGCACCCGTCACCGGGCCGGACCGTATCCGGCCCGACTGGTGCGCTTTTGTCTGAAACGGGTCCCTCCCCTCCCTGGGCGCTGCTGGGTCTGCTTGAGCACAGCCGATGACCGTCACCGACCTCGCCGGAGCGGCTCAACATGCACCCCACCCCCCGACGACGGCAGGGCGGCATATACAAGGTCGCTATGAGTCAGCAGTCCCCGGCCTTGCACACCCTGATCAACCGGATGGATCCCTGGCTGACCGCGCTCGCCCTCGGCGCGGTCGTGCTCTCGCTGATTGACCTCGCTCTCGGCAGCTCGATCGCCCTCAGCGTCACGCTGCGGCTGATCGACCTGCTGCTGCTGGGGGACCTGCTGCTCAAGCTGTTCGTCCTCGGGCGGAGCTACCGGACCAGCCCGTGGTTCGTCATCGACGCGCTGTCGAGCCTCCCAGTCCTCGACCTCATCCTCGGCGTAGGGCCAGCGGTGCGCACCGTCCGAGCACTGCGGGCGCTGCGGGTGATGCGCCTGATGCGCACACTGCAGTCGATGCAGATGCTCACTGGCGTCGAGGCACCCCTGCCGAGATCGCTTCGCCTGGGCATCTCTGGCCTCGTCGCGGCCTACGCCGGCATCCTCATCGCCGCCAACCTGCTCATCACCCAAACCTTCGACGTCGATACAGCCCAGATCGCCGAGGGCTTCCTGGTGTTCGGCTCGCTGCTGGGGGTGCTGGTGACGATCTCGGCGATGCGGCTGCTGCTGCCAGCGCTGTCTGACAAGCAGCTTCGGGCCCTGTTCCGGGTGACCCTCCCCAGCCAGCTCGCCGAGCGAATCATCACCGAGCCCGACGCCTACCACCGCACCGAGCAGACCCACGCCACCATCATCTTCTGCGACATCTCCGGCTTCACCAGCAGCGTCGAGCGACTGCGCGGCGATATGGACGCAGTCAAGCACCACCTGGAGCAGGTCATGGACGCTGTGGTCAGCGTCTTCCAGCGCCACGATCTCATCATCGACAAGTTCATCGGAGATGCGGTGATGGCCTTCCGGGGCGGCGAGCTGGTTGAGGGCAGCCCCACCGAGCACGCCCGTCGGGCCGTCTCGGCCACCCTGGAGGCAATCGCGGCGGTTGAGGCGCTCCAGGACCCCCACTTCCAGCACATCAAGATCGGCGGTGCCTCGACCGACGATGCCCTGATCGGCGCCTTCGGGACCTCACACCGGCTGAGCTACACCATCCTCGGCGACCGGGTCAATCTCGCGGCCCGCCTGGAGGCCGCGGTCAAGCAGACCGGCACCACCAACCTGTTCTGCGAGGTCACCCACGCGCTGCTGGCCGACGATGCACGCTTCCGCTGGCGGCGGTTCGGGCGGCTGTCCCTGGCGGGCAAGACGGAACCCGAGCTGGCCTACGAGGTCTTCGCGACCGACGAGACCACCGACTGGGTCTGGCTTGCCCGCTACGATGCCGCGCTGGTCGCCTACGAAGATGGCCGCCTTGAGGAGGCCCGGAGTGGCTTCGATGAAGCCGACCAGCTCCGTCCTGGCGGGGACAAGCCATCGCAGCGCTGGCGTGTCCGATGCGTGCAGCTCCTCGCCACCCCCCTCATCGGTGACCCGCCGCCGTTCTCGGTGGGCAAGTAGGTCTGCTGCCGAAGCTCTCACTGAGCGCCTGAGCTGGACACCATCGCCATGGCTCGTCCCAGGACCCAGAAAGAGACGCCACCCCGGACTCATCGCCAGAGCAGTCCATTGTGACCAACCAATCCCCACCGAGAGGTTCTTGATCTCGACACGATCGCCCAGGAAGCGGGCGGCCTTGTGGGTGTCACCGCTGAAGCGAACAATCGCCACGGTCTCCAGGGGGCTGTCGTGGTCCAGGTCCGCAGTGACAGGCCCGGTGATCAGCTCGACCTCCAGGTTCTCCGCACGGTAAGTCCCGCCGCTCAGTGCGATGAGGTCGGACCTCTCCAGGGAGAACATCAGACCGTCGATCGAGCCAGAAGCGGGTTCATCGAAGACGGCGGGCTCCACTTCTGAACCGGGTTCTTCAACAATGCCTGCGCAGGCGATGCTATACGCGAGGGTCATCGAGAAGAGAAGGCGGGAGTGCTTCATGCTTTTCCTGACGAAACCCCGCACCAATTCGTGCCAGATTTGCTTCAACAGGGCCAGTGCTCCAGGCTTGTGCGGAATGTGAGACACCTGCAGACCGCACCCAGGGATCGCTGGTGAATCTACCCCTCTCAGATCAGAGACTGCCCATGACCCCGCCGAAATGGACCCGCACCCACCGCAAGAAGCTCCATGGCTCCCGAGTCCCCCACCGTCTCGATCCCCTCGATGTGGCCCCTGATGGGGCCGAGGCATGGCAAGCGCTGGTCACCGGTGGCCGCCTGCTCAAGGCAAACCCACGCATCGATGTGATCGGCGAGGACGACAACAGCACGGCCCAGATCACAGCGGTCTGGAACCAGATCGCCGCCAGAGAGCGTCCGGAGCGCCTCGATCCCGCTACAGAACCACATCGGGTCATCATCGCCTGCCTTGAAGGCCTCACCGGGAGTGGTGACTCCAAGCGGTTCCGCAAGTGGGAGGCCTGGGCGCCGTACAGGCAGCTGGTGGGGTTCTGGGCGAGCTACGGCGTCGATGTCGCCATCCAGGCGATCTGTGCCCCGATCCCGTTCTCCTCCACCGGAAGCTCCAGCTACGGTACTGACGGTTCTCAGGGGTCAATTCACCTCGCCTCGCTCCCGCCGGATGCGCCAGCCGTCGGCCATGGCTCCTCCTTCCTGCGCCATGAGCCGCTGTGGTGGGCGCTTCGGTGCCACCTCTCCCACGCCTCCGAGGACGACTTTGCCGCCGCCCTCGCCGCAGCGGGGCCGCTCTATGCACAGCTCGAAGCGGCAACGGATTCCAACTCAGAGGCGAATCTCTCCAGCCTGGCGTTTGCCTTCTCCCGGGATGGTGCCTGGCTGAGAGCGCGTGCGCAGCGCTACGCCAACGGCGATGCCATCAGCCATCCCCTGCAGCTCATCGCCGGGCTGACCGATCCTGAGCTGGCCATGGCGTGCATCGAGCGGACGATGAACTGGCGGATGCTTTCATACAACGCCATTTTCTATGCGTTTGACATGATCGAGTCCATGGGACCTGCCGGGGCTGAGGCCCTGCTCCAGCGGATCTGCATCGAGCGCGACGTCAAGTCCGACTACAGGAAGGGGCTCCAGTCCGCGATCAAGCTCGCCCGGACAGCACAGGCCTGACCGAAGTGATACGGATGCGCACTGATTCAGAGCACCGGTCATCTCATCCCACTTCTAGTGGACCGTCTGTTTCAGAGGATGCCTTCGCGAAGCGGGGGGTTTGGGGGTGAAAACCCCTTCTCAGACAAAGAGCACCAGTCAAGCGGGATAACGGTCCACCGCGATGACGGGTGCCGGTTTTGCAGCGCAACGCGCTGTAGTCAGGCCGCTGAGAGCGGGCAGTGTAGGAGGATCAATCCCCCTGGAGCCGCTTTCAGCGCGGAACCGTATGAGTCATCAGGTCGAAAAGCCTGGCACCGGTCGAGTCGGATGCTGTTCGGCTCGATGCGCGGTGCCTGAAAAGGCTATCGCTATCGTGTGAATCCAAGGACTTTAAATCCTAATCTCTCGGCTTGAGTCACCGCATAGTCCAACGACACGACTGTATTCTTCAGCTTCACGTTCTTTGGCTCAAAGAACACTCTCTCCGACGTTCCGAAGTTCGCCCCCCTGAGGTCGGCCCCTGTGAATCCCGACCCAGCAAGATCACAACGATCGAATACCGCATTGCGTAAGTCCGTATGGCTGAAGTTGACTTCTCTTGCCGAACATTCCACGAACCTCTTTCGTCGGAGCGTCATCTCGGAAAACGAAGAGTAGCTTATCGCGCATCTTAGAAAATCAACATCAATTCCCAAGCCCGCCATTGCCCAATTCACTCCCAGCACCTTGCAGTCCACCAGGCTCACGTTCGACATAGAGCAACGGTCAAACCCACACATAGACAAGTCCGATGATACGAATGTGCACCGGGTGAAGTTGCACTCAGACACCTTTGCGTTGGCCAGATTCAGGATGTTGAACTCGCAGTCGATAAAATTCTTGCCGACCATCCCCTGGTTACCGAAGTCTACCCGAGTAAACACTTCTGACTCAAAATCGTGATTGGCTCTGATATTCTCAATGTCGGACACGCTTCACTCCTACTCCCAGGGCTGCCGCTCGGCACCCACAGCATATATCCACTCCCAGTCCTGCCAGAGCCTCCGCCCCGACCCCACAGCAGACTCTCCGAGAGCACCGGATCCATCCAGCAGCCCTCTCCCCCGAACTCCGTCGCCGCGATCCCCACGGACTGCAGCAGCGTGAGCAGCCCCCGGACGCGGGTAAGGAGTCACCGGCAGCCCCCCCCGGGCCTTGTCCGAAGCCGTGGTTGTAGGCGATCTCGGACTGCTCACAGGCGCTGTACAGCAGCGAGGTGCCGAGAGATTCAATCTGTAGGGCAAAGAAGTCCGCTGGCCGAATGCGGCCTCGTCTGATGGAACTGGATGAGGAGATCCGGTACTACACCCAAACCCGGATCACGAAGCGCCCCAATCCCATCTCGTCGCAAGGGGCCCCTCGAACGTGAGCACTGAGAGCACGCACAGATCGTCAGCGATGCGATAAGCTCCGCCAGTGCTGACTCTCCTCCTCGCCCTGACATGTCCCGGTCTCGCCCAGGAACCGCGGGCGATCGACCTGCTCATCGACCGCATCCATACCCTGGAGGCGGAGCAGGCCGAGATCGAAGCGGATCCCCTGCGCGTGGACGCCCTCAGTGAGAGCACTGCCCTGGGTGAGGAGATCAGCGCGCTCCGCAATCGCCTGGCGGTCCTGAGCACCGGTGTTGATCCGCTCCAGGACCAGGGTGTCGGTTCCGGTCCGCTTTCCCTGGACGAAGAGCTGCAGAGCCTGCTCTCGCCCATCCTCGCGGAGCTGCGCACCGTCACTGAGCGGCCGCGGCGGATCGAGGCACTCAAGACACAGGTCGCGGACTACGACCGCCTGCTCGCCGAGGCCGACGGTGCGCTGAGTCAGCTCGATGCCACCATCGAGGAGACCACTGAGGCGGACACCCTCACAGAGCTGCTTGCCCTGAAGGCAGCGTGGACCGAGCGTCGCACCACCCAGGATGAGCTGCGCACCATCGCCGCGCTGGAGCTGGATGAGCTGAGTCAGACTGCCCGCTCGGTTGGAGAGCTGACCCGGGACGTCGTCCAGCTCTTCATTCACCTCCGTGGTCGAAACCTGCTGATCGCCCTGTCGACGTTTGTCTTTGTCTTCGCTGGAGTGCGGCTGCTCAATCGCTCCCTCCTCCGGGCCGCTGCACGACGCAACATCGACACATCATCCAGCATTCGGCTCATCCAGCTGCTCTTCTATGTGCTCGGCAGCCTCGGAGCGGTCGTCTCCGTGCTGGTGGTGCTGTATGTCCTGGGCGACTGGTTCTTGCTCAGCATTGGTGTCATCGCCCTGATTGGCATCGGGTGGGGGCTGCGGGAGGCCGTTCCCCGGGCGATCGAAGAGCTGAAGCTGATGCTGAACCTCGGCTCTGTTCGTGAGGGCGAGCGGCTGGTGTGGGCGGGCGTGCCCTGGAAGGTCGAGCGCATCAACCTCCGGGCGGTGCTGGTCAACCCGGCGTTTGAAGAACCGATGCAGATCCAGCTGCGCCACCTCATCGACCTCGTCTCTCGCCCGGTCGGCGACACCGAGCCATGGTTTCCCACCCGACTCGGTGACCACGTGCGCTTCCTGGATGGTCGGGTCGGGCAGGTGACAGGCCAGGGACCGGAGCTGGTGACCGTTCACACTGAGGTCGGCCCCCGCACTCTCTCCACCGCGGCGTTCCTCGACGAGCCACTCATCAACCTCTCCCGCGGCTTCGGTGTCGAGGCCCTGCTGCCCCTGCATCCCCGCCACCGGGACGACATCACCCGCGACATCCCCGCGATCCTCGATGCTCACCTCCGGCAGACCCTCAGCGAAGAGCCGGTCACCGAGATCTCGGTCCGCTTTCACCGTGCGGAGCGGGATGCCCTCGTGGTTCGCGCCCTGGTTCACTTTCAAGGCAGCGCCGCTGCGGACTATTACCGGCTCTCGGACACCATCCAGGCCGCGCTGATCCAGTGCTGTCAGGGCTCCGGCTGGGCCATCGCCCTGCCGCAGTTCGAAGTGACAACACACAGCCGCGGCCGCTGATGGCCCGACCAAATTCCGGTGGCCGTTTGATGGGACGATCCGCTAATGGATCTCGTTCATCGCATACCAGTCAACACGACAGTGATGGCATCACCGTGAGCCTGAGGTGAGCATGTCTCGACTGGCCTTGATTCTGGCTACAGTGGGTCTGGCGGCGTGCCACCTGGATGGTAATGTGCCCGCCGATAGAAACAGGGCGGATGCCACACCCATCGCCGACGCACTCACCCGAGTCGATGCGGGGTGCCCCGACGGGCACTATCCTGTGCAGAACAATGAAATCTCCTGCTGGAAGAGTGATCCGGCGTGTGTTCACAAGAAGCAAACGTGCGCTGTCTCAGGGGCTCACGATGACTGCCCGGTGAGTCGCTCTTGTGGAGAGAATGCTGCGTGTGCGCCCTGTGGACTCGCGCACTGTGAGCGGTGTGCATCTCCATCTGCCTGTCGGCTGTGTGAGTCGGGCTATGTACGCGATGGAAACGACCGCTGTGTACCAGACACGCTGGTGCTGGACTGCCCTGGTGATGCCGGAGAAATGATCTCGCTCAACCTCCGCATCCACATCATGCGTGATGTGGACGACTGGGTTCATGCAGCCGGGGCCCGGTTGAACAACGACCACATCCAACCCGCCGACATCGTCAATGAGATCCTGCCCGAGGTGAATCGCGTCTGGAAGCAGGCCGGGGTGCGCTGGGTGCTGGAGTCGGTGGTTGAAGAAGCCATGGTCCGTACCACGACCCATGAACAGGATGTAGCCTTCGTGATGGCTGCCGCTCGTGATGCGGAGGGGCGGTCTGATCCAGAGCGGCTGCCGCTCCTGAATCAGATGATGGCGGCGAAGCATCGAAGCACCACCGAGCAGCTGGCGGCCAACACCAACCTCTTCCACATCTACCTGTTCCCGTTTGTCGGCAACTCCAGCCAGGGCAACGCGATGCGCCGCTTTGACGGCAGCACAGTGGTCTCGACCTGGAGCAACAAGTACAAGCGGCAGAGAGACCGCAGCACCCACTGCGCGCCTCAGCGTCGGCCGTTCAGTGAGTCCTGGGACGTCTTTGTGGTGGGCTCCATCGGGCAGACCATTGCCCATGAGGTGGGCCATGTCCTTGGCCTCCGCCACGATGCCTGTGTCCGCTCCGGTGGCTGCTTGATGAAGTCCAATGGCTATGTGTTCAACACGGCACAGATCTGCCACGCTCGCCAGCAGGCGCATGCCCGCACACGCGCTGTGAGGTGAGCTTGACCCAGTCGACCTTGGCGGCGAGGAGATTGATGGCGACATGGAACTTTGCAGCACCCATGGGCCGCATAGAACTCAGCGGCGCGGGTAGGCAGAATAAGCAGTGTTTCTGGCCCGTGCGCCCGGTCCGAAGCCGTGGTGGCGGGGTTTGTCGGGCAGCCAAAGGGCATCCCAGATCGGAA
>JBLHNG010000063.1:0-18999 GCA_047621685.1 Myxococcota bacterium | reverse complement strand
ATCCAGAGTCTCCTGAGACGACGGAAGCGGTCTCGGACACACCCGTCGACTCTGCTCCGGCCGACACCACGCCCGATGCGGAGCCCGTCGACACCGGCCCTCCGCCAGAGCCGGTGGTCTGTGAAGCCGACAAGGACGCCCCCACCTCCACCCTGTTCTACTGCCTCAGCGGCATGACCTGCCTCGGCTGCGACGGGCTGCTGGAGCTGGTCCTGGAGATAGAGGTGGCGTGTGTGCTGGATGCGGAGATGGTGCACGGCGAGACCCAGGGGCTCACGCTGCTGCACTACACCGACGCGGTCGATCTCGATCAGGTCGGCGCGCTGATCGAGGACACTGAGGGCAGCCCCTACACGATCACATGCGTGGAGGAGGTCCCATAGGTGTAGCCGGGGTCACACTGGTGCTTCAAAAACAGCCAAACCTGTGGCATAAACAGCACTCCCCTCCCCATCGGACACCTGGCCATGCGTCCTGCACTTCTCTTCTTCCTGATCGGCTGCTCGGAGTACGAGCTGAGCACCCAGGGGGACGCCTTCCCCGGCGGCGACTCTGGAGACACAACCTCCACCCCCGATGAGACCGATCCGAGCACCTGCAGCGATGTCGACACCACCCCCATCGGTGTGGCGGTGGATGAGTCCTGCAAGGTCACCGTCGAGGTCGGCTCCTGGAACCCGGTGGTCGAGTGGGCCAACACCACGCCCGGCAACGCCTACACCACACCGATCGTCGGCCAGCTGACCGACGACAACGGCGACGGCATCATCGACGACAACGACATGCCCGATGTCGTGGTCGCGGGGGCGACTGGCGGACTCACCGCGATGTCCGGGGACGGTCAGGTCATCCACTGGACGCAGAGCGGACTGGGCAGTGAGCCCTCGACCCCCGCCATCGCCGATCTCAACGGAGACGGTCGCCCCGAGGTCGTCGCCACGGGCAGCGGCGGGATCTACGCCTTCCACGGCGACACCGGCGTGCCGTACTGGTCCGGCGCCTCCGGCAGCACCCCGCATGTCTGCGGCGGGGTCAGCGTCTATGACCTCAACGGAGACGGAAACCCGGAGATCGTGCAGGGCGCTCAGATCTTCAACGGCCAGACCGGCGCCCTGATGTTCACTGGCCAGTACGGTAACGGCACCGGCCACTCTTCGGGCTATGCCGCCTTCGGGGTCGCTGCAGACATCGATCTCGACGGCGTGCTGGAGGTCGTGGTCGGCAACGCCCTCTATGCACCGAACGGCCAGACCATCTGGTACAACGGCCAGTCCGACGGGTTCGTCGCGGTCGGCAACTTCGACGCGGATCCCTATGGGGAGATCGTCGTCACCACCTACCCCGGCATGGTCCGCCTCCAGGATCACGACGGGACCGTGCTCTGGTCGGGCTCCTACACCGGCGACACCATCGGACCGCCGACCGTGGCGGACTTCGACAACGACGGCGAGCCGGAGATCGGCGTGGCAGGCCACAACGTCTATGTGGTTCTGGACACCGACGGGACCCAGCTGTGGAGCCGGGCCATCAACGATGACTCCTCGGGCTTCACCGGCTCGGCAGTCTTCGACTTCGAGGGCGACGGCGAGGCGGAGGTGGTCTTCGCGGATGAGAACGACGTCTGGGTCTTTGACGGCGCGACCGGCGCGGTGAAGCTCCAGGAGAGCCAGCACTCCTCGGCGACCTGCAGCGAGTACCCGGCCATCGCCGATGTCGACGGAGATGGTCAGACCGAGATCATCTACACGTCGGGGGCCTACTCCGGCTCAGAGATGGGGGTGCGGGTCATCGGAGACGCCAACGGCACCTGGCAGCCGTCGCGCACCATCTGGAACCAGCACGGCTACGACATCACCAACGTCGAGAACTCCGCCGGGAAGATCCCCAGCGTCCCCAACCCCAACTGGTCCAGCTACAACACGTTCCGCTCCGGTGACCTCTCCTCGGCAACCGGCGGGGCCTACTCCGATGCGATCCCGGTGCAGGGCGACATCTGCACCGACGAGTGCGGCGACGGCATCCTCCAGGTGGTGCTCCACATCGGCAACGCTGGCGTCGTGGATCTCCCTGCGGGGGTCCCGGTCTCCCTCTACACGAAGGACGGCAGCTTCTGGCGGCTGCTGTCTACCGAGCGCTCCGTCGGCAGCATCGCGCCGGGCGACAGCGAGGAGGGCATCGTGTTCACGCTGTTTGAGGACGACGTCCCAGAGGGCGCACTGCGGTTTGTGGTCGACGACAACAACGGCGTCGGGGTGGTCGGAGAGTGCGACGAGAACAACAACGAGCTGATCATCACTGAAGGCCTCTGCCCCTGAGCGGAGCGATCCTCATCCTCCAGCATGAGCCTGCGGAGGGTCCTGGTCGGCTCGCCGCCGCGCTGCCCGGTCCGACCCGCACCGTGGCGACCTTCCGCGGCGAGTCGATCCCCGATGACCTCGCCGGTATTCGCGGCATCCTCACCCTCGGCGGGGAGATGAACCTGGGCGACCCCCTGCCCTGGCTCGCCGCGGAGCAGGCTCTGCTGGCGAAGGCGCACCGGGCAGGGATTCCGGTCCTCGGGGTGTGTCTGGGCAGCCAGCTCCTCGCTGTGGCGCTGGGGGGCGAGGTGGGACCGATGGATTCGCCGGAGGTCGGCTGGGCTGCGGTGTCGAGGGTGGCTCCGGATCCGCTGCTCGACGGAATGCCAGACCCGATGATCCAGCTCCACGCCCACAGCCACGCCGTCCAGCGCCTGCCCCCGGGCGGGGTGCTCCTGCTGTCCTCAGCAGCCTGTCCGGTGCAGGGATGGCGGGTCGGTCCGACGACGATCGGGCTTCAATTCCACTGCGAGTGGTCGGAAGCCCTCATCGCCACCCAGGTGGATGACCCGGACGGAATGCAGCGTCACTATGCAAGCTATGACCGACTCGGCGTACAGCTCGCACAACGGATCCGGCAGCACCTCTTTGAGTGACGGCACGCCACTGGGCTGCAGAGCCGCATGATCGCTGCGCTGCTCATCCAGGCCGGGGCCCCAGCACCCGGGATCGGCTGGTCGCTCCGGAGAACGCAGACTTTGCCGCGCGCATGCTGCCGAACTCTGAGGTGATCCGGGTTCCGGGTGCTGGACACCCGCTGCCGTGGCGTGAGATCGCAGCGGTTCGAGACGCGCTGTGGTCGCTTTTGGTCGACGATACCGAGTGACCTGCACCATCCGTCCTCGACACGGACGGGATGGCGTGTTGTAGATGGACAATGTCTGGTGTTGAACAGCTGGAGGCCGCCTGGGACCTCCGAATCTCGAATCCGAAGGGCGCGCTGGCGAGTGTCGACCCCCTGCTCCGCCACCCGGACCCGGAGGTGCGCGCTCAGGCCCATGCTACGGCGGCCTATGCAACCCTCCGAATCAAGGGGCCGGAGGCTGCCGAGGCGCTCCTGACGACGCTGGACGGGGTGCCGGTTGAGAACCTGGGGCGGGGTCGGCTGCTGGTGGTCCGTGGAGCAATCCACCTCACCCAGGGCCACCACCCCGAGGCGATTCGCTGCTTCCGTCAGGGCGGGGTGCTGCTGGAGGCCGTCGGGCAGAACCAGGACGCTGTGGGCTCTCTGATCAACATCGCCTCAGTCTATCGGCGGATCGGTGATGCCCCCCGGGCGCTCGCACTGATCACCGAGGCTGTGGAACGCTTTCGGGGGCTCTCAGACCCCTACGGCGAGTCCGCGGCGCTCATCAGCAGCGCCCAGCTCTCTGGAGCGCTGGGAGACCTCCCCGCAGCGCTCCCCCTCGCAGAGCGCTCGCTCAGCCTGGCACGGACGCTGGATCGGCCGGGCTTCCTCGCCTTCGTTCTCGCCAACCTCGGCCGGATGCTGGCGGACTCCGGTGACATCGTGCGTGGGCTGGCGCTGCTGGAGGAGGCCCTCGCCATCGCCGAGGATGCGGCCGTCCCTCAGGCGCTCAGCGAGGCACTTGGGCACCTGGGGATGGTGCTGCTCAAGACGTCGCCAGAGCAGGCGCGGGGGCCGCTGGAGCGTGCCTATGCGCTGGTCCGCGATCAGGGCGACTCGATGACCATCTGCATGGGACTCATTGCCCTGGGAGATGCCAGCGAGGGCGAAGCCGCCTATCGGCACTACGCCGACGCCGCCGCACTGGCCAATCAGCGCGCAGAGCACACCCAGGCGACCATCGCTCACCGCGCAGCCGCGCTCAGCGCCCCGGACCGCGACACCGCGCTGACCCACTGGCGGGCCTTCTCCGAAGCCGTGGAGCACCAACAGGTCAGCGACCGCTCCGACCGGCTGGCCCGCCTCCAGGTCTCGGCCCTGCTCGATGAGATGCATGCCCGGGATGAGGCCGCTCGGCAGCGCATCACGATGCTCGCCACTGCCGCCCGCCGGGACAGCGACCTGCTGGCGATCACCATTCACGACCTGAGGAACCCGCTCCAGGTCGCCCGGGGATACGCCGAGCTGCTCGCCTACACCAACAACATCTCCACTCAAGAAATCTGTCAGGCCCTCACCCGCATTGAGCAGATCCTTCAGCTCGTCGAGGCCGAGATCCTCAGCCAGAAGGGCAGCCCCGCGGTGGTCGAGGACCTGCTCCCGCTCCTTGAGGTCATTGTCCGAGAGCGCCGACTTGCAGCCGAGGCCAAGCAGCAGCATCTTCGGGTGGAGGGTGCCTCGGTGGTGGTGCCGGTGCATGCCGATCGGCTGTTCCATGCCGTGGACAACCTCATCAGCAACGCGCTGAAGTTCAGCCCCCAGGGCTCGACCGTCACCGTTCGCCTGCTGTCTCGGGACCACTGCGCCCGCATCGAAGTCCACGATCAAGGCCCCGGTCTGAGCCCAGAAGACGCCGCCCACGTCTTTGAGCGGGAGTACAGGGGCGGGGCGCATCCGACTGGCGGCGAGCGCTCCTCCGGCATGGGGCTCTACATTGCCCGCCGGATGGTGGAGCGACACGGCGGGCGAATCGGTGCGACTCCCACAGCCGATGGGGCACTGTTCTGGATCGAGCTGCCGCGCTGAGGGCGGCTACCGGAGGGGCCCATCGGACATTCCGAGCACCTGGAGCACATGAAAGCGCACCATGCGCGGCCGACGCTCGGAGTCGTACTGGAAGATGTGCGGCAGCCCGTCGACCACGGCCTCGATCCGTGCGCGCAGCCAGGGAGACTCTGAGTCGAACAGCTGGAGGGTCTGCTGGATGACTGCTGTTCGGGCGCTTGGATCAAACATCAGACCTCCCCTCCCCCAATCCTGACACATCGGCGTGGAACGGCACCTTTTTATCGGAGGCGTCCGCGACTGGCAACGGGAAAACCAGCCGAAGAACTGAGAACTCGGCCCTTTACATTTTCCTTTCCCAGCCCTCCAACCCGCAATGTTCCACGCTTCGGGATGGCACACCACCATCACTCCTCGCCAACTCCTGGGAGAGTCGCGGCAGGGAGCCACACCGCGAGCAGGCCGCCGGTGACCATGACAACCACCACGACGATCCCGACTCCGATCGTCGGATCCGCTCCCACCGACAGCCCGGCGACCAGTGCAAACGCGCCCATGTTCAGCAGCGCAGCAAGGAAAGCGCGGACGCTGGTGACCGTGGCCCGGACATGCCCCGGCGTGCGCTCCTGGAAGCGCGCGTCGCTGAGGATCCAGGCGGTGTTCTGCATCGCGGTTCCCACACCGAGCAGGCACAGCGCCCAGACCGGAGCGCTGCGAGGGTCACCGTGGCAGCCGCAACAAGCAGGCCCATCAGCCGCAGGCAGGCCCGGGTGGTCGGCGGGGCGATGACCTCTGCACAGAGCCGCCGGGCCTGGAACAGGGTGAGCAGTGAGACCACGAGCATGACCAGCGCCGAGGCGGTCAGCAGGAACAGGGTGGCGGTGATGATCCAGAGAGAGCGGAGAATAGACATGGGTGCCCCTTTTTGAGGTCAGCCCATCTGGCAAGAACGAAAATCTGTGAAACCGGATGAAATGGGGTCCTTCAAGATCGCGCTTTATCTCATGGACACCCACCCTGGAGCCCCCATGAAGCGCCTCATCCTCCTCGCCCTCGTCTCCCTGTCCCTGAGCCTGACCACCCCGGCACAGGCCGCTCGCACCTCGTCCATCTCCACCGTTGGTGTGGCGTCGTTTGACAGCATCTTCGAGGAGGCCCGCGAGATCGACGATGCCATCATCTCCGGCCAGCGAGAGCGGAGAAAGGCCCGGGTGTCGGTCAACACGGCGATGGGCATGGACAAAGACACGCCGTTTGCCGACTCCCTCAAGGAGCTGCGGAGCCGAGCGCCCAGCGGACTGTCGATCAAAACCAGCGACGGGCTGCCGAAGCTGACGGCACAGAGCGGCTTCTCTGGCGACGTCAACGAAGCGGTCGACGCCGTGAACTCAGCGGTGGCCCGCTACAGCGCGCTGGTTCAGGGGCTCGTCACCATCCCCCAGAGCTGCCAGCAGCTTGTGGGCTCGCTGAAGCAGTTCAGCGTCGACCGACTGCGCAACGAGCTGTCGATCAGCTCCCCCGAAGATGCCGTCGCACACCTCGTGCTGCTGTCGACATACCAGACCAACATCCAGACGATCGGGGAGCTTCCGCAGAAGGTCAAGCGGCTCGTCCAGAACCTCCAGTCAGACATCCAGTCGGTGCGGAGTGCCTTCTCTCGGAATTGAGTAAACGCGCTCAGTCACCGGGGAGCGTGTCGTCTGGCTCCAGGCTGAGATCGAGGCCGATGGGAAAGTGGATGGTGGCGGCGCAGTCGGGATCCGGTGGCGTGGTGGGGTCGATGGCATCGGAGCAGGGCATCCCCCAGCCCTCGAAGGTGGTCTCGATGCTGCCGACACAGCGCGCCAGTGCGCTGTCCTCGGGACGCAGGATCGTCGCGGAGGTCCCCAGAGCGGGCTTCGCCGAGACATACATCCGGTAGACCCCCAGCTCGCCCTGACCATCAGCGATGCAGTCACAGGCCCGCCGGACACCCTCGGTCAGGCTCGGTGCGCCCATCCGCCCGACCTGCTCGATGCTCAACGACAGCACCGAGCCTGGCTCTGAGGGCGGCTTCCAGTCGGTGACATCCCTGCTGCAAACCGGAGGGAGCGCCTGGATCGTTGCGGGCTCTGGCGGAAGCGAGGGCACCTCGACGAGGGGCGCGGGCTTGTTGCAGGCGAGGAGCAGGGAGAGCACGACAGGTCCGGGGAAGCAGTCAGAGCCATGCTCGCACAGCGAGGCCCGCGTGGGTATCCTGCCTTGATGCTCCAGCTCCTCCTCTCCTGCCAGACACCGCCCCCCGCAGCGATGCCGATCCATGTCGGCAGCGAAGACACTGCGACGGTGGGGGTCTCAGAGGGCTGCCCCCAGGTGACGTTCACGAACACTGCGGGAGCGGTCACCGACATGACCACCACCTTTACGCAGGGGACACCAACGACCATCACCGATGATGGCACCCTGTTGTTTTGCCCAGGAGACTGGTTTGTGCGGCTGACCGCGACCGGATCGCTGTCGATCCTGGGCGCGGGACGGGAGGAGACGACGCTCTCTGGTGGGGAGCAGGGAACGGTGCTCGCGGTGTCAGGGGGCGCGCTGACGGTGGAGGGGGTGACCATCGACCGGGGACGTGCGCTGGGGGCCGGAAACAAGGCGCAGGGAGGCGGGGTGTACTGCGACGACGGGGCCAGCGTCCGGCTCTCTGCGGTGGACTTCACCAACAACCATGCCTTTGATGGGGGGGCTATCTTTGCCATCGACGACTGTGCGGTGACGGCGACGGATGTCTCCTTTGTCGACAACACCGCAGACGACGACGGGGGAACGATCTGCGCCTGGTTTGGCGGAAGCATCACGCTCTCGGGAGTCTCCATCACCGGAAGCACGGCACGAGATGGCGGGGGAATCTTTGTCTACCAGGGCGCGCTGTCGCTCGATGGCAGCACGCTCTCAGACAATTCCGCCTCGACGAATGGCGGGGCCATCCTGAGCTACCAGTCTGACCTGACCATCTCTGACACCACGCTCCAGGGCAACCAGGCGCAGGGCGGTGGAGCGATCCTCAGCGCGGGAGATGCAGTCCTCTCCTCGGTCACGTTTGCCAACAATCAGGCCGAGGACGGCGGCGGGGCGATGCTGGCCTACACCAGCACCACCACGACCGGCACAGACTGCCGCTTTGAGGGCAACAGCCCCAATGACATCAGCACGACCGGCGGCTCCTACAGCTTTGAAGCGCTCGTCAGCTTCTACTGCGACGATCTGGGCTGTGTGCTGGCAGACTGATCGAGGCGGGCTCCCAGGACTCACGGTGCATACGGATCGCTCTCGAAGTCACCGTTCATGTACAGCCCGACCTTGCGGCCGTCCTCAGTCCCTGCGAGGCCACAGTTGATGATGGTGCCGTAGACCCACCCCGTGAAGTCGGTGTAGGCGCAGAAGTCCTCGGCGACGTTGTGCAGTCTCAGCGGCCACTGCGCATCCAGGCCGCCCTGGTCGTAGGTCTCCAGGGTCCACTGCTGCTGCTCGGAGCCGCTGCACGGCTCGGTGATCACATCCCAGGGACCGATGAAGATCCCGCTCTGGGAGAGGCACTCGCCGTTGTCGAGGTTGAGGAAGCCGTGCTGGGAGCCGTCCTCGAAGATCGCCCACTGCTGGGCTGGATCATCGGGGGCGCAGATGCTGGTGGACTCGACGGCCCCGTCGAGTCCGAGGATGAGGCAGCGGCTGCTGCTCTTGAACTGGATCAGCATGAACCCCGGCTCGTCGTCGCAGGCATCGCCGATGCCGTCGCTGTCGATGTCGGCCTGGTCGGTGTTGACATCCTCGGGGCAGTTGTCGCTGTCGTCGGGGATGCCGTCGCCGTCGCCGTCGGGCTCCTCGCAGTCACCAGGGGCGGCCTCGGGGCAGATGTCGCCGTGGCAGGTCCAGCCCGGGTAGTCGAAGGCGATGGCGGCGGATCCGGGCGCGCATTCCTCGGACCCGTAGGGGTCGGCGGTGCAGGCCGCCCGGAAGTCGCCGTCGCCTCGGACCTTGTCCTTGATGACGATGCGGCTCTCCAGGGTGCCGGTGAAGTCGCCGCCGATGGTGACCGTGCCCGCCTCGTTTCCGTTGCCGCTGAAGTCGGTGTCCTGGCTGATGACGCCGTCCACGATGAGGGTGACGGGTGCAGCCATGACTGCAGCATCGTCGGTCCCGTCTGGGTCGGTGGTGTAGTCGTGGACCTCGATCTCGACGGTGTGCGCGCAGTCACTGAAGGTGAATTCGCTGATCGCCCGGAGGCCATCGAGGCTGACGTCCCAGTCGACGCTGCCGCTGTCGCAGTCCGCTTGCCAGTCGCCGGTGCCGGAGGGGTCCTCGCAGCCGTTCATCAGGCAGCGGGTCTCGTCCTGCCAGACCGCAAAGGCCCGGGCCAGCTCGTCGTTCGCCCAGGGAACCACCGGATCGCAGCTGTCCTCACAGGCTGGCGACTCGACCACGTAGTTGGCGCTGTCAGACTCTTTCCCGTCGTCCCAGGCGATGTTGATCACATTGAAGCCGCAGTCGGGAAGCGCGATGACGCCGGACTCCGGGAGGGGATTGAGACAGTCGCCGTCGCTCCACTCGGGGACGCCGGTCGTGCTGAAGCAGACGAGCGGCTCATCGTCGAGGTTGATCACAGTGACCGAGGGGCCATCCTCAGAGAAGGTGTGACCGCTCTCGGGGTCGAAGTGCGCCTCTGCCTGCTTGATGCTGCTCTCGGTGTTGCATCCGAAGGTGAGCGAGAGGGCGAGCCATGCGAGCTTCATGCGGTGTTCCAGGTGGATGCAGAGACGATGGTGTCTTTCGACTCATTTAGAACAACAGCTATAACAACAGCGCTCCTGGCAGCGGAATTCGGGCACCAGTCACCGAGCCGGACAGTATCCGGCTCGACTGGTGTGCTTTTGTCTGAGACGGGGGCGTCACCCCCAAACTCCCCGCTACGCGCTGACATCCTCTCACACAGACTGTCCGGGCTTCGGTCATGCTTCCGGACACGACCCTTTTGAGATCCGTCCAAGGGCCCCGCGCCCGGAAAAGATGGGGTCGTCCCAAAGGGACGAGGGAGTGGGGAAGATACCTCTTCACCATCAAAAGAAGAAGCCTCGGTCATTGTTCACGAAAGGCCCTAAACAACCGTCCGGGGGAACGGGCACAGCCTGTGCTTCAATGACAGTGCACGGCCACTGGCGAAGCCTCGGCCGAGGTCAGGAGACCCATGAGTCAATTCTCGCGTTCGTTCTTCCTCGTCGGCATCAACGACTACACCCACAGCAGCCGGGACCTGCGCGGGTGTGTCAACGATGTCATCGATGGAATCTGCTACCTCCTCGACATCCACCACGACATGAGCAACGTCGTGGCCTGCACCTCCCCGATGCTGACCGCCGAAGAGGTCGCCAGGGCCTATGCTGGCGCGGCAACCGATCCTGATCACGCCACGATCTACAGCCGGGCCATGGCACGCCTGTCTGGTGTGACCTTCTCCGGTGCCACCCGGTCAGAGCTCCTCGGTGGAGCCGCCACGGCCTTCAAGCGCAGCCGGAAGACCGGCTTTGTCGGGCTGTACTGGTCGGGTCATGGGCAGCTCATCGATGGCCGCTACCACTTCGCCCCCGCAGATGCCGCCGGGGAGGACCGCCCAGGCGCTGCTGAGACGATGATCCGCTACGCCGACCTGCTCAGCGCCCTCGGCCTCGGTGATGACGACTCGCTGCTCGCCCTGCTGGACACCTGCGATGCTGGCTCGGTCCACTCCAGCGACTACACCGACCGACCCGACGACCTCATCCTCACCTCTGGTGGCCCGACACAGGAGATCAGCGAGCGCTACATCGGCGGCCAGTGGCGAGGTCTGATGAACTGGGCATTCCACCGGGTGCTTGAGCAGTACAACTTCGTGCGCGGTGGCCCCTCCTCGGGCGCGGACGTCTCCTACGGCAACCTCGTTCGAGACGTCCGCGCCCTGATCGCCATCTTCCAGGGCGTCGAGGTCACCCCGTCAGTCCCTCAGCTCCACGGCAAGATGGCCAGCGACCCCCTCACCCTGCACCGCTGCGTCGGCCAGAACCTCACGGCACCTCCGGGACGGTCCAGCTACCGGGCCGATGTCATCGGCCACAAGGCCCAGATGTGGGGGGATGTGGACACCATCGTGGTCTACGAGCTGAAGGTCAACACCACCGTTGTCGCCCGAATCTTCATCAACGGCAGCGCCGTCGCGCACGACGTTTCGTATGTGGGTGGCAGCGTAAACGTCAAGACCAAAGAAGAGGTCTGGATCTTCCTCAGCGCCGGGCTCAGCAACCTCCCATCATCCATCACGTCCTACACGTTCACCCTGCTTGGCACCTACAGCAACAGCGCCAGCCCGGTCTCGACTGGCCTGAGCATGACCGGGTACGCGACCGCCTCTCCCGGACACTCACCGATGATCCCGAACTGGGGGACCGCAGTGAGCCAGAGCACCGCGGGCTATCAGAACCACAACACAGGAAGCACCTACGCCTTCAAGCTGAGCTACAACAGCACCTCCGAGCAGGTCACCGTCGCCTGGCTGCGAAGCGGGACCACGCCGACGCCGTTCAAGGTCGCAGGGGTCAACCCAAACAGTGTGGCGTTCGACAACGACATGACCGGCAGTCAGACGGTCCATCGGGTCAGCTACACCTTCGATGTCTGACTGTAAAATAGCCGAAAGCCGAGGGTGACAAACCAGCGGTCGGGGTGGTTGACAAACCGCCCCGCCAGCCGGCTCTGGTAGGGAACCACTGACCACGCACCCCCACGGAGGGCTCGCAGGTCGGGGTTCTCTGGACCCGCCGCATCGAGCAGGAGGCGGTCTCCCTCGGTCTCTGGCCCCTTCATCTTCCAGATGTTGAGGCACCAGTCCCGCACGTTTCCGGACATGCCACGCACTCCGTAGACGGACTCATCCTCGGGGTAGTCGGTGACCGGGGCGGGTGAAGGCGGTCCTGCCAGACTCCCGAGGATGCGGGACCAGCCCGGCTCGGGGTCATCTCCCCAGACGCAGAACCGTCGATCGACACCCCGAGCCGCCTTCTCCCACTCCAGCTCATTGGGCAGCCGCCACGGCTTGCCCGTCCGCGCCCCTTCCCAGGCGGCAAACGCACAGGCAGCATGCCAGCTCACGGCAACAACAGGCAGCTCTGGTCCACAGCGTCCCTGATCGTCGGCACGGAGCGTGTAGCGGCCATCTTGTCGGCATGCATACATCAAGCTTCCGCCAGCCTGTGCCCGGGCCCGCGGCACAAACCCCTCCGCCTCCGCCGCTCGCCCCTGCTCAACAAGGTCATTGATGAAGGCGAGGTAGCGGGCGTGGGTGACCGGGTGGCGCTGAACCACCATCGCCTCCACCCACAGCCGACGGGACGGCAGCGACTCGGTGGCGTCTGGATCCCCGCCGGACCAGAACCAGCCCGCAGGCACGCAGCACTCGTCCTCGGAGAGCGAGCCCACCGGGGGCAGCGCGATCGGTGTCGGCACACCTGCCCCGGGGGCGATGCCAGCCCAGTGGCCCTCGCGCTCGATGAGCACCGGGTAGCGAACCGGCGCGTGTCCGGGTGCGGTGATGCGGAGGAGGTAGCTGCCCTGGGACAGGGTGACGGCATCGAGCGGGGTCGTGCCGAGGATGCCCTGGCTCACCGCGACCAGTCGGCGCCCATCCCGGACGTACCTCAGACACTCGACCGTCGCCCCCGACGGGGTGGTGTGCAGGGTGACCGCCCCCTCCCCCTTCAGGAAGCGAGCGTGCTGACCGCGATCGTGGGCGCTCAGCAGGGCGGTGGACTGGGCGACCTCGGAGTGTCGTCGGGCCTGATCGGCGGCCAGGAGGCGCTCCCGGTAGTGCGCAGCGAGGGCGGCGTGGGCCTCGGGCAGCTCGGGCACAAGGTTGAGGCTGGCCCGAAGCGTCTGCAGCCAGCCGGCCTCCAGCACCGCCGCTTCGGTCTCCAGAGACTCGGCGGCTTCTTCGAGATCCCAGGCCCGGCGCTTGTCCGCCGGCGGCTCCCAGGACTCCATGCCGCCCAGCAGCTCCCGGGCCGACACTCGGAGCCGGAGCGCCTCTGTGCGTCGTCTCAGGATGTCGGGGCGCTGCTGGCGGGCCTGCTCGATGAGCGTGAGCGCCTTCTCCCGTCGCTGTGCGCCATCCAGCCAGTCCTTCAGCGGACGCATCATCGCCCCGGCGTCTGGGTAGCGATCGGCGATCTCCCGGGCCATCGCCCGCTCACAGATCGCCACCAGCTCCAGCGGCAGGTCGCGATGGGACGGTCCCTCAAGCGGCGGCGGCGGACCGGCGAGCACCGCATCGAGGGCGGCCTGGGCCGATCGGGGGTAGGGCGGCTCTCCGGCGAGCATCTCATAGAGGATCGCACCGAGGGCATAGACGTCCGAGGCCGGTCGCAGCAGCCCGATGAGCCCGACGGCCTGCTCGGGGGGCATGTAGGTCGGCGTGCCCATGACCTGCCCGTAGCGGGTGGCGTGGGTGTTGAGGGTCTGCTCCTCGTCGGTCAGGACCGCCTCCGCATCCTCCTCGATCACGTCGGTCAGTGCCCGGCCGAGCCCCCAGTCCATCACCAGGACCTCGCCGAAGTCGCCGACCATGATGTTGGCTGGCTTGAGATCCCTGTGAATGACCTCCTGGCTGTGGGCATAGGCCATCGCCTCGCAGACCCGGGCGAGCAGCTCGACCCGCCGCCGCAGCCCGACCTCGGGCATCACCGCAGCCAGCTCTCTCCCACGAACCTCGGTCATGGCGAACCAGGGCCGACCGTCGGGCATCACCCCCTGGTCGAAGGCAGCGACGATGCCGGGGTGACGAAGCCGAGCGGTCAGCCGGGCCTCCGCGAGGAACCGGGCGCGGGCAGAGGTGGACCCCCGCAGCCTGCCGTCGAGGATCTTGACCGCGACCGTGCAGCCCAGACGCCGATCGACCATGCGCCGAACCTCCCCCATCCCGCCGCTTCCGATGAGCCCGAGGTCGCGGTAGCGCTGGGGCAGGTCGGAGTCCGCTCGGGGTGCCTCGGAGGTGGTGACATCAGAAACCGAGCCACCACCCACTGTGGATGGAGCGAAGGTCTCACCCCCGATGGTCTCGGGGTCGACAGTTGCCCCATCGAGGGTGTCCTCGTTGAGGGTCTCCAGCATGTCGCTGGAGTGTTCGGGGGGGGCGCCTGGCACTCGGAGGAGTGTATCAGGCTGGGCTCCACCCACGTCCCAGAAGACCCATCAGGTGTAGTCTTTGGACCCCAAATCCATGACCGATCCCACCACCATCGACTCGACCCTCGCGCCAGAGCACCTCAGGGAGCCCCCCGGGCTGACCTTTACGGTGCTCTGGCACCCGGATCTCTCCCGGGTGGGGGCATCCGCCGCGGCTCCCTTTGCCCGCGCCAGCCTCTCCCGAAAGCAGCCGGTCTTCTCGGATGGCTCCCCCCTGGCCGATGCCAGAGTCAGCCGCTCGCCCCTGCGGTTTTTCCCTGCGGGTGCCGGGATCACGGTGCGTCCGGAGCGCCCCGGGCAGCGGTTTGTGATCGACGGGCAGCCGGGGGTGGATGGCATGAAGCTCTCCGCGGCACAGCTCTCCGCCGGGGTGATCGTCGGGCTGGGGCGACAGGGGCCTCTCGTCCTGGTGGAGTCTGATCAGCGCACTCCGCTCCCCGCACGACACGGCCTCGTCGGGAGCAGCGCAGCGATGGACCGGGTCCGCAGCCTCATCCGTCGCTTCGCCCCTCACAACCACCCGGTCCTGATCGTCGGCCCCACCGGCACCGGCAAGGAGGTCGTCTGCCGCGCCCTGCATGCCGCCAGCCTCCGCTCGGATGCGCCCCTGGTGGGGGTCAACATGGCGACCCTCTCTCCGGGGACCGCAAACAGCGAGCTGTTTGGCCACGCCCGGGGCAGCTTCACCGGCGCGACCGCCGCCGTCCCCGGACTCTTCGTCCAGGCCGATGGCGGGACCCTCCTCCTCGATGAGGTCGGGGCCTGCTCGGTCGATGTCCAGGCTCACCTGCTGCGAACCCTGGAGACCGGCACCATTCGACCGGTCGGCGGACGGGAGCGTGCAGTGGATGTCCGGCTCCTCGCCGCCACCGATGCCCACCTCGACAAAGCCATCTCCGCCGGGCAGTTCCGCAGCGCGCTGTACTACCGGCTGGCCCACTGCCGCATCGAGCTTCCGGCCCTTGCCGCCCGCAAGGCCGACATCATTGTGCAGTTCCTCCACTTCCTCCATCCAGCGCTCGGCACCCCGCTGCCCACAGACGACGGGGAGCCCTGGCTGAGCCGTCACACCGCCATGCAGCTCCTGAGACACCCCTGGCCGGGCAACACCCGACAGCTCCGGGCCATGGCCCACCAGGCGGCGATCCTCTACGGCGATGTCCCGGTCTGCGGTCCCCTCGCACTGGAAGCGCCAGCCGAAGCGCCCGACTCCCCAGGAGCGCCGCCGCAGAGCGAAGATGCGCGGGTGCTCGCCGCGCTGACCGCCTGTGACTACCGCATCCGAGAGGCTTCCGAGACGCTGGGGGTCTCCCGCAACACGCTCCGCCGGAAGATGGCCGCCATGGCCATTCCCCGTGCCCAGGACCTCACCGAAGCGCAGATCCAGCGGGTGTGGTCCGACAGCACGGACATCCCCACCGCCGCCCGAGCGCTCCGGGTCTCCGCGCATGGCCTCAAGCTGCGGATCACGGAGCTTGGGCTGTCGGCGGACTGAGCGGATGGGTGGCAGATGTTCCCGGGCAGTCAGGATGCGCGGACTGCAGAGGCAGATACAACGAGAGCCCAGGAGATCCCCATGGCCATGACGCTCACCTACTTCGACTTCGACGCCTCTCGCGGCCTGGAGTGCCGACTTGCACTCACAGCTGCCGGTCTGCCGTTCGAAGACATCCGCATCAAGCGTCCACAGTGGATGGCCCTCAAGCCCACCGTGCCCTTCGGCGCCCTGCCAGTGTTCACCGATGGCGAGAAGACGCTCAGTCAGACCGACGCGATCCTCCGCTACGTCGGCGTCCAGAATGGCCTCCACCCGACCGACCCGTGGACTGCAGCCCTGCACGATGCGCTGATGATGTCGGTCGAAGACCTCCGCAACAAGGTGCCCGGACGCGGACTCTCCGAGGACGAGAAGAAGACGGCCCGCGAGGCCTTTGCCCAGGGCTGGCTCACCCAGTGGGCCGACACCATCTCCGACAACATCACCGGCCCGTTCATCGCCGGGGCTGCGCTCAACGTCGTCGACATCAAGCTCTACGTCGTCCTCCGCGCCTACCTCAGCGGCGGCTACGACTACATCCCGGCTTCCTTCTTCGACGCGTGGCCCTCTTTGTTGGCACTCTACGCCGTCGTCGATGCCCACCCGGCGGTCCAGGGTTGGTTCGCGGACTGATGTCTGGGGAGACTCTTTAGCCAACGTAGCGAGCGGACTCTGATTCGAGCCATGCAACACCCACAGAGCGTTTGGGACATATCCGAGGAAGTCTTGCTCGAATCGACCCGGACTCCCTCGTCGGGCTCAGCGATGTTCTGAAGGCTTGAGGGCCTCTCAATTGTCCCTGATACCTCGCCCTGGAGGGATACAGAAACGCCATGACCACGCTCCCCCTCCTCTTCCTCGGCAACAGCTACACGATGAACCAGTCCCTCGACGCGACGGTCGCGGAGATGCTGTCGGAGGGGACGGGCGAGGCGTGGTCGGGGGCGAAGCTGGCGGCGGGCGGGCTGACGTTCTCCAGCCACGTCGAGCGCGCTCAGGGTGGGCATCCAGACTGGGTGGCGGCCCTGACGGACAAGGGCTCGCAGTGGGACTGGGTGTTTCTCCAGGAGCAGAGTCAGATCCCTGGCTTCCCAGAGGACAACGCCTATGTCCTCGACAGCGTCTCTGCAGCGGAGACCCTGTGTGACTACGCGGCGGATCGTGGGGGGCAGTCGGTCTTCGTGATGACCTGGGGGCGACGGGACGGGGATCCGGACAACCAGGCTCGATACTCTGACTTCACCACCATGCAGGGCCACCTCACCGAAGGGTATCTCCGCTATGTCGCGGCCTGCACCACTCCCGAGCGCGCCGTCTGGGTCGCACCCGCTGGGCTCGCCTGGCAGCAGATCCACGACGACATCCTGGCGGACGGTGGGGATCCCCTGGCGGACGACAGCCTGTTTAGCCGTCTCTACATCGCCGACGGCAGTCACCCCTCCCCTGCCGGCAACCACCTCGCCGCTGCGGTGATCTACGCCACGATCACCGGGGAGAGTCCAGTGGGGCTCTCTGATTCGAGCGGGATGGTGGACGATGCCAGCCTTGCCACGCTCCAGGCGGCGGCGGCTGCGGTGGTGCTTGGAGACTCGCCGGACATTGACTACCCCTGGGAGGATGGGGAGGATGGGGAGACCGGGGAGCCGGAGGATACGGGGGAGTTGGGGGACACCGGGGACGGCACCACCTCCGAGGACACGGCCCTGCCAGCTGATGCTGCCGCGGACGACACGGGGCCGACCCACACTGTTGGTGCGCCGACGGAGGACGGGGGCTGTCGATCTGGCCGCGCCCTCGCCTTGCCGGTTTTGTTGCTGGGGCTGCTGGGGATTCGCCGCCGCTGAGGTGGTCGGAGACGGGGTTGGTAGTACCGCCTCACTTCAAGGATTCGCCCTTCTCGGCTTTCGATATTGCTGACCTGTTCTGCTCGCCCTTCGGTCTTCTCAGCCAGGGGCGCTCTCAGCCAGGGGCTCTCGATTCCGAAGGGTGCTTCTTCACCGTGTGAGCTGAGGTCCGCCATCCTCCGAGCCATTCTTTTTTCTGGCCACGTCGCCCCACTCACCGACCCGTCCTGATGACCTCAGAGCGCCGAATGCTCGCAAGCCGCCAGCCCAGAAGCATCAACTCAGTACAATGCCGACCATGCGCATGCTCCTGTCGCTATCCGCCCTCATCGACCGCCTCTCCGCCTTCATCGGCACGGTCGTCTCGTGGATGTGCCTCCTGATGGTCCTCATCGGCGCCTTCAACGCCATCGCCCGCTACGCCGGCCGCTTCATCGGCTTCAACCTCAGCTCCAACGCATTGCTGGAAGCCCAGTGGTATCTCTTCGCCGGCCTCTTCCTCCTCGGCGCCTCCTGGACCCTCCAGCGAGACGCCCACGTCCGGGTCGACGTGCTCTTCAGCCGCCTCTCCCCAAAAGGACGCGCAATCCTCGACGTAGCCGGTGGCCTGCTGTTCCTCCTCCCATTCTGCATCTTCGGAATCTGGACCAGCGCGGAGTATGTGCTGCACTCCTGGCAGGAGTGGGAGGTCTCCCCGGATCCGGGCGGGCTGCCCCGCTATCCAATCAAGACCCTCATCCCCGTGGCGTTCGCACTGCTCATCCTCCAGGGCACCTCAGAGATCATCAAGAAGGTCGCGGTGATCGTCGGCCATGAGGCGTCGGCATGAACCCGGACCTCCTGCCACCGCTGATGTTCCTGGTCACCTTCCTGCTGATCTTCTCCGGCTACCCGGTGGCGTTCTCGCTGGGCGGCAGCGCGCTGCTGTTTGCGTTCGTCGGGGTGTCTCAGGGGCTGTTTGACTGGGCGCTGATGACGGCATTCCCGCAGCGGATCTTCGGGGTGATGTCCAACTACGTGCTCCTGGCGATTCCGTTCTTTGTGTTCATGGGCACGATGCTGGAGAAGTCGAAGCTGGCGGAGGACCTGCTGCAGACCATCGGGCTGCTGTTTGGACGGGTCCGCGGGGGTCTCGCGATCGCTGTGGTGTTCGTCGGCGCGCTGCTCGCTGCGGCGACCGGGGTGGTCGGGGCCAGCGTGGTGGCGATGGGGCTGATCTCGATGCCGGTGATGCTGCGGTACGGCTACAGCAAGGAGCTGGCCGCCGGGGTGATCACCGCCAGCGGCACCCTCGGGCAGATCATCCCGCCGAGCGTGGTGCTGGTCGTGCTGGCGGATCAGCTCGGGGTCTCGGTGGGCGACCTGTTCGTCGGCGCGCTGATCCCA
>JBLHNG010000062.1:0-19022 GCA_047621685.1 Myxococcota bacterium | reverse complement strand
GGGGAATCAGATCATCTTCCTGCGCTCGCTGCGAGAGGGCGGGGCATCGAAGAGCTACGGCATCCAGTGTGCCCGACTCGCCGGCATGCCCGAAGGGGTGGTCAATCGTGCCCGTGCGCTGCTCGAAGAGCTGGAGAGCGCACCACCAGATAAACGATCCATCCAGCAGCTCGACCTGTTCGGCCTCGACAGCTCTGGCGCACCACCAGAGCCGGTGCTTGTCGATGAGCCCCAGGAGCCCGAAGAGCCAGACCCGATGCGCGACCTCCTCATCGAGCTGAACCCCGACGACGTCACCCCACGCCAGGCGCTCGACATCCTCTACCGGCTGCGAGAGATGATGGTTCGGGAGTCCGTGGAGCTGGGTTGATCATCCTGCTCGCCTGGATCGGGTCTGCGCTTGGGGGAGAGCTGACCGACGTCCGGCTGTTCTCCGGCAGTGGACACGCCCGCCTGCTCCTCATCCACACCGGGGAGCCTGCGAACATTCGCACTCGCTCTGTGCCCAGCATCGGCGGCAGTGAGGCCCGGGCCATCGTCCTGCTCGGGAGTGTGAGTGCGGAAGGGATTGAGAATCGCACCATCAACGAGGACGGGCTCAACGAGCTGTCCATCACCGCGGTCAACAGCGAGGCACAAATCACGGTGACCATGTCGAGGGCGCGGACGGTTCGTGCCTCGACGCTTTCACCGGGCGTCATCCTGGTGGATCTCATCGAAGAGGGCAGGGGAGAAGACCCCTCGCTGCCGACTTCTGAGCAGCTCCGCGCCTGGCTGGAGGGGGTCTCGTTCGCACCCCAGCAGGTCATCACCCCGCGTGGGTACAAGCTGGTCGTTGTCGACGCCGGGCATGGTGGCTGGGATCACGGCGCAGTCGGGACCACCGGCACCCGAGAGGCCGATGTTGCCCTCCAGATCGCCCACCGGGTTGCGCAAGGACTGGAGGCGGAGCTTGGGGTCGAGGTCTTGATGACCCGAGAAGACGACACCTTCATTCCCCTCCGACAGCGCGCCGCCATCGCGAACCAGGCTGGCGCCGACCTCTTCCTCTCCATTCACGCCAATGCCGCTCCCGGACCGGGCGCCTGGGGCATCGAGACCTACTCCATGGACACCGCATCTGATGGCGGTGCAGCACGGGTGGCTAGACGCGAGAACGTGCTGGCTCGGGAGAACGGAGAGAGCGAAGAGCCGCTGCTCATCGGAAAGCTCCTTTCAGACGGCACCAACAAGCTGTCGCGAGAGCTGGCGATGGAAGTCCAGAACAATGTGGTGCGCCGCCTCGAAGAGGTCTATGGTTCCGAAGCCATACGGGACCTCGGAGCGAAGACCGCGCTGTTCTACGTGCTCGTCTCGACGAGAATGCCGGCCATCTTGTTTGAGTCCAGCTTCGTCTCCAATCCCGAGGACGAGAAGAAGCTGCGCACACCCCACTTCCAGCAGGCCGAAGCAGACGCCATTGTCGAAGCAGTCGGTCACTGGCTTGAGCGGCAGGAGTAAGACATGTCTTCTACACCACTGGATCATGCCCTTGAGGGCTTCCTCGCATTCTGTCGGGTGGAGAAGGGTCTCGCAGAGCTTACATTAGACGCCTATCATCGCGACATTGTAGGCTTAAATGGATACCTCAAGGAGCGGTTTCGCATGACCGCACCAAAGCAGGTGACTGCGGGTGAGCTGTCGGGGTGGATGGGCTGGATGGAGGCCCGCGGGCTGTCGCTCCGCAGCATTGCCCGGCACCGGGTCGCGATGCGCCAGTTCTTCAAGTACATGGCCGCAGAGGGGCTCATCGAGGAGAACCCTGCGGTGCTCATCCAGGGGCCAAAGGTCGGCCGCCCGCTGCCTCACGTGATCTCAGAGGCGGAGGTGGAGAAGCTACTGGCGACGCCCGATCAGGGGAGCCGGCTCGGGCTGCGGGATGCCGCAATGCTGGAGCTGCTGTATGCGACCGGGCTGCGGGTCAGCGAGCTGATCAACGTCAAGCAGGAGAACTGGCACGACGGCTGGCTGGTGGTTCGCGGAAAGGGCGGGAAGGAGCGTCTGGTTCCATATGGCGACCAGGCGGGCGATCTGGTTGCGAAGTACCTGCGCAGCCGACTGCATCAGGACAACCCCTACATGTTCCTCAGCACCCGGGGGAGTCCGATGACCCGGCAGAACTTCTGGGAGCGGGTGAAGCGCTACAGCAAGCAGGCTGGAATCGGGAAGACCGTCTCGCCGCACACCCTCCGGCACGCCTTTGCCACCCATCTGCTGATGCATGGCGCAGACCTCCGCGCTGTCCAGGTGATGCTCGGCCACTCCGACATCACGACGACCGAGATCTACACGCACATTGCGCAGGAGCGGCTCCGCCAGATCCACGCCCGGTTCCATCCTCGGGGCGAGTGAGCCTGTACGAATGAGTGCTCAAGCGTAAATAGTACGGCCACTAATAGTTGTCATAATGCATTCCTGAACCAGAACATCGTTTACTTTACATAATTCATTATCTCTTCTACAAATCAAAAAACCACATTCTCACGGGACTTCAAAAACTTCAACGGCCCTATCAATTGACATAATATAACTTATCGGAAGTTAAAGACCGGGGAGGGCACTCGACCCAGAGCCTCCCCTCAACAATCCAACCTCGCGCAGCGCCGCGAAATTTTCTGGAATTCAGCCCCCAGTGAGCTTCGCTACACCAAACACAGCGGATTCCATCCTCGCCGCGCTGGGAGCGTCGCCACTAATAGACCTCGGTCACCCGAAATCCCGCCATGCGATCCGAAGACCACTCCGAAGACCACTCCGAAGACCACTGCGCTACGCGATCCGAAAACAACCTGATCGCCGTGCATCACCTGCACCGACAAACTCATCGCCGCGCTTCCCGGCAATGTTGAGCCCGCCAAAGAACATGTTCGGGCCCTCAAACCAGTGCACATCATCCATCACATCCGCCAGCGTCTCTCGAGTCCCTTCCGGTCGTCCATCCAGCTCAATGCTCGTGACTGGTCCGTCCACGTGCGAGCGAGGCGCATCGGCTGCTTCCGATGGCGACATCCGGTGGTCCGCCAGGTACACAATCCCATGCAACACCGCCGAGCGAATCCGACTCGATCCCCCTGAACCCATCACAGCCACCTGCCCGTCCACCTCCAGCAGCGTCGGACAGCACATCGTCATCAGACGCTGACCCGGGCTGCGAGTCACACCCTCCGGGTTCACGTCGGCCTCGCCCAGGAAGTTGTTCAGGATGACACCGGTGTCCCCAGCGACCATTCCACAGCTCTCACCCAGCGAGGTTGTGATCCCGACGGCATTTCCATCGGAATCCACCGTCGAGATGTGCGTGGTGTGACCGGTCGACGGATCGGGCAGCGGCATGTGCAGCCACTCCTCGCCCTCTTCCTCCGGACACAGCGCCGTCAGGAATCCCTCCTCAAAGCCCGGCAGGAACACCGATCGGTTGAACCGCGCCCCTCGACTGCGATCCGCCCGAGCCATCGCTGCGGTCATCAGACGGATCTGATCCGCCCCCAGTGCTGGCGGCATCGGCCCACAGTCCTCCAGCTCCCGCAGCGCCTGGAGCACCAGAAGCCCGGCAACGCTCGGAACTCCCGGGACCCATACGGTCGCATTTCGGTAGCGATACCGCACTGGGCGTCGAAAACGAGCCGAATACGCGCTCAAATCGTCCGCGCTCAGCAGCGAGTCATCCCCCAGCGTCTCCAGGATGGCACCGGCCACCCGTCCCGTGCGAAACAGCGCATCGCCTTCCACAGCAAACTGGCGGAAGGTCTCCGCGAGCCCTGGGTTGCGATGAATCTCGCCTGCAACCGGCATGTGACCATCCGGTGCGATGAGCGAAGAGAGTCCCGGTGATCGACCAACAATCGGAGTGAGAGCCGCCAGGATCCGCGCCAGCCCCGGCTGGATGACCACTCCCTGCTCAGCAGCCTCCACCGCAGGCCCCACCAGCGTCGTCATCGGCAGCGAGCCGAATCGCTGATGCAGCGCCATCACACCCGCCGGGATCCCCAGCGTCGCCACAGCGCCCGGCCCCACATCAAACCGCTGCTGCGTCGGTCCGTAGTCGAGATGAACCGCATCCATGGTTGGTGCGCGCCCTGGGGTGCGACCCAGCCCCGGCATGTCGGTGAACATGTCACAGACCACAACCGATCCACCAAACCGCACCATCGCGAGGCCAGCGCCACCCGGCCCGGTCAGCATCGGCTCTGAGACCGCAGCCATCATCAGCGACGCAATGGCCGCATCGACTGCATTGCCCCCCATGCGGAGCATCGCCAGTCCAGCCGCAGCCGTGTCTGGATTCCCCGCAGCAACAGCACCGCGACTCAAGACAGCACCGTGCGAACGAACCCAGCGAGCAGCGTGTTGGCCTCTGGACCCGGCACATGGCTATCCAGCCGCTCCTGAGCCTCTGCAGGACCGAAGAGCGCGCCATAGGTCGCCATATAGCGAAGATACCGCTGCCGATTGTCCTGCCAGGTCAGCTCCGGATGGAACTGTGTGGCGTAGATCGGCTTCCCGGTGACTTTGAGGGCCTGAAACGGCGACAGCGCACTGCCTGCGAGGTTCTCGACCCCATCTGGAAGCGATGTGACGTGATCCTTGTGACCGAGCTGTGCGACGAATGGGGTCGGCAGCGCAGAGAACAGCGGATCACGGCGCCCGGCATCAGTAGGCGTCAGCAAGTACGAGCCCACCTCTGCGCGACTCGGATCCGAGACCACCGTCCCGCCCAGCGCCAGCGCCAGCGCCTGGAACCCAAAACAAGAGGCGAAGGTCGGGAACCCAAGCTCACAGACCTCACCAAGGAACCGAATGAAGCCCTGAATCCCCGGCACCTCATCGAGCACCGAGTAGTCACCAGAACCACCAACCAGGAGCGCATCACTCCCCACCAGGATCCCTGGCTCCAGAACCGTCCTCAGCAGATCAACACAGCGAATCTGAGCGGGATCCACTGACAGCCGGGCGGCAAACGCCGCATGTTCCTCTTCCCGGGCCAGATCCGCAGCGTCGCGGGCCTGGAGGAGCGTAAAGCGAAGCAAGGTGGCCTCCTGGGGACGTTTGATTCGTCCCCGGTGCTCTTATACGGTCACGCTCAGACATGCGGACCGTTAAAACCACCGCTAAAACCAGCGCGGGATCCGAACCGTCACCGGGCCAACAACCCGAGCCTGACACGCCAGCCGATGCCCCGCCGCGGTGCTCTGACTTCCGAGGACCATCTGCTCCCGACCATCCGCATCCATCAGATTTTCAGCCCCAGTGACCACTGTCACTTTGCAGGTGCCGCAGGAAGCCATACCCCCACAGTAGTGATCAAGATCCACACCCGCAACGCCTGCCCCCGCGAGGATCGTTGTGCCCCCCGGAACCGGGATCGGCGCGCTTCCTTCGAACTCCAGCGAGAACGGTCCGGCCGGAATCACCGGGGTCCGAGCAGTCAGCCGGCTTGCAGCACGCTTCAGTCCGGTGCGAAGCCATCCCCGACGCTTCTCCTCAGCCATCCTCGCCTCCCGGGACAGTTTCTAACCCTACATAGACGCTGGAGTAGCGCGAACTTACAATCATAGAGCACCCCCCAGTCGAACCACCCAGCGAGACGCCGTGCCTCCACGCCGGAACCGAAGAAAGCGCCCATTCCCGAAGCTGATCACCCTGATCGGCCTCTCAGTGCTGATCCATGCCGTGCTGCTGGCCTCGCTGCATCCCATCTGGGACCAGCTCACCTACATTGAGCCCCGAGCCGGCCGAACCATGCCGGTCACCCTCCTCATTGAGCAGCCAGAGACGGCCCTCATCGAGGAGCCCGAAGAGGAAGAGCCTGAGTTCAAGGGTCAAATCGTCGACCTCGCACCGCCCGAAGAGGAGGTCACCCCCGAGGAAGCCGACTACCTCGCCGCCCAGGACCAGGCCGTCGAGGAAGAGAGCCGCACCGAGCGCTATCGAATCAACCCCGAGGTCCTCGCCGACAGCTACAGCCGCGACGATCAGCTCCAGTTCGAAGACGTCGTCGACATGAACATCACCGAGCCCTCCACCGGTGCCCAGATCGGCAACGACCGCTTCGACCCCTCAGAGGACGGACGGCTCTCCGCTCTCCCCTCCCCGTTCGCGCTCTCCAACAAGGACGGCCTCCAGCAGCCCGTGCCGTCCTCCTCCACCGAGGCCCGACGCGCCGGAGCCCCCAACAACGATCTCCTCAACGAGCAGATCAGCGACCGCACCCGCCTCAACGCCAAGGAATACCTGTTCCACGGCTACATGATGCGGATCCGGCGCCTCGTGAACTTCTACTGGAACCAGAACATCCAGAACATGCCGCGCTCCGAGCCGCTGACCAAGCCCAGCTACACCACCGTCCTCAACGTGGTGCTCGACAGCAACGGCGCCCTGGAGTCCATTGAGGTGCTCCAGGACAGCGGCTCAGACGTCGTCGACAACTGCATCATCGGCGCCTTCCGAATCGCCGGGCCGTTCCCCAACCCGCCCGAGCAGCTCATCTCCAAGGACGGTCGGGTCTACCTGCCCCAATTCAGCTTCGAGCTGACCCTCGGACACGCCCAGGCACCGTTCATCGGCGTGGATCCCCGCCAGGACGTTCGCTTCCCTGGGATCCTCAAGACCAACCGGTGAGCGAGTCCCACTCCTCAGCTCCTTACTCCTCAGCCACAATGCCCCGACGGCGCGGATCAAACGACCAGTAGCCAGCGTGCACGTTGTCGGGGTCGAGGGCCGCCGCTTTCTTGAAGGCTGACTTCGCCTCTCGAATGCGCTTCTCAAACCCGGCCGGATCCCCGAACACGATCTCGTCGGAGTCTGCCTGACGCCGCAGCACCTCAGCCAGGGTGCCATAGGCCAGGGACAGCACCACGTTCTCTGGAAGCTCCTCCGACCACTGCCCGCCGGTCTCCAGCGACTGGATGGCTTCCCTGAGGTGCTCTTCAGCCTCCGTGAGCTGTGAGGCCCCCAGGAGGATGTTAGCCAGCTCCATCCGAGGCTCTGGGAGGCGCGGCTCTATTCGGAGGATGCCGCGCAGCAGCTCCGCAGCGCCATCGACATCGCCACGCTCACGCGCAGCCATGGCCTGGAGGAAGCGGGACTGGAGCCCCGCTATGAGTGATTCTTCGCTGTGGTTGGTGTCGTCCATGGCAGGCGGTGTAACCGAACCAGCCTATGGAAGGAAGTTGTCAACCGTCACAGTCGTGGTGCAGCCAGCACCCTCGTTCCAGGCATCGTCTTGGGGAGACACACGCAGGGTGTAGTCGCCGTTGTCAACGATGAAGCCGTCACCACCGCGACCATCCCAGGTCAGGCTGCCCGTAGCTCCACTGGATGCGAGGTGCTCCAGAGCAACCAGGTCCCCGACGCTGTCCAAAATCTCCAGCTGCCACCAGGTCGCAGTGTCTGTGGCTGTCAGGGAGAGCGTGACGAAGTCTGCCTCAGCGCCCGCACCGTCGTCCCCGTCGGGATGGAAGGCGTCCACATCCAGCGAGCAGGCCGTGAGATCCGGGGCGTCGTTGTCGACCTGCCCCAGCATGAGGGAGAAGGTCGAGGCGTTGCCTGAGTAGGCACCATCGAGGCTGTTGCCCCCGACATCTGTGACATCAGAAGACAACCACAGCGTCCAGGCGCCCTCGCTCAGATCAATGTCCGAGGCCAGGGTCAGCTCCAGGACGCTGTCGGAGAGCGCGTGGTCGAGGATGTCCACCGCGAGACCATCCGGATCAAGGATGCGGACTGTGCTGTCGTTGATGCTGTCCTCCAGCACCGACTCCGAGAACTGAACCTCCAGCGAAGAGATTGTGCTGGAGTTGGTCCCCACGGGGCTGACCCCGATGACCCACGGCAGCTGAGCGTCGCCCGTGAGCGTTGCGGAAGTCTCCCCCACAGCGGCTCCATCCAAGCGCCCGGCGGTGATCGTTCCGACACCATCAAACAGCTGGTTTCCGGTGGTCCAGGTGACCGTGCCTGCACCGCTGCTGTCGAGCAACAGCTCAAGCCCGGCACCAGAGGTGGTCAGCGCAGCCCCGGAGAGGTCACCGATGTCCGTGCGAAGCAGCAGGGTGCCAGCAGAGGACGCCGTGCCGCTGCAGGTCACCGCATAGACATCGACCGTGGTCCGTCCTTGAGACGCAGTGGTGTCCGCGCGCAGGGTGGTGCTTGCCGGGGTCAGGGTGACCGGGCCAGCTGGCTCCCCGTCATCGTTTGCGACGTAGACCATCGTGCTGATCTGATCCGCACAGGCGGTGTCGGTAGCAGCGACAACCGAGACCTCGAAGGCACCCTCAGAAGACCAGATGTGAGTGAGGGTGTCTGTGTTGGTGCGCTGCCAGCCCGCTGGCTCAGTGTAGAAGTACCAGGTCGTCAGGGTCGCAGAGCCCGGATCCGACTCGGTGGCGGAGAGCAAGAGGGCATCCGTGACACCGCTGCTTCGACAGGCGAGCCCAGCAGCGTTGCCATCGACGGTCAGTGCGGCCGTTGGGGGCGTGGTGCAGTCTCCATCGAGCACATCCAGTCGGGTGCTGGTGCCAGTGAAGGTCCCATCGCTGGCGGACAGAGAGTCTGCGAAGCCCGCTGTCGTCGGGGTGAAGTCCACCGTGGTGGTGCCACCGCTCCAGCTCGACACTGCCACCAGGCGGCCCAGACCCGTCGCAGAGGAGACCTCGACCAAGCCAACATAGGCTGTGATGATGTTTTCGTAGGGATCGACAGCTGAGAGGGTCACCGACAGGGTCTCATCCACCCAGCCCCAGATTCGCTCCGGCTCCACCTGGAAGTGGTCCATGTCCGCGGGGGAAATGGTGAACGCCACGGAAGTGCCCAGCCAGAGTCCACTTTGCTGGGCCTGGAGGTGGTTGCTTTCCCAGGCCGTGGTGAAGGAGAGGCTCGAGAGGGTTGCGGTGCCGTCGCTACCCAGGGTGATCAGCTCGGAGACGTCGCCGCTGTCATCGAACAGCTCCACATCGAGACTGCCAGAGCCGACCTCGATGAACGAGTTGTCGTAGGCATCAAAACCCGAGAGATTCACCGTTGTGGTCTGCCCTGCGTAGACATCTCCAGGACCGCTGAACCGCACCTGGGTCAGCGCGCCGTTGACCACGTCGAAGCGGGGGGAGAGGGCCGCGAGTCCCAGGACCGTCACCGTCAGCTCGCGATCGACAGCGGTTTCCGTGAGGTCGCAGTGGTAGCGATAGCCGTTGATGTCGCTGCCGCCGTAAGTGCAGGTGGCCGGGGTTCCACCAACCGAGAAGCCCGGTGAATCCGCAGAGCCTGTGGGCGGGACAGGGATGTTGTTGTAGTAGGCGTCGGTGACCTGGAGGGAGAAGTCTCGCCCGTCGTCCGCCGTGCTTGCGCCCGGTGAGGTGGACAGGGTGACGACCGAAGGCTCGCCCGGCGTGACAGTGATTCCATCAGAGACGCCCGAGAGGGTGTCTGCAGTGTTGGTGATGGTCACCCGGACCTCACCCGCGACGTACAGCTCTACATCACAGACGGCCAGCCCGTCGGAGAAGGGCGAGCAGCTGGCCACCAGGGGGACGCCGTCGCTGTCGGTGAAGACCAGGGACTCGCTGTAGTCCGTGATCAGGTTGTCGAACTGATCGCGGACCGAGATGAGCAGCAGGACCACGTCTTCTCCAGCAACCACCGCGTTGATGAAGGTCGTGACCTCATAGGAGTCTGGAGCCCCCGGAGAGACTGAGAAGGTCTCCGAGGCGCTCTCCAGGTTGCCCTTATCCTGCACGATGCGAGCAATGATCTGGTTCTCAGGGCAGTCCTCTGAGGTTGCACCCTGGATCTCGAAGGAGACCGTGAGGGTGCTCAGGATGCTGGCGTATTTGTCGTTGCCGATCTCGCCAGAGCACAGCTCCTGGAGGTGGACGCTCAGCTGATCGTCAACATCAGTGGGATTGTCCTGATCATCGAGCAGGGTGAGATCGACGGTCAGGACATCACCAGCGATGAAGCTGCGGCTGTCTGAGCTGAGGCTCACATCCAATGAATCAAGGCTACCAGGATCAAAAAACAATACCTCCGTTGCCGAAGAGACTGTGGATTCCGCCTGGATCGGGCGGACCTCCAGCATCAGGGCGCCTGGGCTGAAGCTGGTGAATTGGAACACTCCCTGACCGTCTTGATTGAGGGTGCCCTGGATTCCGACACCTTCTGCCAGGGTACGCGGATCGTTGAGGGTGGTTTCGTAGAACTCAACATCGGCCGGCTCACCGTCGTCTCGCTCCACGACAACCTCGATCTCCATGGACTGCTGGACCAGCTCGCCGTCCCAGCCTTCAAGTTTGACGTCGAGTGAGAGCTTATCGTTGACCACGGGGGGGCTTCCTCCGTACTCAAGGACGATGCTCTTGATCGCATTATCCGTGGCCCGGAAGGCCTCAGGGAGGAGGATGTCGGTGCCGGTGGGGGTGAGGACCCGAAGGTCATAGTTACCCGGCGCGAGACCTGCGCGAACCCAGCCGCTCAGCTCGGTGTAGCTGCGGAGGCTGACGCCCTCAAGCTCCACGTTGCCCAACGGAGACTCCAGCCAGGCCCGGTATTCTCGGTCGATGTCGACCTCGCCGCTGGCGATCTGAACCGCCGGGTACAGCTCGGTACCGAGGATGGACAGCTCGACATCAAGGCCGCTGTACCACTCTGACGGGGAGACGGAATTCAGAGTGGGATCAGGCAGATCAGGGCTGCACCCCACCACCGAAGCAGCGATGAGGAGCCGGAAGGCTGCGCTCACTGAATAGTTTCCCACCCCTCAACTCTAACAGTTGTCAACCGAATTCCGAGCAAAAACAAAAACATCGGGCCTCAAGCACTAATAGATGAATTTGTACCCGGCCGACACCCACACACCACCGATAAACCCTGTCCAACCGATATCTTTTGCGCCATCAATGAGCACAAGACCGCCGGTCTGGACCTGAAGCTCGCCGTTGGGAAAACGTCGCCCGACCCCACCGAAAAGCTGAAGCCCGGGGAGCGAGGCGATGCCGAGGGAGGTCGCGGTTGGATCTTGCTGCCCGGCGAATCGGGTCTCCTGGTAGTAGGGCGCGACAGTGACCGCCATGCCCAGCCAGCCGGTGAGCAGGCGAAGCTCCTGCCGAGCCGCTGCCCCGACTCCCACCGGCACCACGGTCAGCTCCAGCTCCACGGTCTCGCCGGTGACGTCGTCTTCCACGGTCACCTGATCCCGATAGCCGCCAGCATAGAGGCGCAGAAAGATCGGCGCCTCCCAGGCGGCCGGCTGCCAGTCGTGCTCCAGGGCCAGCCATGGACTGCTCAGCTCCCCCAGGCCGCGCAGCCAGCCCCCGGTCGGTCCGGTCAGCCTGCGGGTGATTCGGGGAACAATGCGCAGATCAGTGGCGGCAACGAGCCCTCCCTCCCCGGCAACCGCGGTGATCTGAACGACGCCGGCGGAGAGGTCGTCGGGCGGGGTGTAGATGGCGAGATATCGGCCGTCGGGCTCTGGCGTCACGGGCGAGAGCCACCCCTGCGAGGCCTCCAGGATGATCTCTTCGTCGAGAATTGGGCGGCCGACCCTGTCCTCCAGGCGGATCTCCACTTCCGCAGTGAACCCACCGCCCGCGACCAGCACCCGGGGGTCTGTGGACATAAATATCTCCCGAACCCGCCCAGCCTCAATGGTGATCGACTCGTTGACGAGCAGGTCGGGGGAGCCCGGTGAAGTACCCACTGCCCGTCCCGGAATCCACCCAGCGGCCCGGGTGCGCTGCCCGACCTGGATCGAGACCACCTGTGGGGTCAAAGCCACCAGCTCTGCAGCCGCCCAGCCGAGCACATCGGTGTCGACGGTGACCTCCTGGTTGCCCACGCGCAGCAGCATCGGGACTGCGGGCACGGGATGACCGACGCGATTCAGGGCCCGCCCGGCGATCTGTACCCCACCAGAAGTCGGAGTCGCGGCCAGCTCAACATCCCAGATCTCCCCTCGCCCTGGCGACTGGCTCCAGGCCGCAGTGATGAGGTCCGAGCCAACCGACAGCGCCCCCTCGCCCAGGTACTCCCCGGAGAGCACCCCGTCCTCATCCGTCATCCGCACCACGCCCAGCCCCGCCCCCACGACCACCCCGGAGGCCGACAGGGCGCGCCCCTGGGCATCTTCGAGGAACACCCGAACCCGCGCGCGGGGAAGGTCCGCAGTGAGGGTCGTCGGGGAGACCTGGAGCTGGAGGTTGCCGGGAGTCTGCGGACCTTCCGGCAGCGTGACCACCGTGCGGGCCTGCCCGGCGAGCCCACAGTCCAGACGCTCGATGCCGTCCGCGAGCAGGCTCCACTGCCCGCTGCCGAGCTTCCCGCCAGACAGGGCCTCGCCATCCGGGCCATAGCAGACCGGCGCCTCCCCCCGCCACGCCCGCCCGTCGGGACGCACCGCCCAGAGGAACACCCTCGGCGGCGACAGCCCTGCGCCGGACAGCCCCGCGGACAGACCGAGCAGACGCGGGAGCGCATCACCACCGAGGGCCTGGCGGGTGCGGCCGACGTTTCCCAGGGCATCCTCGGTGAGAATGTCGATGGTGTCCTCGCCCGGCCACACCTCAATGCGGGGACGGACCAGGCCAGAGGCATTGGCGACGAACGGACCATAGGAGCGCCCACCCACCGTCACCGTCACCGAGGCACCGGGCTCAACCTGGAGCGGCAGCCGGGGCCGACCCCGCAGCCTCACGACCCCCCAGGTCGGCGCGACATCGGGGGTGCGGGCATCGAGGATGCCAATGGGAATGGCCCGGGCGAACGGATCCCGGGCCGGCTGCCAGGTGATCGCCAGCGCACCCCCGGCGGCCTCGACCGACACGATCTGCCCCTCGGAGATCGCGACAGTGAGGTCCTCGGGATCCGGGAGGTTGACACCGGTGACCGTCAGGACGATCGGGATCCCTTCTCCGGCGGTTCCAGTGACCTCAGACAGCTTCAGGCTCGGGGCGGACAGCACTCCCGGGGTGACCCGCAGGACGAATGGCGGGGCCTCATCGACAGTGACGACCAGCCGATCCCGCTCGTCAGGGGCCTGGTAGGGAAACTCCCAGAGCCCATCGGAGAGCCGGGCTGCATCGCCAACCACCCCCGACTCCGACCGCACCACCGGGGGGCCTTCGCCGTTGATGACCTCGACCTGCAGACCCGCCTGCTCACCGGGGAGCGGGGCACCGTCAGGAAACCAGGCCAGCAGCTCTGCGGCTGCCGCGACCTGGAGGAGAGCCAGGAACATGAATTCAATTCCCCCAGAGGACCTCAGTATTGACCGACGGCGCCTCGGTGTCGCGCAGGATCTCCCAGGTCACGCGCTCGCGGTTTCCCATGACGTCAACCGCCACGACCTCGACTGCGTTGTTGCCTTCCTGGAGCGGCACCGAGGTCGAGAAGCGGCCATCGGAGCCAGCGCGGATGGTGGCGGTCTGATCGCCGATGCCGCTGAGGGTGATCGAAGCGTAGGGCGAGGTCTGCCCCTGGATGGCGACCTCGGACTCCCGGGTCACAGCCTGCTCTGGCCAGGCGACCTCAAGCAGCAGCGAGGCTGGGATCGGGGTGGTCTGGGCCTGAAGCCCCGGTGCGATGCTGAGCCGGCTGCCCCCCACAAGCGCGGTGATGTCGTCGAACCCCTGGAGTGCGAGCTCTCCCCGGCTGCTCTCCACGCCGAGGGCACCATCTTCTCCAGTGACCACTGTGAAGTCGGCGTCGGTCGCGGTGACCCCGCGGCCCCGGTTGGTGATGCTGAGGGTGGGCGACTCTGGACGGACCCGGGCGCTGACCCGACCTTCCTCCAGCTCAATTCGCACCCCGCCCGCATCGACCCCGACCACCCGGATCGAGGATGCGCTGCTCAGCGTCAGGCGCGTCTGCTCATCGATCGCCAGCTCCGCCGAGCCGCTCTCTCCGACGGTCAGCTCATCCTTTGGCATCAGCCGCATCCCGACTGCGGCGTCTTCCTCAAGCCCTTCACCATCTGTGCGGCGCACATCACCGGAAGCCGACACCACGCTCAGACCGATCTCATCGTCTCCAGAGAACAGCAGCGTGTAGCCAACGAAGCCGGCGATGAGCACCAGGAGGGCTGCGAGGAGGGTCTGGAGCTGCTCGGGCATCAGACCGCCGGCAGCCAGAGGAGCCAGGAGGCGGTGTCAGGGACCACGACGCTGGCCTCGATCAACTCACCGCCGTGGGCTGCCAGCACCTGTCGGGCACTCCACAGCCCCATTCCCGACGCCATCCAGTCATCCGACTTCTTGACGACCGCCCCCGACATCGCGAAGCACAGCCCGACCTGCCCGGGGCGAGACATGGCGGAGATGTGCAGCTCTGCGCCCCGACTGCCGGTCGTCCTCAGGCTGGTCAGCACCTGGGCCACGGCACGGCCCAGCGCGGCACGGTCGCCGCGGGTACGCATGGTTGGGAGTGGAGTGAGGTGCACGGCGATGCCCCGCTGACGGAAGGGGCCACCGACGAGGGTGAGGACCCCTTGGAGGACTGCGTCCAACTCTACCACGTGCCAATTCTTGCGATCAATGGGCTGGTCACCGACATCGGAGTAGCGCTGGAGGTGGGCGAGGATGTCCCGGCACCGCTGAGCCTCCCGCTCAATCGCGGCGAGCATGGTGTCGTCGGGCTGTCGCGCCTGGAGCAGCTGGGTCATCCCGAGGATCCCGGCGATGGGGTTGTTCAGCTCATGGGCCAGCCCGGCCCCCATCTCACCAACCGCCGCCAGCTTCTCGGAGCGGACCAGGGCACGCTGGGCCTGCTTCAGCTCGGCGGTGCGCTGCTCGACCCGCTCCTGGAGCACACGGTTGAAGGCCTCGATCTCCTCGTTCTTGGCGGAGATCTCTGTGGCGGACTGTGCGAGTGAGGTGCTCATCAGGTTGAAGCTGCGCCCGAGCTCCGCCAGCTCGTCTCCGCCCATCTCGGGAACCTGTCCGCCGAGCTGTCCGGCAGCGACCTCAAGGGCAGCATCTCTCAGGCGCACGATCGGACCCGATATCTGGCGGGCGAAGCCCATGCCGAGCACGATGCTGAGCAGCCCGGCGACCGCGGCGAAGTAGGTCGTCTGCAGCTGGATCTGGTTTCCAGGCAGCGACATCGCAGAGGCCGGTGCGGCGACGACGGCGGCCAGGCTGCCATGGGGAATCGGCGAGCTGGCTGCAATGACCTCGGTGCCATCGGGCATGGTGTAGCGAATCTCAGCCCAGCGCGCCGCTGTGAACGTCGCGAGGTCTTCGGGGCGGATGAGCCGCATGTCCGCAGCCAGGACCACCTCGCCCCGGGCATCCAGCAGCGCGGTGGAGAACGCCGGGTTGTTCGCAAACCGGGCCGCGACCTCGTCCAGCACCAGCTCCACCGCCAGCACCGTGCCCGTCGAAGTGGATGCGGCCACCGGAAGGACCGGTCCGTTGCGACCCGCCGGGACATAGGGCGCACCCACCACCACGGCCCCCGGAGTGACCTCCAGGTTGTTGATCGCGCGTCGGAATTGGGTAAACCGGGCCGCGCTGACCGCCTCATCTTCTGAGCCGATGACGCTGGGAGACCGCTCGACACCATCCGCCGACAGCAGGGACACAATGTGGATCGCCGGCATCGAGCGGTGGACGAGCTGGAGGAAGCCGGCCCGGTTGGCGTCGTCGAGGTTCTCCACGTCAAACAGCGACAGCTCCTGCTGGATCAGCTCCAGGCGGTCAGAGAGCCAGGTGTCCACGGACAGGGCGAGGCCATCGGCAGTGCTGGCCTGCATCTCGGAGACCTGGATGAGCATCTGGCGGCTTCCAACCCGGCTGGTCCCCAGCGAGAGCAGCACCAGCGGTCCGAGCGCGGCGAGGGCGATGAGCAGCGAGAGCCGGGCGGACAGGCGCATTCAGGCCGCCTGGTCTAGCTGTCGACGGGGATCTTCAAGCGGAAGGTCGTGCCGCGCTCGGGCTCGCTCTCCACCGAGATGGTGCCCCGATACTTGGTGAGGATCCGATAGACCACGTTGAGTCCCAGCCCAGTGCCCTTGCCCGGCGGCTTGGTGGTGTAGAACGGATCGAAGATGACCGAGAGCTTGTCCTCGGAGATGCCCGAGCCGTTGTCAGAGACCTCCGCCCAGACCGTCTCGCCGTCTGTGCCCGCCCGGATCCCGACCCGGCCCCCGGGGCCACCACCGAACCGATCAATCACCGCCTCTGCGGCGTTCTTGATGAGGTTGACGAAGACCTGCTGGATCTCATTGGTCCGGGCATGAACATAGGCATTCTCGGGAAGCTCCCGATCAAAGACCACCCCATCCACCGGGGCGCTGCGCTCGACGAGCAGCAGGGCATCCTCGATGATGCTCGGCAGGTCGACGGTGGTTCGGTACTCGTTGGTCGCCGTGCGGGAGTAGCTGGTCAGCTCGACGACGATGTCGCGGATGTTGCGGCAGTACTCGACGATGTCCCCAGCATACTCGCGGACCAGGGTGAGGTCTTCTTCGTCGTCGATGGCCTCCGCGAGTCCCATGATCCCAAACAGGGGGCTTGAGATCTCGTGGGCGATGCCCGCAGCGAGGGTCCCGATGCCCGCGAGCTTCTCGGACTGGATCAGCTCTGCCTGAAGCTCCTGAGCCTCATGGAGGGCGACCTCAAGCTCGGTGTTTTTCTCCTTGAGGTGCGCGAGCAGGCGGCGGTTCTCCAGGGCCATGTCGCGCTTCTGGAGTGCCTGACGGGCCTTCTTGCGGATGTCGAAGACGTTGTTGAGCGGCTTGAGCACGTAGTCAAACGCGTCCAGCTCCAACGCGGTGAGCGCGGTCTCCAGCGAGGCGTACCCGGTGATGATGATCACCTCGGTGAGCGGATCCTTTTCCTTGGCCAGTCGCAGCAGATCAATGCCGGAGATGTCCCCCAGGTTCTTGTCTGTGATCAGCAGATCACAGCCCTGCTCCTCGATGACCGCCGCGGCCTCCCGCCCGGTCCCCACTGCGGTCACCCGGTAGGGCTCACCCTCCAGAACCGCTTGTAGAATCTGCAGGATGACCGGCTCATCATCGACGATGAGGAGATGACGGGCCGGGGTGCTGTCGGGTTGGTCCATACCGGTGAAGCTCCGAGGGGACGTTATACCAGGGCCGCTCACCGTGCGACCCCTGGTGATGGAAAGGATTCCGTTGTCGACCCGCTGGTCATAGACCGATAACGGGCGGGTCCATTGGTTGACACTGTCCGCGGTTGTGCGGCTACAATCTCTCAACTCAAACCGGGTCTGATCATGCGCCTGAAGCTCTCACCCCTGCTGCTCTGCCCGCTCCTTGCTGCCTGCGGGCCGAAGGCCGCTGCCGACGACAACGCCAGCGAGGATGTCGCCGGAACCCTCTCTGAGACCATCACCAGCGATGGCCTCCTTGAGCAGCAGATCGACCTCAACGGCGACGGCTCCGCAGACGTCTTCAACTACTACCAGGAGCGCAGCGAAGGGGCGCGGCTGCTGGTGCGCAAGGAAGTCGACCTGAACTGGGACAGCCGGGTAGACGTGCGCAGCTGGTTCGACCTCTCCGGGCAGCTGGAGAAGGAAGAGATGGACGGCGACTTCGATGGCCGGGTCGACTGGGTGGACCACTACCAGGGCGGCAAGCGCGTGCTCTCCAAGGTCGACACCGACTACGACGGCATCTTCGACCTCTACAAGATCTTTGAGGGCGGCAAGGTGCGTCGCAAAGAGCGCGACACCAACGGCGACGGCAACATCGACTTCTGGGAGTACCTCGATGAGGGCGGCCGAGTGGTCAAGACCGGCCAGGACATCGACGGCGACGGCGTCATGGACATCCGCCAGGACTGAGGTCTGGGCGAAGCGCGCCCCGCAATGGGCAATCACAGCGTCGGATCCGGCGCTGTTTGACTGTGAACAGCCGGTGACGATGGCGGCGAATGCCTGCTCGGCAGGGCCGCTCTATTCGGCAGGGCCGCTCTATTCGGCAGGGCCGCTCTATTCGGCCTTGACTTCGATGACGTCCAGCGGAATGTCATCATCACCGATGTACCAGCGAACCTCGATCTTCCGACCGGGGGCGTCGGAGATGATCACCCGGGGGGTCAGGCACGCTTCGCAGTCCGAAGACCCCTCCCCCCAATATTCGCGGATCTCGAGGGTCGAGCCATCGCTGGACAGCACGGGCTCAAAGACGGCATCGCAGGTCTGGACGAGGTTGGTGTGGCTGATGATGAGATCCGCACCGTCCTGGACGATCTCAATGGCTTCTTCGCCGGGGTTGTCGAAGTCGTAGTCCACACACCCGACCTGATCGTGGTCCACATAGAGCTGGGAGCCACAGCCCAGCATGGCGAGCAGAATCATGTTGTCTCCAGGTTCATCCAGTTGCATCTACAGTGACACAGCGAGACCGGCTGAGGATCACCGGCTCAAGCCCCGTCCGGTGTATCCCTGCGATGCCGTGCCCGCATCAAGTGTCGATAACCATTGTTATACGCCGTGAATTCCTAAATGAATCCGGATCGGCCGATCCGGGGGACTGCGGCAAGAGCAGACAAAGGGTTTACCAGAGGTCCCTCAGGTGAACTGCCTCAGGCCGTCATCTTCCAGCATCGCCACGATGTCGCGCACGTCCTGCGCCCGGCTGGCGTCCATGACGAGCAGGGCATCCTCGGCATCCACGATCGCCAGACCCGACACCCCAATCAGCGCGACCACCTTGCCCGGGGCGTAGGTGATGTTGTCGGTGGCGTCGATGCTCAGGGTGCGCAGGGTCTCCCCGCGTCCGCCCGCATCGGGAGGCAGCAGCGCGCCGGCCGCACTCCATGAGCCCACATCCGACCAGCCCGGATCGCAGGGCGCGGTGAGGATGTTGCCCGCCCGCTCCATGATGCCGAAGTCGATGCTGGTAGCCTCCAGGTCTGCCCAGGCCTCGGCGAGGCAGCCGGGATCCACAGCGATGCGATTCAGCGCGGCGGCGGATCGCGGGAGGTGGTCGGCGAACGCGGAGAGGACAGCGCCGGTGGTGAACACGAACA
>JBLHNG010000061.1:0-19146 GCA_047621685.1 Myxococcota bacterium | reverse complement strand
GATCCCAGCCTGGAGGGTCAGCTCGCTGTGGTCGCCGATTGGATGACCGGCCAGAAGGTCAGCGAGCAGTCCGCCGAGATCGGTGCCCTCGCTGTGCCCGAGCTTCCCGCGCGAAGTGCTGAGCCGATCAAGTCGTTCTCCGACGGCCTGTTCGACATGGCCAAGGCCGCGGTGATGAGCATCGTGCTGCCGCTCATCGGCGCGATGGCGTTCTTCCTGGGGCTGATGAAGGTCGCCGAAGAGGCCGGCCTGATGAGCGTGTTCGCCAAGCTGCTGCGCCCGCTCATGGTGCGGCTGTTCCCCGACGTGCCCCCCGACCACCCGGCGATGTCGGCGATGATCCTCAACATGGCCGCCAACGCGCTCGGCCTCGGAAATGCCGCGACCCCGTTTGGCATCAAGGCAATGCAGGAGCTGGACAAGCTCAACCCGGAGAAGGGAACCGCCACCAACGCAATGTGCCTGTTCCTCGCGATCAACACCTCCTCGGTCACCCTGCTGCCCACCGGGGTCATCGCCATCCGGGAGACCCTGAACAGCGGAGACGCCGCCGGCATCCTGCCCACCACCCTGATGGCCACCATCCTCTCCACCACCGCCGCGATCACCGCCGCGAAGCTCTACCAGCGCTTCTCCCCAGCCCCTACCGGCACCGTGGACTCCAGCGAGCGCGACGAGAATGCCGGCACCGGCTACCCGCTGTGGGTCTCGATGCTCGCCATCGGCACCCTGATCGCGATGGTGCCGGTCACCGTGGTCTACGGCAGCGTGTTCGGCAAGTGGATCGTGCCGCTGATCGTCGCGGGCTTCATCGGCTACGGCGCCCTGCGCGGGGTGAAGGTCTACGAGGCATTCGTCGCCGGGGCGAAGGAAGGCTTCGAGGTCGGCATCCGGATCGTGCCGTTCCTTGTCGCGATCCTCGCAGCGGTCGGCATGCTGCGTGGCAGCGGCGCCATCGACCTGTTCGTCGGCGCGGTGGGGGAATGGACCATGAAGGTCGGCCTGCCCGCTGAGGTCCTCCCGATGGCCCTGCTCCGCCCGCTGTCGGGCTCCGGCGCCTATGGCGTGATGATGGCGACGCTGAACGACTACGGCCCCGACAGCTTCATCGGCTACCTCGTCTCCACCCTCCAGGGCTCCACCGAGACCACCTTCTACGTGCTCGCGGTCTACTTCGGCGCAGTCGGCATCAAGCGGACCCGCCACGCGATGGCTGCGGCGCTGACGGCCGATGCGGTGGGCGTGATGGCTGCGACGGCTGCCTGCTGGGTCTACTTCCTCGCCAACGACATGCCGATCTAATCCTGCGCCTGACTACAGCCAGAACGCCAGGACCACCCACAGCGCCCGGGCCAGTCCGTCAGGACGCTCAGTGAGCCATGCCGCGGGCAGCGGGCCAAGATCGACGGGCTGAATCGGGGTGCGACCGGAACGATCCGGCGGAGGGATTGGCCAGCGCTGGCCGGCCCAGTCCGTAGCCAGCGGGTCGGCAGCGTCCACCAGGACCGCGCTGAGGTAGGGGGTGGAGCGGTTCAGCTCGGTGTCCATCGCCGGCTGGGTGAAGTGCTCTGCCATCCACTCCTTCTGCGTGTCGCTCTGGGCAATGTCTCCGCCCAGGCTCACCACCGCCAGCACGCGGTCCCGCAGACCCGGGTGGGCGTGCATGGCGTTGAGGATGATCGAGACCCCGCCCCCCTCTGCGACAAACACGATGCGGTCTGCCGGGGAGGTCATGGCCGCATCCAGGGCCTCGATGAAGCCCTCTTCCTCCAGCCGAATGCCCCGACCGCCGCTCTGCTCAGCCATCACCGCAGCGAGGTCGGTCTCGACCCCGACGACCACCACATGGGCGAGCTTGCGGGTCAGCCCGTTGCGGACCGGATCTCCCCACTGCGAGATGGCCTCCCAGGTCGCGCCGACTCCGATCGCAGCGACCGGATCGAACGCTGCCCCGAGGCTGGTGGGGTCACTCAGCAGGGCATCGCGGGTCTGCTCGTTGTCGGAGAACATCCGGGTGTAGCGCTCGACCGGGGTCGACAGCGGGACGAGGGACTCCACCAGGGCCCGCTCTCCCGGCAGTGCTGGGGTGGGAATGGCGGCGGGGTCGGGACTCGCGAGCAGGTCGGGCTCATGGCGGGCGGCGGGGTGGTAGGGCACCAGCGCGGCCACCGAAGCCTCCCAGTCCGTCTTGTCCTGCTTTGCGGCAATGACCTCGCCGTACAGCCCGATGGAAAGGCTGGTCTTAAACAGCCGCTGCCAGTCCAGCGCAGGCGGACGCGGCACGCTCAGCCATGCCGCCCAGGCCGCCAGCCCCGCCGCAGCCAGCTCCACGACAAGCTCAAGCGCCATCAGCGACCTCCAGCTCAACAGCCTCTTCGGTGGACTTCCGGCTGAGCAGCGCGATCGGAGAGGACCACGCTGGGAGCTCCTCACCAGCCTCCTTCGTGCGCTTCACGATGAGGTACAGGGCAGTGTAGAGCGCCAGGAATTCCCAGAACGGCTTCTCGTTGACCGTGAACTCCATGAACGACCAGGCCCCGTAGCCCAGCATCGCGGCGGGCATCGTCCAGGCGAACACCTCTGCCTCGGTGCCTTTGGACATCGAGACCAGCTCACCCACCATTCGGCCGATCATCACCACCGTCCAGATGACCAGCAGCAGCCCGATGATCCCAAAGTGGGCGATGACCTCCCAGAAGATGCCGTGGGGGTAGTCGTAGAGCGACTGGGCGATGTAGTTGTTGTACTCCGGAAGCAGATCCTCGTAGCCCGCGACCCCAATGCCGAGGCCAAAGGTGTCGGTGAACATCTGAATGCAGACCAGCCAGTTGAGCTGGCGGATGTTGCTGTGGAGACTGACAGAGGAGCCGATCCGGGTGAGCGCCTGACCGGCATCGCCGATGTTGAACACGATGCCGACGATGAAGATCACCACGGTAAGCGCAGCAAAGCGCACGAACCACTTGCGGAACAGTGGGTGGGCCAGTGCCGCGAGCACGCCGCCGATCAGGGTCGCATAGGCCCCCCCCCGGGAGCCGGACTTCAGCATCATCATGAAGATGAAGAAGCCCGAGGCGATCAGCGCATAGCGAAGCCACCTCCGCCGCTCCAGGAGGGCCATGCCAAAGCAGGTGTGGATGATGAACATCAGGTTCATCGCAAACCAGTTCGGTTGCTGCCCCAGCCCCGTCTCCCGCCCACCACCGGACGCCGCCTCGAAGGAGACATCTCCCACTGAGATGCCCAGTGAGTTGCTCGCCAGGGCCAGCAGGCCGATCGCGACACAGGAGCCGACCCAGAACCACAGCATCAGCCGGAAGTCATCCCAGGTCGTCACAAAGCCGAGGATGACCATGCAGTTCGCCAGGACCAGCAGCATCGGCAGGACCTCGCCCAGACCACTGCCCGGGTTGACGCTCCACAGCAGCGACAGCGTCACCCAGAACAAAAACAACAGGTACGGCGTCCGCCAGGGCCAATTCCGCCACAGCGGGCGCTTGTTGAGGGCGGCGTGGAAGACCAGCGCGGCGAGGCACACCACCAGCGCAGGCTCCATCGGCCCAATGCCCATGCGGCCAATTCGGAAGAACACCGTCGCACCGGTGGAGACGAGGCGGGCGATTAGCAGCACCCCGACGCCGAGGATCGGCTTGTCGAGGATCACCACTACACCGACAAAGCCGATGATGATCGCCAGCGCACCCTCAGGTTGGAAGGCGAAGACCCCCACCAACAAGAGCTGAGCCGCGAGGATGGCCATTAGACCACCGACCCCGCCGCTCCAGGATGTCAGCTTTTGGGCACGCTCCCACACACCGCCTCCGTATCCCCTCCGCAGCATGCGTGGGAATCGGATCGGTAGCTGGGTAGCTCATGGGCTGTCAACTCCCCGGTAAATCCCACCGCGGCGGCTTGACACGCCAAGGTCTACCTGACATTCTCCCCAACGGTGAAAGTATCGCCGCTGTTCGAAAACGAAACGCTTACTCTATACTGTGGATACGCCATGAACCTGCTGAAGCCCCTGCTGATTCTGATGACCCTGGTTGCACTCAACGGTTGTGGTGACAAAGACGACGACTCCGGTGAGACCACCGAAGACACTGCCACAGAAGAGTAAACTGCTCTCTGTGTGGCCCTCATCGGGTCAGGCGCTCCCAATTGGGGGCGCCTTTTATTTTGTCTGCTCCAGCACACGCTCGAAACTTCAGAGCAAACCCTGTCGCTATCGACGCCGATCAGTGGGCCGACGAACCGGAATCGGGATCAGCTCTGGCTGAGGGGCAAGCAGGCCATCGAGCGCCTCGCCCAGCCAATCAATGGTGTCCTGAACAGCACCTTCAACGCGATCTCTGATGGAAGGCGTCGGTCTGTTTCGATCTTCGCTGCGATCTTCAGGCACGGTTGCGCTCCCAGGGTTCAGTGACAGTATAGACACTAACGGCAAGAAGACACGCTTTATTCAGGAGTCCTCCTGCAGCTCCCTCGACGATTTCCGCTCTCCGTCGTGCTCGCGCTGCTGCTGTATGGCGTGCTGGCATTTGTCACCGCGCGGCAGCTCGGGGTGGTCGGGGAAGTGGCGATCGCATGGTCCATGGACGCCGCGCCCGCAGTCCTCATCGAGACCAGCCCGCCGCTGTGGGCAGACGGTGCGACCCCACCCACCGTCGGGCACACCGCAGGGCCGCTGATCGCCAGCCAGGTGCGCCCCGTCGAGCGCCTCATGATCGGCGATCTCTCCCTGCCCATCGCGGTCAACCGCTACACCGGGGGGCCACCGGACTGGCCAGCCCGGCTCCTGTTTGCCGCCACCGGCTCGGTTGGTGCGGTCCTCGTGCTCCATGTGTTGCTCGGCGGGCTGCTGATCGTGCTCGTCCACCGCTTCCTGCGCTTCCACGGCACCGACGTCGCCGCTGCCATCGCCGCGCTGATGCTGGCGAGCGACTGGCGGTTCATCTTCTACCGGCGGGCGCTGGGCGGCACCGAGATCGCACTCCAGGCGGCCCTGCTGCTGATCCTGTGGGCGCTGTGGAGCCGACGCTGGGCCGGCGGACGGCACGGGCTGACCGCGCTGGGAATTGGCGTGGGCCTCGGACTCATGGCCAAGCTCACCTTCGTCCTGCCCCTCGCCGGGCTCTTTGCCGCCGCCCTGGTCACCCGCTGGGACCGTCCCGCTGTCCGACCACCGCTCCCCGGTCGACTCCACCGCCCTCTCCTCGCGGTGCTCCTGCTCACCGCCCCGCTGTGGGTGACCGCCATCCACCACGGCTTCGTCCCCACTCAGCCACACATCCGCAGCCACGACTTCCCCGACCTCCAGTGGCAGCGGGTGCTCGATGCGCTGTCTGGTGGGGGCAGCCCGGTGCGGGAGAGCCTGGCCAACCTCATGTACTGGGCCGGCGATCCCCTCGCCTTCTTCTCCGTCGCCTACGACAGCGAGCTGACTCCGCGCACCTCTCCCTGGCGGGTGGTCGGATGGGTGGTGCTGCTGGCGGGCGTCGTGGTCGGCTGGCGGGACCGGCATCCCACCCCACACACCGCGCTGCTGCGGTTCATGTCGGTGCTTGTCCCCCTCCAGGTCGGCGCCCTGTGGCTGGTCGCCCGGGACCTCCACCACCTCGTGGTCACCGCCCCCATGGTCGCCATCCTCGCCGGTCTGTCGATCAACGCCCTCGCCGGCACCGTCAGCCCACCCCGTGGATTCGCCCGCGCCCGGATCGCTTTTATTCTTGCCCTGCCCTGGATTATCGTCGGTGTACAGGACGCCCGGCGGACTGATGTCGCGCTGTCCAGTGTGTCAGTGGTCACCTTCACCGAGCCTGGCCAGCAGGCGCTGCTCGACCTGCTGCGGGAACACGACGTGCAACGGCTCGGTGCGTGCGACTACGAGCTGTACGGTGTGCTGGAGACCCGGGCACCGGACATCGCGGTCATCCACGGGTGGGGTGCGGCCAGTCTGACCCGCGGGGAGGTTCTGCCGGGGCTGCTTGCGCAGGTCGCGGATGGGCACTTCCTGGTGATCAATGCTTCCGCCCCGATGATCTACAACCTCCGTCCGTCCCTCGGTGCTCTCTCCGATGCTGCCGGGGAGGTTGGGCTGGTGGTTGGGGAGGTCGGGCGGATTGAAGGGGCGGTGCTGTACCGGGTGGGGCTGCCCTGAGATGAACGCGGCGCTCGTAGCGGTTCAGGACAATCCGCTACGAACACCGAGTGCTTCCCACAAGCGGACCCACTACGCGTCAGATTTGATCAGCGCGTTGAGCCGCTCGACCTCGACCTTGAACGTCTCCGTGACCTCAGCAGTCAGCCGACGACGCTCAGTCCCATGGTAGTCAATCGGGTCCACATTCTCCGCACCCTTATCCAGCTGATAGTGCAGATGTGGCGCAGTAGATCGCCCAGTATTACCCGTCAGCGCGATCACCTGCCCAGGCTGAACCCGAGCCCCTGCGGTCGCCTTCAGCTCATCAAGGTGCAGAAACTTCGCCAGCGTCCCATCATCAAACTGGACCTCCACGCAGTTCCCATTCGCCGACCAGTTCCAGTTCACCCGGGTGACATTGCCAGCCTTCGGAGTCCGCAGCGGGGTGCCGACCGGAGTCTTAAAGTCCATGCCCCGGTGGGTCGGGCGGTCCTTGAGCAGGCTGGTGATCTGCTCGTAGGAGTCCAGCGGGCTGTTCTTGAGCCGCAGCCCGGCCTCCATCCCATCTCCACGCCAGTAGGAGGGATACTCATCGCCAGGGGCCTGCCAGTGGTAGGCCGTCAGCGTCTTGCCGAACTTCCGGGAGCGAAGCTTCGCCGCGGAGATCTCGACCTGACCATCCTCAGTGATCCGCCAGAGAACCCGGACCTTGTCGCCCTTCTGGAGGTCCCGCCGCAGGTCGATGTCCCACATGAACAGGCGGGCATAGACCGCGCTGAGGGCATCGGCGTGATCGCCGGCATTCTTCTGAAAGGTTCGAGAGAGGGAGTGCTCGACGCGAGCTTCCATGAATTGCCACTCACCCGGCGCGACAGCGGGATCAGGGGCATCGGGCGCCGGCTCAGTGACCGGAGCATCCAGACCAGCAACAGCGTCAGCAACAGCGTCAGCGTCAGCCTCAGCGAGAGCAGCAGTGGGGTCTTCAGTCAGCTCAACTGCGAGCGCAGCTTCAGCGACAGGAGCATCCGAGGGTGCGGGTGCGTCCTTGTTGGAGACCATGAGGAGATTGAGAACAAGAGAGGAGCCCAGGAGCGCGTAAAGGAGCCAGGGCTTGCCGAGGGGTGGCTGGATCATGGGAGCTGTAAAAGACCGGGAGAGAGAGCGGGGAGCAGCGGCGGTGGGACAGCGCAGCGGAGAGAGCAGCAGTGACAGGAGAGGGGATCTCTTGTCGTGTCAAGAGTATCGGATCAACCACACCCTGTGCAAAACCTGACCTTCAGGAAGAAAGGGAAACGATCGAAAATAAGGCTTAAATTGCCTACTTTCGAGAATTCCCCATTACTGCTCCACGCACCAGGATCCGGACCGTCCGCCGCGCTTCTCGAGGAGCCGCACGCCCTCGATGGTCATTCCCCGGTCGATCGCCTTGACCATGTCGTAGACCGTCAGGGCGGCGGCAGTGACTGCGGTCAGCGCCTCCATCTCCACTCCGGTCCGCCAGCGGGTGACCACCCGGGCGGTGATGCGCACGCTGGTCTCAGAGTCCGGCTCGATGTCGACCTCCACACCATCAATGGGCAGCGGGTGGCACAGGGGGATCATCTCGCTGGCCCGCTTCGCACCCTGGATCCCGGCGAGTCGGGCGATCTGGAGCACGTCGCCTTTCTTGATGCGCCCCTCCGTGATCGCGACGAGCGCCTCGGCAGACATCACCACCCGTCCCTCCGCCACCGCCAGTCGGTCGGTGTCGGGCTTGGCGCTGACGTCCACCATGCGGGGTCGTCCCTGATCGTCGATGTGGGTGAGCTTCGCCATCATCCCTCCCGCGACAGGGGCATGGTCAGGCACCGTGGGCCGCCCCGTCCCCGGGACAGCTCGCTGCCGACGACGTGGATGGCGAACCGCTCCCCGCTGCCGATGAGCTTGTCGGCGTCGGACTGGAAGTCGCGCTCGAAGATGCCCAGGAACTCGGTGGACTCCACGCTGCGGAAGCCGGCCTCGCCCATCGCAGCGGCGGTGCGCTCGTTGCGGGCGTAGCCAAGCACGATGCCCGGGGCGAGGGCGACGTAGTTGGCACCGTCGGTCCACTGCTCCCGGTGGGCGTGCAGGGGGTGTCCGCCGCCGCAGAGCACCTCGGAGAGCGGGTAGCCCTCCGCGGCCAGGGCTTCGAGCAGATCGCCGTCGAGGTCGTCGACCTGGGTGTGCCGCCCCGACCGGCTCAGCCGCATGACGTTGACCTCCTCCGCGCCGCCGGGCTGGAGGATCGGGTGGTAGACCACGGCGCGATCCCAGGAGAGCATCGTGAACACGGTGTCGAGGTGCATGCTGGAGCGCTGGCGAGGCATCTCAACGACCAGGACCCGAGAGAACCCGGCGTCGAGCAGCTCGTCGGCGAGGTGCACGATCATCGACCAGGTGGTGCGCTCGGAGGCACCAATGAGGGCCAGGGAGCTTGAAATGATGAGGATGTCGCCACCCTCGACAGTCAGCGGGTAGGAGCCCCCGCGGACCTCTCGGGAGATCTCCGCCTTGGAGATGCCGTCAAACAGCGGGTGGTGGTCTGCCACTGCCCAGGTGATCGCCGACTCCCGACGCCGGGCCTCCTTGCGGGCGTTGCCGACGATGAGAAGCTCTCCAGCGCGGGCGGCGAGGTCCCGGGTGAAGATGAGGTTGGGCACCGGGGGCATGATCTCGCGGCCCTCCAGCGTCCCGCCCAGCGTGCCGACGATGAGGGTCTGGGCCAGCTCAGCAGACTCCAGCCCCTCCAGCAGCGCGGCGTCCTTGTCTGACAGCTTCGAGATCTGGGCCACGTCTTCGATGACCGAGGCTCGCGCGTTGGTCCCCAGGACCTCGGTGAGCAGGTCTTCGAGCAGGTAGACCTCTGCGACACACCCGAGCACCTCCCGCATCCGGGCGTGCTCCGCGCGGGCCTGGGGGACGTGCACGAGGTCGTCGAACAGGAGGTAGTCGGGGCTCGATGGGTGGATGTGGCGGGGCATCATCCGCTCCAGGGCGCCACCTGGCGGCTGCACGATCACCTGCCGCAGCGGCCCGACTTCGCTGGTCACGCTCATGGCATCTCCCTGTGTACGTCGGTTTGGTTAACCGACCCTGCTGGTTTTCTGTCCGCTCCCGATACAATGTGACATGGCTGGTGCACTCTTCCTCGCTGGACTGCTCACCGGGCTGGCGCTCGCAGCAGGCATCTACGTCCTCCTCCGCGGCCTCGTCGCCCCGGTCCCCCACGGACACGCCCTGTTGATCAACACCCCCCAGGGCAGCCGGGTGTCGTTTCATCCCCGAGCGCTGGTGCCGATCCTGCACCGCGGCGAGCTGATCGACCTGCGCACCCAGGCTCTCCCGCTTCGGTTCCTGGGCTCCGTCGGTCTGGTCTGCCGGGACAGCATCCGAGCGGACGTGGAGGCAAGCCTGCTGGTGCGGGTCAACCCGGTCCCGATCGACATCCTCCGGGTGGCCCAGGCCATCGGCTGTGAGCGCGCCTCGGATCCGGAGGTGCTGCACACGCTGCTCGCCGGGCGGACCAGCGAGGCACTTGCGACCGCGGTCTGCCGCCGAGACTTCAGCGAGCACTGCGCCGACCTTCCCAACCTCAGCAGCATCGCCCTGGAGAGCATCGGCCGAGAGCTGGGTGGCTATGTGATCGACGGGCTGACGATCACACGCTTCGAGCAGACCGACATCGCCCACCTCGACCCGTACAACATCCAGGACGCCCGGGGAATGCGGCGCATCCGGCAGCTTCAGGAAGAGTAGTCAGGGGGCAGCAGTCGCGCTGAGCCGGTATAACGACAGCTATGCAGGACCAGCTCCGCAGGCTCTACACCTACATCAACGACCGGCTTGAGAAGCGCTGGACCCGACCACTGCTCATCGTGATTCTGTTCTCCGTCGCGGTCTGGCGACAGGCGGTCCGAGACAAGCTGCCGATCCGAGCGGCGATGCTGTCGTACTGGACCACGGTGGCGATCGTGCCGATGCTGCTGCTCGCTTTCGCGATGACCGGAGCGGTGGGGCTGGCGAGCAACCAGGTCCGCGACCTGATGTACGAGGTCCTGCTCAGCTCCTCGGTAGAAGACGTCGGCAGCTCCATCGACACCTTCCTCTCCTCGACCTCGCTGGGCACGCTGGGAGTGGTCGGCGTCTTCTCGATCATGCTCATCGGCGCGCAGCTCTACTTCCAGGCAGAGAAGGCGTACAACGACATCTTCTACTGTCGCCCGCGCCAGAGCCTCATCACCCGGTTCTTCGGCTTCTACGCCGCCCTCACCCTCGCCCCGATGATCATCGCCGGCGGGTTTGTGGTCACCGGAAAGCTCACCGAGGTCCCAGAAGCCTCGTTCATCGCCGACATCATCAACTACATCCTGCCCTCGCTGATGACCGCCATCGCGTTTGTCGGGGCCATCCGGTTTCTGCCCTCGGTGAAGGTCTCCTGGCGGGCAGCGCTGTGGGGCGGACTGACCAGCGCGCTGCTGTTCGAGGCGGCAAAACGGGGCTTTGGTTCCTACACCGAGATCCTCGGCACCAAAGACTCGATGGCGATGATCTACGGCTCCCTGGGGCTGCTGCCGGTCTTCCTGCTGTGGCTCAACGTGCTGTGGACCATCGTGCTGGTCGGGGTCGAGGTCGCCTATGTCCGAGAGCACTGGGTCTTGCTCGTCGAGCAGCAGCGGCAGTGGGTGCTCGATCCCCACGCCGAGAAGCGCCACCCCGATGTCTTCTTCGCCCTCGCAGTCATGCATGTCGTCTGCAGCCGCTACCTCGACGGCGAGGGGCCTTCATCCTCAGACCACATCATCGACACCCTCAGCGCCGACGCCCGGCACGTCCAGATGACCCTCGACCACCTCGTCGACGCGCGGCTGCTGCTGGAGACTGAGGACACCCGCTACGTGCCCGCCCGCCCACTCGACCGCACCCCAACCCGGATGGTGGTGGGGGCCTGGAGGACGGTGACCGCGCCGAGCATCGACCCCGCCCACCCCAGCGCGGACCTGCTCTCCCGCTCCATCGAGGCCCTCGCGGACTCCCTGGATGCTCCGCTGTCTGAGACCATGCACGAGGCTCAGCCCCGGTCTGAGGTCGTCACGTGAAGCGCGGCGCGGCAGCACTGGCTGGTCTCCTTCTCCTGGGCGGGGGTCTGCTGGTGGCGGCACGCGGGGTCGCGCTGTCGAAGGCTGAGGCAGCACTGACGAGCCAGGGGCTGACCTGGACGGGCACCACCCGGGGGCCGCTCAGCGCACAGTGGTTCGACCTCGCCGCTCCCGGGCTGAGCGCCAGCAGCCTGTCCCTGACCCTCCTCCCCCGTCCGACCGCAGTGCTGACTGGCGTGGACATCGACCTCGATGCCATCCAGCAGCGTCCTTCGGGAAGCAGCGGAGGCGGCGGAGGCATGGCGGTCCCGGTGTCGCTGTCCGCAGAGGGGGTGACGGTCCAGTGGAAGGGCACCGTGCTCGCCGAGGACCTCTCCGGCACCCTCCTGCCCACCCTCGCCCTCAGCGGTCCCGGCGCCCGGCTGTCTCGCACCGGAGATGGCTGGTCTGGTGAGCTGTCCCGGTATCTCCCCGAGGATGCGCCGCTCTCCGGACTCGCTACCCTCACCGTCTCCGGAAGCGGCCCGGTCACCCTCGACCTGTCCGTGCCCGAGGCTGTGATCTCCCACCCCGTCCTCGCCCCCCGCCCGCTGCCCCCCATCGCCATCACCGCCACTGCCCAGTGGCAGAACGGTCACATTGATGGCACCGCGCAGGTCGGTGGGATCGTCGCAGCCCTCTCCGGCGGCCTCTCTTCTGATGCCGCCGACCTCGACCTCACCGCCACCGAGGTTCCCTTCGAAGCAATCCTCGACCTGTTCGGCGACTCGCTGATCCCGGAGCACAAGCGCACCGAGGTGGTCGGCACCCTCACCCTCACCGCCCACCTCACCGGCCTGCCCGTCGCCTGGAGCGCGATCGTGTCCGCTGATGGGCTCGGTGCAGAGGGTGTCCTGCATGATCCGACTTCGATGCGTCGGGGCAACTTCTCCTGGCGAGCGCCCGGGCCAGACGGCGGCTTCGTCTTGAGGCGGACCGGCGACGACCACCCCACCTGGACCGATCTCCCCCAGGCCCGGCTGGCCGGAGACGCCGCCATCGCTTCGGAAGACGCCCGGTTCGCCAGCCACGGCGGCTACGACATCGAGGGCATCAACGTCGCGCTGAAGGAGCTTGCTGAGGGTGTGGAGCGTCCCCGGGGTGGATCCACCATCACCCAGCAGCTCGCCAAGAACCTGTTCCTCGACGGCGAGCGCACCATCGCCCGCAAGCTGAGAGAGCTGCTGTACGCCCTGGAGCTGGAGCGCGCCCTCGGAAAGCGCCGGATCCTGGAGCTGTACCTCAACATCGTCGAGTATGGGCCGGGGGTCTACGGAATCCGCCAGGCCTCTGACCACTACTTCCTCAAGCGTCCCGAGAACCTCTCCCCCCACGAGGCCGCCTTCCTCGCCGCCATCCTCCCCTCCCCCCGCACCTGGCACGACCGGGTGATGTCGGGGCGAGCCGCGCCGGAGCGGACCATCGACCGCATCCTGAACAACATGGTCAACACCGGGGCGCTGGATGCAAAGGCCGCACGCTGGGCGATTGCCGAGCGGCTGATCATCATTCCGCCAGCCGCACCGTAGCGGGCGCCTGGTAGCACCACCTCACCGCCGACAATAGAGAGCCCCATGCGATTCCACGAGGTCATCCACAGCGTCTACTTCGACGACCTGGACGCCTTCCAGATCCTCCACAACGCCCGCTACCTGCTGCTCATCGAGCGCACCATCGGCAGCTTCTGGCGGAAGATGGGCTGGGGCGGTCCGCTGAGCAGTCGTCATCACCCCGACCAGCACCACCTCGTGCGGCTCAACCACTTCGAGTACCACCGGGCGGTCTACAACGTCGAAGAGGTGCGGGTCCGGGTCTGGGTGGAGCGCATCGGAACCACCTCGCTGACCTTCGGCTTCCGGATCCTCCCCATCGACGAAGACCTCGACTACGCCACCGGCCATCGGGTGCTCGTCCGAGTCGATTCCGAGACCCGAAAGGCGACCCCGTGGAGCGAACCGTTCCGCGAAAAGCTCGCCCCCTACCGTGCAGACCTGGAGAAGTCCCCGTGAAGACCCAGTTCGAAGAGGGCACCACCCTCGACCGCTTCATCTACGAGACCACCCGCGCCCACCCCGAGGCCACCGGTCAGTTTTCCACCCTGCTCCGTCAGGTCTCCCTGGCCGCCCGCATGGTCTCCGCCCGGGTCAACCGCGCCGGGCTCGCTGGCATGCTCGGCGGCACTGGCACGATCAACGTCCAGGGCGAGTTCGTTCAGAAGCTCGACCTCTACGCCAACAACACCTTCAAGGCTGCCCTGGAGCACCCCGGTGTCTGCTGCGCGGTCGCCTCTGAAGAAGACGAGGATCCGTTCTACATCCAGCCGCCGTACCACTCCGGTCGGTACGTCTTCTGCATGGACCCCCTCGACGGCTCCTCCAACATCGACGTCAACGCCACCATCGGCACCATCTTCGGCATCTTTCGGCGCAAGAGCGCGGAGGGCACCGTCGCGAACGAGGCCGATGTCCTGCGCCCGGGTCGAGACATGGTCGCGGCGGGCTACATCGTCTACGGCTCCGGCACGGTCCTGGTGCTGTCCACCGGCGACGGCGTGCACGGCTTCACCCTCGATCCCGGCATCGGTGAGTTCTTCCTGTCTCACCGCAACATCCAGCTCGCCCCGAGCGCGAAGACCTACTCCACCAACGAGGGCTACTGGTCGAACTGGTCACAGACGCTGCGGGACTACGTCGCCACGCTCAAGGCCCCCGGGGCCGGCTACGGTGCCCGCTACATCGGCTCCCTGGTCGCTGACTTCCACCGCAACCTCATCAAGGGCGGCCTGTTCTTCTACCCGGCGAGCGACAAGAACCCCGAGGGCAAGCTGCGGCTGATGTACGAGGCCTTCCCCCTCGCCTTCCTCGTCGAAGCCGCTGGCGGCGCAGCGACGGATGGCAAGACCCCGATCCTCGACCTCACCCTCTCCGAGCTGCACCAGCGCACCCCACTGTTCATCGGCAACCGCGACAACGTCGCCGCGGTGACGAAGGCCCTGAGTGGGTCCTGAGTCCGGTGAGCAGACTGGAAACCATCCGCACTGAGACCGTCGAACAATTCACCGATCAGCGGCAGTGTGTGACCCTCCACAAGGAGGTGCTCCAGCTCCCCGGAGACGACGACGCCCCACCGATCGGCATTGTGCGCAAGCACCTGCCCGGCGGCCCGACCCTCCCCCCGGTCCTGCTCGTCCACGGCTTTGCTCAGAACCGCTACACCTGGCACACCTCCGAGCGCTCCCCGAGTGCCTGGCTGGCCAGCCTCGGGTTCGACGTCTGGAACATGGAGCTGCGCGGACACGGCCGAAGCGCAGATGCCGTGCGACGGGGTGCGGAGCGGTTCGCCGACTATGTCACCGACGTCAAGCGGGTGGCCCGGGCCATCGGACAGCCGGCGTTCTGGGTCGGCCACTCACTCGGCGGCGCAGCGATCTACGGGGCCGCAGCTGAGGAGCCCGACCTGCCCCGTGGGGTGATTGGCATCGGTGGCATCTATACCTTCGCCCAGCACAACCGCTTCCTCCGACTGCTCGCCCGGATCACCTGGAAGCTGCGAGACATCCCCGGTGTCGGCAACCTCCAGATCCGCACTCGGCTCGGCGGCCACGTCGCCTCCAGCCTCTACTCGGTCACCAATGTCGCTGGGTACACCTTCCCCATCAGCGGCTGGTGGCCCGGCAGCATCGAGCCCGACCTGCTCGCCGAGCGTCTGACCCGGGGCTTTGACTGGACCAGCGTCACCGTCTGGCAGGAGATGAGCCGCTGGGCGGTCACCGGGACGTTCGAGTACGACGATGCCTGGCGAGCCGCCGATGTGCCGCTGCTGGTCATCCTGGGAGACTTCGACCACCTCGTCCCCCCCGGCGATGGCCAGCCGGCGTTTGATCGCTCCGGGAGCCATGACAAGACGCTGCTGCTCCTCGACGACTTCCACCACGACGTCCACTGGGGCCACCTCGACCTCATCGTCGGCATCCACGCCCGGAAGCACGTCTGGACTCCGCTGGCCGATTGGATGCGCACGCGCTCCAGTTGATGCCGAAAATGCGGTACGGTTGAGAAATGCTCGTCTGGCTGACCGTTGCGTGTGGTTCCTCCTCCGACAAGCTCTACGCCGAAGATGTCGTCTACCGTGACGGCAGCGTGCAGGATGCCCTGCTCCGGCTGGAGTCCCGGATATCGAACAACAATCTGACCGCCTCCACTGCGCCGACGCTCCTGGAGCTGTCCGTGCATGTCGAGAGCCTCCAGGACCGCATGGGACGGGTCGAGCTGGAGACAACCACCCTCAAGATCAACGGCCTGATGCCCGCGGAGAGCGTCTCCTATGACCCCCGGGCCACCACCCTGGCTGCCCGCGACCTCCAGAGCGCCCTCGATGAGCTGACCGCGCGGGTCGAGACCGCCGAGAAGAAGCTGGACGAGGACATGGGCGAGGCCGGGGCAGGGCTGTTCGAGCTTCGCGACAGTCAGCAGGGCGGCGGTCAGGGTGGTGGCCAGGGTGGTGGCCAGGGCGGCGGACAGGGTGGCGGCCAGGGCGGCGGTCAGGGCGGCGGTCAAGGCGGCGGTCAAGGCGGCGGTCAAGGCGGCGGTCAGGGTGGCGGTCAGGGTGGCGGCCAGGGCGGCGGCCAGGGCGGCGGCCAGGGCGGCGGCCAGGGGGGGCGCTGAAGGCCGTGATGGAGCAGATCCTCGGAGACTGGGTCCTGGAGGAGAACATCGGCAGCGGTGGTCTCGCAGAGGTCTGGAAGGGCTACCACCGGCACTCCGGCGCACCCGCAGCCCTGAAGATCCTCCGGGAGCCGAACCGCTCGGAGTCTCATCGGGACCGGTTCCTCCGAGAGGGCTTCCTGCTGTCTCGCCTGGAGCACCCCGGCATCGTCCGGTGCGTGACGGTCTGTCGTGAGCCGCGTCCGTTCCTGGTGCTGGAGCTGCTCCGTGGGGAGACCCTCTCGGAGCGTCTGCGCGAGTCCGGGCAGCTGTCGGTGTCGCTCGCTTCCTCCATGGCGGACTGCCTGCTTCAGGCCCTGGGCTACCTCCACGAGCGCGGCATCATCCACCGGGATGTGAAGTCCTCCAACATCTTCCTCACCGACGATGCGCGGGTAATGCTGCTAGATCTGGGGCTGGCCACTGACCCGGACCACCCCCTGCTGACCACGCTCGGCGATGTCATGGGCACCTACGCCTACATGGCCCCTGAGCAGCTCGCCGGGGCACCGGTGGACCGCCGCAGCGACCTCTACAGCCTCGGAATCACGCTGTACGAGGCCCTCGCCGGTCGCCGCCCCTACCGGGCAAAGGACGCCGCCGGCTACCTCCAGGCCCTCCGCCACTCCATCCACACTCCCCTCAAGGAGCACCGAGCCGAGATTCCGCTCCGGCTGCTCGACCTCGTCTCGCGGCTGATGGCCCGGGATCCCGCGGATCGTCCTGGCTCGGCGTTCATCGCTCGGGCGCTGCTGACCACCAGCGACAACCGACGCGAGCTTCGTCCGCCGCCGCTGCTGGGTCGGTCGTCGGCGAAGGGGGGCGTGCAGGGGGTGATCGACGGCGGTGGCATCCTCCTCCTGCTCGGGGAGATCGGCTCGGGGACCAGCCGGCTGGCCAGCCACGCCCTTCGTCAGGCCCGGCTGGAGGGCATGGAGAGCATCGCGCTTCGGTGTCGCGCCGGCGCCCATCCGCTGTCTCCCCTCCGCCAGATCCACCGCGACCTGTCGCAGATCATCGGGGGCGTGCCGGCGACGATCGAGGCCATCGGCACCGCGCTGCGAGACCTCGCCGCCGAGGGGCCACTGCTGCTGCTCATCGAGGACATCCAACACTGTCCGCCAGAGACCCTCGCCCAGCTCGCCCGGATCATCCAGATCGGACGAGAGCTGTCGGTGGTCATCACCGGCACCACGGCTCCTGAGGAGATCACCGGACACATCATCCTCCTCCGTCCGCTGCGTCCCGATGAGAGCCGCAAGCTGGTCCGCGAGATGCTGGGCACCTCCAGCCCACCTGCGGGACTCTCCGAGCACCTCCACCGAATCTCCGACGGACAGCCGGGCATCGTGGTCGCTGGGATGCGAGAGCTGGTCGAGCGAGAGCGCCTCCAGTGCACCGGCATCGACGACAACGGCATGCTGCGCTGGGAGCTGGACCCGAGCGCCCCCCTGGAGCCGACCGCCGCCCTCGCCCGGCTCTATGGCGACACCCTCTCCGAGCTGTCCCGACCCGCCCGGCGAATCCTGGAGGTCATGGCCATTGCTGGTGAGACCATGCCGCTGGACCTCGTCCTCCACCTCACCGGAAGCCACCCCTCCGGCGAAGACCTCGGCGTCCTGCTCAAGCGTGGGCTCATCACCCGGGTGCTCCATGAGGGCGCCGAGTGGATCAGCCTCCGCCGTCCGGCGCTCGGCTCGCTGCTGCTCAACCAGCTCTCCGCGGAGCAGCAGCGCCTCATCCACCGCAGCCTCGCAGCGACGATCTCCCTGAGCCGACCGAGCGACTGGCGGGAGCAGCTGGTCTCCTGGCACCGGGCCTATGGCGCGCCGCCCGACTCTGCCTCCGAGTCCCTCGTCGCACTCGGAGAGGACCTGTTCACCCGCGGCCAGCCCACCCGGGCGCTGTCGGTCCTCGATCGCGCCCGGGGACACATCCTCGCCGCCCCCCGTCCGGTGCAGGCGCGCCTGGAGCTGGCCCGGGGAGAGGTCCTCAAGGCCAAGGGGCGGCTGGAGGAGGCGATGGTCTCCCTCTCCCGGGGTCGAGACATCGCCGAGTCTCTGGGCGACGCCGCGCTCCAGGCACGCGCCCTCGTCAGCACCGCGCAGGTCCACGATCACCAGGGCTTCAAGCAGCAGGCCGCCGTGCTCGCTGAGGAGGCGCTGGCGCTGCTGGAGGGCGTGCCAGACAACCCCACCTCCCTCAAGGCCCTCCTGCTCGCCGCCAACAGCCACCGCCTCGGCGCCCGTCGGGCACAGGCCGCCGAGATGCTCAACCGCTGCATCGACCTCAGCGTGGATCAGGACCGGCGGGAATTCGCCGCCCAGGCCCACGGCAGCCTCGGCGCGATGCTCGCGGAGGACGGTCAGCTCAAGGAGGCCATCCAGCACATCGAGCAGGAGACCGCCTACGCCCGGCTCCACCAGGATCCCGCCTGGATGGCCCAGGCGCTCTGCCGTCTGGCGACCTGCCATCGGCGGATCGGGCGCATCGATCTGGCCCGGGACGACCTCACCGAGGCGGAGTACTACGCCCGGAGCACCGAGCTGCCCTATGAGCTGGCCCGCACCGGCATCGCTCGCGCCGCGCTTCACCTCGCGCTGGGCGACCTCGCCTCCGTCGGTGAGCTGCTCAGCAGCACCCGGATCGCGCTCCAGAGCGGTGCGCGGACCGACCTCAAGCTGGCCTACCGCGAGGTCGTCGCCCACTACCGACTCGCCGAGGGAGACCGCCTCGCTGCGCTGGCGACCTTCCAGGCCGCAGAGGCAGAGGCAGATCGCACCGGCTTTGCAATCCTCGGCGCTTACTTCCTCGGCATGATTGGTGTGCTCACCGCAGACCCGGACGCCCTCCTCGAGGCAATGGATCTGCTGGAGGACACTGGCGACCGGCGGCTGAGCGCCACCCTGCTGTACTACGGCGGAACGGTCGGCGGAGACGCCGAGGTGCTGGAGTTCGCCGTCGAAGAGGCCCGGGTGAGCGGCGACATGTTTCTGCTCCTTGAGGTCCTCCACGCCACCGGCGGCAGCCGCGCTCAGCACGAAGCCCACCAGATCGTCGAGCAGATCGAGGCACACCTTCCAAGCGAATTAAATCGGTTTTTCCAGCAACATCCTGCGGTGTCCTGGTCTAGAAACGGGCCCAAATC
>JBLHNG010000060.1:0-19168 GCA_047621685.1 Myxococcota bacterium | reverse complement strand
GCCCAGGGCGATGGTGTAGCTGTGACCGACCACCTCGTCCTCCGAGCGCTCCGACTCTCCGGCGAATCGTGATGTCGTGCCGCCCTCGCTGTAGCGAAGGCGAGCGGACTTCGGCCCCTTGCGACCGGTGTCGAGGATCTGAAGCTCACCGACGAGGGTGCTGCTCTCCGCCATCGTGAAGCGCTGCTGGAGCGGCACCCCATCTGAGGAGGCCTCCAGCGTGACGTCGAATCGGTCGATGTAGCCGACCGAGAGGATGGTCCCGATCGGGACGGCGTCTGACTCAAACGAGACCTGCTCCTGGGCTGCTGCGGTGGTCGAGGCGGCGAGAAGGAGCCCCATCAGGGAGACACGGGAAGCGGACACAGGAACCTCCAGTCAGCGCCAGGATGCGGCGGACCGCTATACCATTACCGGTGCGCAGGTTTCAGGCGATTTCAGCACCAGCCACATTACAATCGACGCACTCTGCGCTGCGTCCGCCGCTTTGTGCCTGGCCGGTCCGTCGATGCCTGTGTGGTGGACCGGGAGAGTCACTGGCGGCTGAGCGTGTCGCTGGTGACGTATCGACTGCTTCCGCGCTGACGATCTGCCGCGATACACTCCCCCCATGGCCCACCCCGACACCCCCATCGTCTTCGAGTCCGGCGTGCTCCGCTTCGAAGACGACGGCACCCTCCACGTCCACCTCACCCACAGCGCGACCGCGCCCCACCCCCTCGCCATCCAGCCCGGCGGCGAGGACGACGACACGGTAGGGGCCTCGATCTCCGAGGTGACCCTGACCGGTGCCGGTGAGGGGCACTACCGCAGCCGGGCCTCGCTGCCGGAAGCCGAGACCCTGCCTGAAGGCCTCGTGCTGACCTTCCGCGGCTATGAGTTCGTCCAGGTCGAGATGTCCGGCGATGTCAGCGTGCTGATGCGCGGCTCGGAGGAGATGCCGGACTGGTTCATCCCCGGCAAGGTCCATCGGTTCGACGGGCCCGACGACGGGGTCCGCCTGTGGTCCGGCTCCAGCAAGCCCCCCGCCCCGCCGCCGCTGCGGGTTCCTGATCCGCCGAAGCGCCCATCCCCCACGGCTTCATCGCCACCGGGCTCGTCGTCTGGTACCTCGTCGTCTGGTGCCTCGTCGTCTGGTGCCTCATCGTCTGGCGGCAAGAGCGGCTGCGGAGTGCTGGTGGCCCTGCTGGCCCTGCTCCCGGCTGCGGCGCTGCTGCTCTGACAGAGCCAGTGTAGGAAGAGTCTGCATCTGCATTGAATGGATCCCCGGAGGGCGCCGTCCGTCAGGACAGCAAACGCCCCCACCGATGAGGTCCATCATGCGGCTGTCCACCTTCGCATTCATCCCTATGTTCCTGACGATCGGATGCACCACCGTGCAGGACTCCTTCACCGATCAGCTCTCTGCAGACGGTGTCGGCCTCCTCTCTGCAGACCTCGACAGCGGCACCCTGAGCTACGTCGGTGGCGCGACCGACACCTTCACCATCGACGGGCGAAGCTGGGGCATGGCGACGCAGAAGGACCGGGCGGAGGACCGGCTGAGCGGCAACGACTACAGCTACGGACTCTCCGGCAGCGCGCTGGTGCTGGCCAGCCAGTCTGACACCGGGCTGGCAGGGGTGGACTTCGACATCCTCGGCCCCGACACGATGAACACTGCGATCGAGATCGAGAGTGGCAGCGTCGAGCTGTCGGGCATGGCCGGCTTCCAGCAGATCGTCGCCGAGCGCATCGACGTCGACAACCTCTACGGCAGCGTCGACCTCCTGGCGACCTCCGGCGACCTGGACGCAGAGGTCTACCCCGGCCCCGGCGACAGCGTTCGCATCGAGTCCTGGAGCGGTGACGTCGAGCTGACCCTGCCCTGGGGTGGGGCCTACGACATCCAGGTCTGGGGCGATCCGGAGTACAGCATGATGGTCGAGGACCTCGGCTTCTTCTCCTCCGCCACCGCCCCGGCGTACTTCGCAGGCGTCTCCGGCAATGGCGCGACCCGGGTGGATGTCTTCGTCACCGGCGGCAGCGTGACGGTTCGCTCGGCCTGGTAGTCGGTCGGTTATCGCCCCGGGGTGCAGCATCGACGGTGCATCACCCTCATCGGGACCGCAGCGGACACCCTCCAGGACGCCAGAGCACTGGTCGTCGACCTCACCGATGTGCTCTGGGTCGGACCGGAGGGGATCGCGCCGCGACGGGTCCGTCGGCTGCTGGGCGCGAGCCATGACGCGGTGGTGCTCAGCCTCCACGAGGGACTCAGCGCCGACGTGCTCGCCCAGTGTGCCGGGTTCGTTCGGGGTGGCGGTGCGCTGATCCTCCGGGTGCCTCCGGTCCCAGTGCCCTCGCCGGGGCTGGTTGTGGAGCCGGCGGGGCGGTCTGACGTCACCGATCGGCTGTGGCAGCGCATTCTCAGCCGGTTTCCACCCGATCCCGAGCCGTCGCCAGTCTCACTGCCGCCACGGGTCGTGTCAGGGAGCCCCGAGCAGCAGCGGGTCGTCGCAGCGATCCGAGGCCACCTGCGCAATGAAGCGCCCGCCCTCATCAGCCTCACCGCCGACCGGGGGCGGGGGAAGTCCGCCGCGCTCGGCCTCGCGATCCGTGACCTTGATCGTCCGGTCGTCGTCAGTGCAGACCACCCCGACGCCGCCGCCGAGGTCTTCCGGTTCGCCCAGACCGCCCCGCGCTTCCTGCCACCGACGGCGCTGCTGGCTGGTGTGGATGCCGGGATCATCCTCATCGACGAGGCCGCCCGGCTCGCTGTGCCCCTCCTCGACGCCATCGTCCGGGCCAACCCTGCGGCCTGCATCGTGTTTGCTACCACCATCCGGGGCTACGAGGGCACCGGGCGGGGGTTTGTGCTGCGGTTCCTGGCCACCCTGGAGCAGCATGGCCGACCAGTCCACCACCACACACTGCACACCCCGATCCGCTGGCGTCCGGATGACCCGCTGGAGGGACGCATCTTCGAGGCACTGGCGCTCGATGCAGAGCCGGCGACTGTAGTGGGGGAGGGAGAGGCGGTCGCTGTGGTGCTCGATCGAGATCGGCTGGCAGAGGACCCGCAGCGCCTTCGCGACTTCTTCGGCCTCCTCGTCCACGCCCACTACCGCACCACCCCCGAGGACCTCCACCGCATCCTCGACGCCCCCAACCTCCACCTCCACGCCATGCTGAAGGGCGGCCGGGTGGTGGTGGCCTGCATGGTCGCGGTCGAGGGCGGGCTGTCGATGGCCCGGTGTGAGCAGCTCGCCCGGGGAGCGGCCCGGATCCGGGGGCACGCCCTCCCCGACACCCTCATCAGCCACGCCGCAGCCACCCACGCCGGGACGCTGACCATGATCCGCAGCGTGCGCATCGCCACCCACCCCGAGCACCGACGTCGTGGGCTCGCCGCCGCGCTGGTCGAGTCGGTCCACGCCCACCACCGCCCCGACCTGTTCGGCACCCTGTTCGGCGCGACCCCGTCGGTGCTTCGCCTCCGTCGACGCCTGGGGTATCGGCTGGTGCGGGTGGGGGCGGCGCGGGGGAGCCGGACGGGGGAGCCCACCGCGGTGATGATTCGGCCCGTCTCTGAGGCGGCCCATGCGCTGGTGGAGGCCCTCCAGGCAGACCTCGCCGCAGAGCTGCCGGGGCTGGTCGCGCTGATGACGGCGGAGGGACCGCTGAGTCCGGCGCTGATCGCGGCGCTGTCTGCGGGACTCCCCGATGCAGAGCCGCCAGACCCCACCCGACTCGCCGCCCGACTCACCAGCTACCTGTCCGGCCCCTGTCACTTCGAGGCCGCCGCCCTCGCGCTGGGGGAAGCGATCTCGGAGTCGGACCTCAGCGGCCTGCCTCTCGTCGAGCGGGGGCTGGTCACCGACAAGGTGATCCGCCACGCTTCCTGGTCGGCCGCTGCGGAGCTGGCGGGCTTGTCCATCCCGGCGGCACAGCGGGCGCTGAAGCGGGCGCTGCGGAGCCTGCTGGCATAGATCGCCGCCATGAAGGCCCTCGTCGAAGTCGTGCAGTTCATCCCCATTCTCACCCTGGCTGCGGGCTTTGTGCTCGCCGGTGAGATCGACCTCTCCGTGGCCGCGACCCGGTTCGCGATCGCGGCGGTGCTCGCGGTGATCATCGTCGGCGGGCTGGCCTGGAAGAAGGCGAAGCAGAACCCGTTCCTCGTCGGCGCAGACCTCTGGTTACTGGTTGGAGCGATCAGCTTCAACCTGCCGATTGAGCCGGTCAAGGCCGCGATGGTGCAGGCTGGCGGCGGGGGAATCTTCGTCGGTGCGCTGCTGGTCGGGCTTGGCTACACGCTGACTCAGCCAGAGGGCTACCTCGGGGTGGAGAGCCGGCGCACGAAGGTCCTCTCCGTGGTGCTGCTGGTGCTGACGGCGGCGGGAGCGGCCTGGGCAATGGCCCACCCCGACAGCATCCGACTCGGTGCTGCGCTGCCGTTCATCGGGGTCAACGTGCTGCGTCGGGTGATGGGTCGGATCGCCCCTCGCTGAGGGGGCTATACTCCCGGCATGGATATCACCGGCATGTTCGCCATCTTCATGATCTTCGGGATGCCGTTCATCGCGCTCCTGCTCGGTGCGGTGATCTTCTCGGTCTACCGCCTGAAGTCCCGGGAGCTGGAGGTTCGTCGGCTCGAAGCCAGCGCGAAGCTGATCACCGCGGGCAGCGAAGTCCCGGAGTGGCTGGAGAACGATCCTGCGGCGATGGCGGAGTGGAAGAAGGCCCGCGCGGAGCTGGATCAGGCCAGCGTGAAGGCTGGGATGAGTCGTCAGGCGAAGTCGCTCTAAGCCATGCTGCTCCTCACCCTGCTCGCCTGCGCAGACAAGACCACCACCACCCCGCCCTCAGACACCACAGCCGCTGTGCTTCCACAGCGCACCTTCTTCATCGCGCCGTTCCTCCAGTCCACCACCTCCGAGAGCACCGCGATCCTCTGGATGACCGACGAAGGCGAGGAGAGCCGGGTGGAGTGGGGGCTGACCGACGGGCTCGGGCTGACCGCCTCGGGGACTGCCGATGTCACGGGCGGCACCGGCATCATGCACAGCGTCCCCCTGACCGGCCTGCCACCAGACTCCGACGTCTACTACCAGGCCCACACCGACGGCTCTGCCAGTGAAGTCCAGCGCTTCCACACCCCACCAGCAGACGGCGAGGCCGCCGAGTTCCTCATCGTGGCAATGTCGGACATGCAGCGGGATGACAGCCACCCCGAGCTGTTCGCCGAGCTGGTCTCCGACGGCATCCTGCCCTACATCGCTGCGGAGTACGGCGGGGAGCCGGCGGACCACGTCGGCATGGTGCTCATTCCCGGGGACCTGGTCGACAGCGGCTGGCTGTACACCGACTGGCTCGACGACTTCTTCGCAGGCGCCGCCCCGCTGATCGGTCAGTCCACGGTCTGGCCGGTTCCTGGCAACCACGAGTCCAACTCCCCCCTGTTCTTTCGCTACTTCCAGCTGCCCGAAAACGGCACTCCCGGCTACGAGGAACATTGGTGGTGGGCGGACTATGGGCGGGTTCGGGTCTTCGGACTCGACAGCAACGGCGGCTATGGCTCGACCACCCAGCTTGAGTGGCTGGAGGCCGAGCTGGCGGCGACCTGCAGCGACGACAACATCGACATGGTCATCGCCCAGCTCCACCATCCGTATCTCTCCGAGGTCTGGACCCCTGGTGAGCTGGACTTCACCGGCGAGGTCATCGCCCGCCTGGAGGCGTTCACCACCGACTGTGGGCGTCCCTCGGTCCACCTGTTCGGCCACACCCACGCCTACAGCCGCGGCCAGTCGCGAGACCACCGGCACCTGTGGGTCAACGTCGCCAGCGCCGGGGGCTCCCTGGATCGCTGGGGTGGCAGCGATCAGGCCGACTACGAGCAGTTCACCGTCAGCCAGGACGAGTACGGCTTCGTGGTGCTCGACATCGACGCTGAGGGCCTCGGGCTCACCCGGGTCGGCCGCGGCACCCCAGAGGCACCGCTGGACAACGTGGTCCGCGACACCGTGTGGATTCCGCTCACCCCGAGTCCGCCGGCCACCCCGACGGCACTGAGCGCGGTGGTCGGAGAGGCCGTGGTCCTGACCGGCTCGGCGTTCTCTGACGACGGGCTGCACGGGGCGAGCCACTGGGAAGTCGCCACGACCTGCGACGACTTCACCAAGCCCCTGGTCAGCCAGTGGGTGCAGCACGAGAACCAGTTCGGCGGCGAGGACACCCAGGAAGGCGACGACCTCACCGACGTCTCGCTCAGTCCTCCGGCATCGGGGAGCTACTGCTGGCGGGTGCGCTACCGGGACCGCGGTCTGAGCTGGAGTGACTGGTCGGCCCCGGCGGCGCTGGTGGTTCCGCAGACTGCGGTCTGCTCGACTCTCTCCATTCGGAAGAAGGTGTCGGGATCCTCGGACATCGCGATGATCGCAAGCGGAACGGTCGCGTCTGGGCAGAACCAGAACCGCTGGCCGATGGCAAGATCGGCCAGCCGCTTGCTGAGGCGGCGGGTGGGCAGGGACACGGGCTTCTCCGGGGGTGCCCGTTGGTGTCTCAAATTTGGCCACCCCGGCCCTGGTAGGCTCCAACCTGAGCCAAACGGCTGATGGAGAACCCGACCCGCTTTTGTGTGAACCATGAGCGCCCTTTACCCTGACACTCCGCCGGGAATTCCGGCTGATCTGACCCAGCCCGGTCGCAGCTACAAGACCCGGGCCTGGGATGCGCTGGCTGGCCCTGTGGCTGGAGACGGAGACCGCTGCGCAGCCACAGGGTGACATGATGCCGATCCAGCGCGCAGTCCAGGCCCTCCAGCACGGCCAGATCACCGACGCACTCAGCACACAGGGAATAGAGGGCGATGTCGGCTGGCTGCGGATCCTGGCTGCGGCCTCGGTGGGCGCGTCTGTAGAGGAGGTCGCCGCAGGTCTGAGCGAGCCGCTCTATGGAAATGGTGAGGCGATCCTGTGGGCGGCCTACGGTCTGTTGCTGCGAGAGGGCGCAGACACCGCAGCAGCGCGTGCCACCCTGCTTGCGGTCGGTCGGCCAGAAACCGGCACGGTCCTGGATGCCTTTGCGAGCCTCCGCACCGACCCCGATGCCCTCGATGCCGTGCTCCACACAAGCGATCCAACCCTTCGCGGAGCGGCACGCGCTGCTGCGGTGATCGTGCTGGGCGAAGAAGCCCCGGAGGTCTGGCGCGAGGAGGCCCGTCGCCTGCAGCTGCCGTTTGAGCGCCCGTACTTCGGCGAGCAGGGCGCTCAGTGAGCGGGCTCAGTCAACCCAGCGGACGGTGATCTCAAACAGCTCGCCGCACTCCCCAGTGCCCCCAGCACCGGAGTTGGTCTGGTGGGTGCGGATGTTGAAGCCGGTGAGCCCGAGGTGGTCGAGCACAGTCTGGGCGGCGACGTGGGGGATCTCCGTGCACCAGATGACGATCTCTGGATCGCCTTCGTAGTCCCACTCGGTGTCGCAGTCCACGATCATGCCGGCGGCCTCCGCCTTGGCGCAGGGGGTGCGGTTGGGGGGGTTGACCAGCCAGATCTTGCGGCCATCAAGGGAGGCCATCGAGAAGCCGGCGCTGGGGATGGTTCCGCGCTTGGCGTCGGTGTTGCCCTCTGCGCTGCCCCAGTCGATTTCTTCGTAGTCGGGATCCTCGCCAAGCTCAGCCAGTTCCTCGGCCAGATCTGGGGAGCTACCGGCACCCAGGACGATGAAACCGGACAATGCGGCGAAGGAGAAGAGATTGCGTCGGGTGCTGGACATGATGGCTCCATATCAAGAGTCGTCTGTCTCGTAGCCGCACACTGCCTGACCCGCAATCACAGGAGGCGGACAGAAATTGGAGACTCAGCTCAAGTCGCGAGACTTCAAGAGCCCTCGCTGCCGTGCCCGGGACATCAGCGACCGGTGCAGGTCGTCGAGTCGATCCCGGCGATCGGTGTGCGGCATGTTGCGCGCCACCCAGTCGGCAAGCTCGGTCTGACCGTGTACGTCGCCGTAGTTGCACTCGCTGGGCAGAGTCTCGACGGTGGGGGCGTCGAATGCCGGGATGGTGGGCGGGCTGATCGGCTCGTAGGCTTCCATGCGCTCGGTGTCCAGGCAGGACTCGATGGAGTTCGCGGTGGCGATCCGGGTGTTCCAGGGCTCAATGCCGAACCGGTCGCAGACGTACTTGAGCACCGAGGCATGGTCGTAGACGGTCGAGTCGGTGGTCTGCTTGACCCACGGACCCACCAGGAGCGCAGGGATTCGAAAGCCGAGCTGATCGAAGCCGAGGTCGGCGTAGTCGTCCTGCACCTTCGGCGGCGGGACGTGGTCGTAGAACCCGCCGTGCTCGTCGTAGCTGATGACCAGCAGGGTGCGCTCCCACTGCGGGCTGCTGACCAGGGCCTCGTAGACCAGGGCGATGAACAGCTGGCCGAGCTTGATGTGGTGGGGCGGGTGGTCGTCGTTGTAGGAGAAGCCGGGATCGACCCAGGTGAATGCCGGAAGCTCGCCGTCCTCAGCGGTCTTGAAGAAGTCCTCGATGAGCCCGACCCGCTCCTCATCCCAGTGGTCCTTGAGCAGCCCGAAGAACGGGATGTCGGTGTAGAAGTAGCGCCACTCCTCGCCGACCTCTCGAAGCGCCTGGTAGATGGAGCGCTGGTCGTAGCCTTCGAGGGGCAGGTCGTTGCTGGTGACGCCCTTGCTGGAGGCGGTGTGGGCGTAGAGGCGGTTGGGCCAGGTCGACGACATCACCGAGCAGAAGAAGCGATCCGGCACGCAGAAGTGGTCGGCGAGGGTGTAGTGGACCGGCAGGTCGTCGCGGGTGTAGTAGCCCATGCTCCAGCCCGTCTCGCCGCTCTCGACCACGTCGGAGCCGTCGTGGGTGGAGACGAACCCGTCGTTGGCGCCGTCGTTGAACTGGGTGTGGCTGGAGGACCAGCCGTGGGGAGGATCAACCTGGCAGTCCTCGGTGAGGTGCTCGGGGGAGTAGGGGTTGCCCTCGCCGTCGAGGTTGACCTCCGTGCCGGTCAGCCCGTCCACGTCGTCTCGGCCCTCCTCCAGGCTCAGTGCCCCGAGGTAGTGGTCGAAGCTGCGGTTCTCCATCATCAGGACGACGACATGGTCGATGCCGGCTTCCTTGAGGGCGGTGCCGGTGTCGCCATCTTTGTCGCCGCAGCCGGGGAGGCTGGCGAGGGCGAGGCCTGCCGCGCCGCCGCTCAGGACCGCTCGGCGGGGAATTGTTTTGTCCAGGAGTCGCGGATTGTTTTGTTCGTCCCTGCTCATCTGAACGCTCCTGGTGTGGATGGACGTATAGCCGAAATTTGGTCAGGTGCCGTCGCGAAGTTGCTGACACAGCGCCTGGTGCTCGACGTGGCCCGGATCCCAGCCCAGCTCGTACTTCGCCCAGGTCGGGTTCTTGCGCTTCCAGTTCCCACCCCATCGCAGCCCGTGCTCCCTCGCCGCCCGGCCGAGCGCCTTGTAGAAGTCGGCCTGCTCATCGACGGAGAGGGCCATCGCTCCACGCAGGTCTGCGGCCGCCGAAGCCGCAGCCCCGTCGTGGCGCTGGTTGTGACAGGAGTCTCCGCCGCGCAGGGTGGTCCCGGGGCCGAGCCCGAGGTGCTCGGTGAGTCGGCTGAGGTGGAAGACCGCCTCCTGACGGGACGGGCTGCGCCAGGTCGCTGAGATGCGCACGGTGTGTCCCTCGGACTCCAGCCGATCGACCACCGCCTGGATGGTGTCGCGGAGGTCGGGGTGCAGTGATGCGATGTCCTCGCGCTCCGAGGCATCCACGAGCACCACCGCTGCCGCAGAGAGCAGCGCGAGGGAGAGCAGGAGCCATCGGAGTCGACGCATGGGAACCCGCTAACGCCGGAGGTCGTGAGGGTGCATAATCGAGGCATGATCCTCCTCCTCTCCGCCGCGATGGCTGCAGAAGTCGGCACAGAGGTGAGCGCCTACCCCGCCGGCCTCCAGGTCTCCCTCGCGGCGGCCCGTGGGGTCACGCCGACCGGCTTCCTGATCGCCAACGCAGGAGCCAACCTCACCCTGCGCCACGACTGGGGGGAGCACAGCGATGAGCGCGGCGGGGGGCCGGGCGGGGGCATCGGCTGGCGGCAGGAGGTGCTCGGACACGCCCTCGGCGGTGCCCACGGCGGCATCCGTCTCACCGCACGCACTGAGCTGTGGTATCTCCGGGTGCGCTGGGAAGAGGACGGCGAGCAGGGCCGCACCAACACCCTCGTCCTCCAGCCGACCGGGCGGGTGGGCTATGCGATCTCCGCTGGACCGGCCTGCTTGGAGCTGTCGGCGGCGCTGGGCCGGGAGATCAACGTGATGACCAACGGTGAGGCTGTGGGGGAGGGGGCGATCCTCTTGCTGGGCGGTGCCCTGATGTTCCCACTGTGAGCCGGCGAGTCTGGGCGGCGCTTGCTGTGGTGGTCATCGTGGCCGCCGGGCTGCTGACCCGCTCAGGATGGGCCGCGCTGCCGGGCTTCGTGGTGACCTGGGGCGGGGACACCCTGTGGGCGGCGATGGTCTATGCGATCCTCGCCACCCTTCGACCCACCGATCCGGTTCGACGCCTCGCCCTGCTGGCCGGCGGCTTCGCGCTGCTCATCGAGGTCTCTCAGCTCTACCAGGCCGACTGGATCGTCGCGGTCCGGGCCAACCGGCTGGCCGCGCTGGTGCTGGGCCATGGGTTTCTGTGGTCGGACCTGGCCTGCTATGCGGTCGGGGTGGCCGGGGCCGCGCTGGTGGATCGCGTGCTCAGCGCTGATCGATAGGCTGAAAGAAGTCCGCCGGATCCTGGAGGTGGGTTGAGTAGCCCAGGACCACGCCGAGCGGCGTCTGCATGCGCCAGCGGACCTCGGCCTCCGGGCTGACCTGCTCGACGAGACCAGAGCCGCAGTAGGTGATCAGGGTGTCTTGATCGTCGAGCCGCTGTACGTCTCCGAGGATCAGCGTGTAGAGCGGATCCGCTGGCTGGTAGTTCCACAACGGGGTCGCGGTCTGTGCCTCAACATCCAGCTTCAGCTCGTGGATCTCGGTGTAGCCCTCCTGCACCGAGCCGTTGTCGAAGATCAGGATCCCGTCGTCGAGGATCTGGAACTGGTGCTGCCGTCGAAAGGTGGCGGACTCGGGCAGGTCGAAGTCGTCGTCAGAGCCGCCGAGGGTCCAGCGGGTCTCTCCGGTGGCCCGGTCGATCTTGAGGATGGCGTTGTAGTTGTGCACCGACAGGTAGTAGGCGTCCTCTGTGGGGTCGTAGTTCAGGGCGTTGGCGTGGGTCCAGCCGTGGCCCGAAGAGGGGGTGTCTGGGGTGTAGCTCAGGGCATCCCAGGCCGACCAGATCTCCACTGCCTCGCCTGTCTCGGGCTGCTCCATGATTCGATCGCCCAGGATGAGCTCTCCATCAACCTCTCGGGCGTCGTAGGCGATGTAGGCGATGGTGCCGTCTGGGAGGACGTCGAAGTCGTGGTGGAGTCCGGGGGCGGCGTAGCGGGTGGTGCTGCTGCCGTCCAGGCTGACCCGGACGAGGCGGTCGGTCGTGTCGTCCTCAGCGTGCAGGTCCTCTCCGAAGATGATCTGCCCACCGTCGGGGTGGAGCCGGGTCTCGGAGATGCTGATGTCCTCCGCTCCGAGGACCGCCCAGACCGGCTTGCCAGCTTCGTTGAGGATCACCGCTGCGGAGGGGCTCCTGGCGAAGCTGGTCAGCAGCATCCCCTCGGGGGCGCCGATGTTGTCGAGGCTGATGTTGGGCAGCACCATGTTCAGTCGGCCCGCGTGAACCGAGATGTCCTCCACGGCCGCCACGGTGTCGCCGTCGAGAAGCTGGATGGTTCCAGGGGCGATCTCATCGGAGGTGAGGCCGAGGAGGATCGCGGAGTAGGTGTAGCCGCCATCGGCCTCGACGCTGCTGGCGGACAGGGAGCGTGTTCCGGCGTCGGCGGTGAGCGTCACCTGCCCCTCTGCCGCTCGTGAGCTCCACCACTGCACCGTGACCACCGTGCCGATCTCGCCGGGCGTCTGGGTGATGTCCTGGATGTCCGGGGCACATCCGAGCAGCAACAGGATCATGCCGCGATCTCCTGGTGTGCGGTGTGGGGCTCAGACTCTATCGCCGGACAAGGGTGTCCGGGAGTTTGTCCTGGTCGGTGGTGTCGGTCTGTCGTAAGTCAACGGGAGGAGGAACCATGCGACGACTGATCATCGGCGACATCCACGGCTGCTTTGAGGAGCTGTGCGAGCTGGTCGCGGCTGCCGGGCTGACGGAGGACGACGAGGTCATCTCGGTGGGAGACATGGTGGACCGTGGCCCCGGAGATGCCGCGGTGCTCGACTTCTTCCGCACCCGACCCAATGCCCGGGCGGTGATGGGCAACCACGAGCTGAAGCACATCCGCTGGCGACGGGGGGAGCTGCGCCCGGCACTCTCCCAGCGCATCAGCCGCCGCCTGCTGGGGGAAGCGGGCTGGCAGTCGGCGGTGGACTGGATGGAGACCCTGCCGAACTTCATCGAGCTTCCAGAAGCCCTCATCGTGCATGGCTTCTTCGAGCCCGGGGTCCCGCTGGGTGAGCAACACCACCGGGTGCTGTGCGGAACCATGGGCGGCCAGCGGCGCCTGAGCGCGTATGGCGACCTGTGGTTTGAGCACTACGACGGCGACAAGCCCCTCATCGTCGGCCACCTGCTCTACGACGAGGATCGGCCGGTGGTCCGACCAGGGCGGTTCTATGGCCTGGACACCGGCTGCTGCCACGGCATGCGGCTGACCGGTCTGCTGCTGCCAGAGTTCAAGATCATCTCGGTGCCTGCACGATCCAACCACTGGGCGGCCACCCGGGAGACCCACGCAGACCTTAGGTTCGTCGGACTGAATCCGGCGGCCCTGAGCTGGGAGAAGGCGGAGTCGGTGCTCGCGGCGATGCGGCGGCGGACCGACGATGCCGACGCGGCTGACAAGGCCGATGCGATCGACGCGGTGCTGTCGGCGGCCCGGCAGGCCCAGCAGGCGCTCCTCGTCCGGATCGAGGTCGATCACGCCGCCGCGGTGGCTGCGGTCACAGTGGATCCGGCGGACGACCGGGCGTATGCCCGCGCCTATGCGATGGTGATCGGGACGAGTCCGCTGGCTGGCCTGCTGCATGCGAGGCGACGCGAGCAGCTGACGATGGCGTATCTGGAGAAGAAGTTCGACCGCCCCTCGGCGATGCTGAAGTTCATGAAGGAGCTGTGAGGCTGGAGGCTCAGGCCTGCTTCGGGAAGCGAAGCACCCCTGGCGGCAGCGACTCTTTATCGTTCAGCCGCTCTGAGAGGGCCGCGATCCGGGCCGCTGCGACACGGCTGTTGTCGGCGGTCATCGGCAGGACCCGACTGCGGCGGGGGGTGGTGGCGCCGAGCCGCGGCTGCTGCTTGACGGCGGCCTCTGCCACCCCGACGATCCCCTGGATGTCCATGCGCAACCCGCGGGCCTCAGAGAACAGCTCGGCGGTGTCGGGGGGTGGGTACTGGATGAGGGCTTCGAGCCGAGGGGCGAGGGCGTTGAAGCCCACCACCAGCCGGCGGGCGTTTCGGATCTCGGGGGTGCGGGGGTCGGACTCGACGGCGCGACGGTGGCGGGCGTGTCCGGCGAGCATGAGGCCGAACAGGGTCGCGGAGGTCAGGACGCTGACTCCGATCGCGGAGAGGACGCCAGCAGGCAGGGCGATCACGCCGAGGAGCGGTCCGCCGAGCAGCAGCCCCCAGCCCAGCGGGAGCCGGCCGACGTAGGCCGACAGCGCGGGATCAGCGTCCTTCGCGGCCTCCACGACGGTCTTGGGGAGGGTGATGAGGAGGTGGTCCATGGTCATGAATCGTCCGGTGATGGGTAATTCTTGCACATTGCGGAGAGATCGGGGGCACCAGCTACATGCGGCTACTCGATGGAGTCGTCTGGTCAGTGGTTCACAGTCACCGCAGGGGATGCGAGCAGAACCTCCAGTGCGCCGAGGCCAGCACCACGATTTCCAACAGCTGCTGTTTATAGGACAGGTATGTCTGTGGTTTTATCCGATCGCCTGGCGTACCCTGCGAGGAACAGTCATCAGGTGCTTCCGAAGAAACTTGAGGAGATTGCAGAATCATGAGGCGTGACGGAAAGCGTGAATCGGTGACTCCCAAGACCTTCCAGGCGCTCATCCAGCGCGCCCCTGACTTCATCTTTCTCATCAACCGCCAATTCCAGATCGTCTACCTCAACCACTCGCTCCCCAGCCTGCCCATGGACGATGTGCTGGGACAGACCGCGGACAAGTTCGTCGAGCCGCAGGATCGGGCGAAGGTGCTGGCGGCCATCAAGGCGGTGTTCGAGACCCGAGAGCCGCAGACCTATGAGACCACAGGGCCTGGCGGAGAGGATGGGCCCTCCTACTACATCACCCGGGTCGGCTGGGTGCCTGTGGAGGAGGGGCCGGAGCTGGTCTCGGTGATCAGCACCGACATCACGAAGCGGAAGCAGGCCGAGGCCAGGGCTGTCGTCGAGCGGCAGTTCCTCGACGCCATGAACCGCATCAACCGCGTCATCGTCGACTCAGAGACCATCGATGCGATGCTTGAGGACTGCTTGGAGCTGATGCTGGACATCTTCGGCTGCGATCGCGCCTGGCTCCTCTTGCCCTGTGACCCCGACGCGCCGTCCTGGTCCATTGAGATGGAGCGCACCCGTCGGGACTGGCCGGGCGCATCGGAGCTGAAAGAGCCGCAGCCGATGAGCGATTTCTCGCGGTTCGTCTTCCAGACCGCCCTCAGTGCGGACGGTGCCCACCGCTTCGATCCCAACCACCAACCCCTCGATCCGGGACTGGACCTCGTCAAGGTCTTCGGGATGCGGTCGCAGATGCTGATGGCGATCTACCCCAGGGTCGGCGAGGCGTGGTGTCTGGGCATTCACCACTGCGAGGAGGCCCGGATCTACTCCTGGGAGGTCCCGCTCTTCGAGTCCATCGGGCGACGCCTTGCGGACGGGCTGACCAGCCTGCTCATCCAGCGGGATCTCCGCAGCAGCGAGGAGCGCTTTCGCACCCTCGTTGAGCATGCCCCCGAGGCCATTGTGGTCTTCGATGTCGACCGGAGCACGCTGACGTTCGCCAACCGAAAGGCACAGGAGCTGCTCGGCCACCGGGCTGTGCAGGATGCTGAGCCGGACATCGCCGCCATCAATCCTCTGCTCCAGCCAGATGGTCAGCCCTCTCGATACCTGCTGGAGGAGCGCCTGGCGGAGGCGCTCGCTGGCGGTACGCCGGACTTCGAGTGGAGCTTTGTTCACGTGACCGGGGCTGCGCGCCCCTGCGAGGTCCATCTCGTGCGCCTGCCGTCGGAGAATCGGCGGGTGGTGCGCGCCAGCATCACCGACATCCGCGCGCGTCGGGCAGGGGCGGAGGAGAAGGCCCGGCTCCAGGAGCTGCTGGTTCAGGCGCAGAAGATGGAGGCCATCGGCCAGCTGACCGGCGGGTTGGCCCATGACTTCAACAACCTGCTCACAGTGATCCTCGGCCACATCGAGCTGGCCGGGATCAGGAGCGCTGCAGGAGAGCCGACAGCGGACATCCTGGGCCCGATCGAAGAAGCAGCGAAGCGGGCTGCAGCGCTGACCCACCGGCTGCTGGCGTTCTCGCGTAAGCAGGCGCTCAGCCCCAGCCTCCTCAGTCTCAACGTCCTGCTGAATGGCATCGAAGAGATGCTCCAGCGGACCCTCGGCGAGACCGTCGCGGTTGTCCTCCAGTGTGCTGAGGGGCTGTGGAGCTGCGAGATGGATGCCTCTCAGCTGGAGAACGCGATCCTGAACCTGTCGATCAATGCCCGGGATGCCATGCCGGAAGGGGGGCGACTGAGCCTCCAGACCGCCAACCTCCAGCTGTATACGGAGCGGGTCTCCACCGACGGCACAATCCCGGCCGGCGAGTATGTCCTGCTGACGGTCATCGATGAGGGTGTCGGTATTCCCCCGGATGTCCTCGCTCGGGTCTTTGAGCCGTTCTTCACCACCAAGGCCCCCGGGCAGGGCAGCGGTCTGGGGCTCAGCATGGTCTTCGGCTTCGTCAAGCAGTCCGGCGGGTACATCGCGCTGTCCAGCACGCCCGGGCAGGGGACCGTGGTGAACATCTACCTGCCTCGCGCAGACACAAAGCCACCCGTGAGCGCCGCCGCAGCCCGGCTCACGAGGGCGCCGACCGGCCGCGGCGAGCTTGTGCTGGTCGTTGAAGATGAGGAGTCAGTCCGGAGCCTCACGGTGCGGTTCTTTGCCCTCATCGGCTACACCACGGTGGACGTCGAGGATGGCCAGCGAGCCCTGGAGGTTCTGGAGACGGAGCCGTCCATCGCGCTGCTGTTTACGGATGTGGTTCTCCCCGGAGGGATGAACGGGGCCGAGCTGGCCGATGCCGCTCAGCGTCTGCGTCCTGGCCTGCCGATCCTGTTCACCTCAGGCTACGCCAGCGATGCGATGACCAAAGACGGTCGGCTTCAGCCCGGGGTCGAGCTGTTGGAGAAACCCTACAGTGTGACCACACTCGCGGATCGCATCCACAGGCTGCTCCACCCTCCGCGCTGACCATCCGGCGAAGGCTGCGGGGTCACCGGTGCATCAGCCGCAGCATGCTGCCCCCATCCGCCGCGATTGTGCTGCCGTCGGGGCTGATCGCGATGGCGGAGATCGGGCGACTGAGCGGCGGCAGGTATGTCTTCTCCCTGCCCGAAACCAACACCGGGACCCAGCCTCTTGCGAGCACGGTGTGGGCTCCATCCGGGGTGGCATCGATGGGGTATTGCGGAGTGTGACCGCCGGCATTCACCTTCAGTCGGTGGACCTTCGCTTTGAACAGCGACAAAACCGTGACATGTGGTGAACAAGGCAAGCATCTGGAGGGTTGAGGAGTATGAAAAGCACAACCCGGGGGCGTCATGAACTTCACGCACAGCCCAGAGCGCATGAACACTGCAGCAAGCCGGTCACCGTCTGATCCCTTCGACGTGGTCCTGTACCACCTCATCGCCATCGAGAGCGCCGCAGATACCCGCCGGCGGGCTGCCCGGGAAGACGCCAGTCGCCGGGAGGCTCAGCTGTCGCTGTTCGATCGTCAGCTCACCCTGTTCTGAGTCCCGGTAGCGCAATACTCCACCTCCCACGCCGATGGATGGCGTCGGACAGGGAGCGGACATGGCTGGAAAGCGGGTGCTGGTGCTGGGGCGGTTTCGCGGTGGAATTCGGCAGCGTGACATCCACGCGCAGCTCAAGGCGCAGGGGCATCGCCTGACCACGCGGGTGCATCTGGCGGAGGTGGTCATCGCCGGGACGCGGTGCGGTGCACGACTCGAGGCTGCACGGCAGGCCGGGCTCACAGTGCTCGACCAGGACGCAATGGTCGCCTTGACCACACCGTCTGCCCCCGCAAGTCCTGCGACCCCCGCTGTGAAGCCTGCAGCGAAGCCAGCACCGACACCGACGGCGAAGCCCGCTCCGCCTCGTCCCCGCCGTGTGGTTGCTCCAGAGCCGGTCGCGACCGATCCCGCTGCCGCCATCCGGCAGCTTGCGACGGTGCCGATGACCGAGAGCGCCTGGTGGCAGATCGGCCAGCTCTTCAAGACGCTGCCCGAGGACACCATCGCTGGCCTCGTCGATGAGATCGAGCCGGTGGTCACCACCTGGCCTGCCCACATCCGCGGCGCACACTCCGAGTGGCTGCTCGACCTCCTCGACGGCAAGGTCGATCCCCGGCTGCGGCTGGTCGGTCGGCTCCCTCTCAGCGACATCATCAAGAAGGGGCTCGACAAGGCCGCTGTGGTGCTCGATCGGTTCGCGGATGAATTCCCCGGCGTCCGGCAGCTTCGAATCAACCACTTCAAGGGCAACACCGAGTGGCTCAAGCTCCTCACCCCTCAGCGCATGGCGAACTTCACCGAGCTTGACCTCATGTACAACGAGCTCAAGGTGGCTGGGCTGGAGAAGATCCTCTCTGTGATCGATCCGGCTCAGATCACCCTGATGGATCTGCGGAGCAATGAGCTGGGCGCGAATGGCATGAAGTGCATCGCTGAGGCGGGCTTTACGTCGCTGTCCTGGCTGCATCTGTACCAGAACAACATCAAGAACAAGGGCCTGGCGCACCTGACGAAGTGCAAGGCGCTGTCGAACATCTCCTACCTCTCGGTGGAGTACAACGCTCTCGACGGCGCCGCCGGCGGGCTGCTAGCGAAGGCGACCTTTGCAGAGGGCCTGACGGGCCTGAAGGTGAAGTACAACAACCTGCTCGCCAAGGGCGGCAAGGCGCTGGCAAACGCGAAGACACTCGGCAACCTCAAGCTGCTGGATATCTCGGCCAACGAGATCGGCGACGAAGCCCTCGCAGCAATGGCCCACTCTCCCCACCTGGGCGCCATGGAGGACCTCCGCATCGAGGGCAACGGCGGAAACTACCCGCTGATCGGTGACGACGGGGTGTGGGCGCTGGCGGACGGAGCCGGCATGCCGAAGCTGGGGGCGCTGAACCTCCAGGGCAACCAGGTGTCTGAGTCGGGATTCGGCGCCTTGCTGCGCTCGAAGAACCGAACCGCGCTGCACGCCCTCCGAATCCAGAACAACCAGCTCCCCTCCAGCAAGCTCGATGTGCTGATGGAGGCGGACCTCCCGGTGAAGCTCCGCGACCTCACCATCAGCTTCAGCGACGGCCCCCTCCCGACCTTCCAGAAGCTCCTGCGCAATGCCGCAGCGTTCGACAGCCTGGAGAGGCTCTCCATCACCCCGCCCTGGACGGCGCAGATGAAGCACACGATCACCGAGGCGCTGCTGAGCAACCCCGCTCTGGCGAACATCCAGGATCTGGAGATTCGGGACTTCAAGTTCAACAACAAGACCCTCGACATGCTGCTGGCGTGTGAATTCCCGCAGCTCCGTCGGCTCAACCTCTCCAGCCCGGGCTTCAACGATGCCATGCTGGCGAAATTCATGACCGCACCGTGGCTGCAGCGTCTGGAGAAGATCGTGATCTCCGGCTACCCGGAAAAGCCGGACTATTCTGCGCTAAAGGCGATGTTTGAGGGAACATCGACAGTCTGCGTGGCGTATTAAATCGGGCACCGGCCACCGAGCCGGACCGTATCCGGCTCGACCGGTGCGCTTTTCTGCTGAGGGGAAGACAGATTCTTCCCCATCAGACCTCC
>JBLHNG010000059.1:0-19285 GCA_047621685.1 Myxococcota bacterium | reverse complement strand
GCGGCTGGCGATCCCGGCGGCAGACTGGGAGCTGAGGATCATGCCGGGCATGTTCGTCGAAGCTGGTGACTGGCTGACCGCCAGCCTCATCGATCCCAGCACGCTGCTGGCGGCGATCGGGTGGGAGCGCTTCGCCGCACACCTCGTCGATGAGCTGCTCCGCTGCAGCCGAAACGCCAATGCCACCCTGACTGCGACCCATGCGGAGATCGCGGTCCGGGCGATGCTGAGCGAGTCCGAAGGACAACCGATCCTCACCGGCCTGCTCCCAGAGGCTTGATGTCTCTGCTCACGGCGCAACCGTCCAGGTCGGCTCCAGCGTCACCAGATGACCAGTGATGCGCGCCAGATCCGCATCCAAGACCTCGCCGACCGCTCGGGGCGGTGCGCCGATGTCCAGCCGCCGCTCAAAGAGCCCGACGACACAGGCCGTATAGGTGCCCTCCTGCCCCGAGCGGTCGGCGATCGCATCGTGGAGGGTGGCCATGAAGTGCTGGTAGTGGGCGACATCCTGCCAGAGCCCCACCACACAGGCCCGGCCCGCCTCATCCCAGCCGCCGAGCTGTCCCAGGAAGCCCGACGCACCGGTGAGCGACGACCAGGCGCGCTGTGCCTCAGAGAACGCCGCCCGCCGATCTGGCTCGACCTCACAGACGATCCACTTGACCAGCATCGTGTCTCTCACGGCGCCAGCAGCTTCGGGATCTTCCCCTCGGTGACAAACGCCACCGCCTCCAGGGCACCCCGGTGGGTCCAGCGCTGCTGCAGCGGGCTGGTCAGCAGGCGAACCACCGCGAGCATCGGGCGGGGATCACAGGTCGCGGCGGACTCCTCGAAGGCGACGAGCAGGTTCTTCATCGCGTGCGCGGAGACGATGGGGGTGGAGAACCGGTCCGAGATCGCCACATCCATCAGCGCATCCTTGAGTGCTGCGGTCTGCTCAGTGTCGGTGAATACCGCGGCGGTCTGGCTCAGCGCTCCGGCGATGTCTCCAGCCCCGATGGCGGCCAGGGTCGCGGCGGCATCGGGGGTCGGGGCGGGCACATAGACTTCGGGCGTCCCATCGAGCACCCGGTGGTGGTGGACGAACCGGGCGGCGAACAGCACCAGCCGAAGCACCTCAGGACGCTCAAAGCGGGACAGGGTGTGGCGCAGGGCGCTGGCGAAGGTCTGGATGTGGGTGACGGAGAGCCAATTGTCCTGGTTGCCCGGATCGGCGTCGATGGTCACATCGAACCGCAGCATGCGCTCGGCGGCGGCCAGGGAGATCGCGTCGACCAGCCGGGGCAGGGGAGCGCCCGCGGAGAGTGCGTCGACGACTTCTGTGAAGCTCTCCGCGACCGTGCCGGTCAGCAGCGCCTCGGTCACCGCAGCCTCGCCGTGCCAATTCTCATCGGTCGGGGTGGCGTAGAGCGCGGGCAGGTCCAGGTCTGCCAGTCTCTTTCGAAAGCCTGCCCACGCCGGCAGCACGTCCTCCCGGGTGCCGTTGACGATGCCCGCGAGGTGACCACGGAGGATGGGGCTGGCGTGCTGCCAGTCCGCAGCGTCGAGCAGGTCGAAGGCCTTGGTCTGGTAGATGAGTCGGTGTCCGAAGCTGAGGAAGTGGTCGGCACACAAAGCGAAGAACCAGTGCTCCAGCTCCGCCCGTCTCCAGCCGCGTGCAAGGGCGCCGAGCAGGATGCCCTCCGCCAATAAACCGTCCTCAGACTCCACCGCAGCCTGGAAGGCCACCCCTGCGGCGACCGGATCGTCGCCCGGGTCCACCGCCTCCGCCACCGGACGCTCTGGGCGCCGGACCGTGCCCCGGGCGGTCAGATCGATGAGCTGGGCGAGGGGGATGGCGAACCGGGGGCCGGGGTAGCGGGGCAGCCACGCCAGCACATCGTGGGCCACCGCGAGGGCGTGGCTCGCACCGTACTCCGAGCGCGCCCCGTCCCAGCCGGCGAGGAACGCGGCGACCGCTTCCGGCGTCACCCCGGCGGACAGCAGCCGCACCACATCGCGGACGGACTGGCCGACCCGGTACGCATGCAGCCCTTCTGCGAGGCTCGCCCAGTAGGCGGGGATGGCGGCAGTCGGGTCGGGCGGGGTGAGGTCCAGCTCTACGCTGCCCTCCGCGATGCGGACCGGGTAGGTGCGCACCGCCTCGTCGCCTTTGAGGCAGGAGCCGGTGCGGAGGTCGAACTTGTAGTTGTGCCAGCAGCAGGTCAGCGTGCAGCCATCCCGGCTGCCCTGGATGAGCGGGTAGCCCTCGTGGGGACAGCGGTTGTCGACCGCGAAGATCTCCGCATCGCTGGGTCGAAACACCGCGACCTGCTCGCGCCCCTGCTTGAAGAGCTTCGCGCCCCCGACGGGGAGCTTGTCCATGGAAAAGGCTCGGGTCCACTGCATTTCTGCCTCCTGGCTGTGAAGGGTGTAGTGCGGTTTGGATGGTGGATTGGCGAGGCTGCCAATAGATTGGCGGTTTGTTGATGGCTGCTACAGGGGCTTGGGTTTCTCCGGCTCGCTTTCGGCAGCAGCCGGTCGTAGACGGGCGAGCTGCCGATTCGGGGAGAGGAGTGGGGACGGGGTGAGTCCTACGAAGCCGGTCAGGTGGCTGCCTTCTCTTTCACTGACCATCAAGTTCGACAAGTGCCGGTCGCAGACGGGCTGATTGTCGATTCGTGGAGAGGCGCGGGGACGGGGTGAGTCCGACGAAGCCGGTCAGGTGGCTGCCTTCCCCCATAATTTTGTTGATTGTATTGTTTTGGATCGCCAGTTCAGGAGTCTCAGTTCGCCCGGGCGCGCGCAAGGGGAGCCCGTAGTGGGCCGTGTCGGAGGGGCCGCACGCCAGATTCTCTGGCGGCCCCGGAGGCAGCAAGCGACCCGAGGCTGGCGACGTTGGCAGTATCTAAAGAGTGGACGCCGACAGGGAGTGAAGCGCGGACCGCGGAGGGGACCCGTGGCGATCAGCGCCCAAGGACGGAGACGGGGTTTGCAGTACCGCCGCACTTCAAGGATTCGCCCATCTCTGCTCTAGATGTTGCCGACCTGTCCTGCTCGCCCTTCGGCCTTCTCAGCCAGGGGCGCTCTCAGCCTCGTGGCTCTCGATACCGAAGGGCCCTCCCTCACCCATGGCCCGAGGTACGCCATCGTCGGCGCCCTCCTTTTTCTGGCCACTCCGCTCCAACGCTGGCCTTACGGCCCGCTCATGGCGCTGCGCTCAAGGGGGGCTGCACTTCCTCCATGAGTGCCCGCTCCAGCGGCCGCCTTACGTCGGATCATTCTGGGAGTGCCCGCCTTGCGGCCGCTCCCCCTGCGACCCCCCAGCCCGCCGTTGAGCAACCATCTCATCCATCGCTTGCTGCATCGCCGCAACCACCTCCCCATGCAGCTCAGCCACCACCGCCAGGTCATCGGCATCCTCCGGCCCATACCCATCCACCGAGATCGCCGAAAGAAACCGCGTATGACAGCGCACCGGCAGCGGAATGTGCGGCAACGGACCCAGCGCCACCCCCCACGGCAGCGCAATCATCAGCGGCCAGACGTCCGAACGCAGCCACCGATCCGCCCGCAGCAGCTTCGCCAGCCGCCGCCCATCAGTGAGAATCATCAGCCCGCTCTGCCCACCCACAAACACCACCGGCACAATCGGAACCTGGTGGCGAATCGCAAGCTTCACGAAGCCATACCGCCCTGCCATGTCGATCTCATAGCGCCGGCTCCAGGGACGAAACGCCTCCCGGTTACCGCCAGGAAACACCACCACCTTGCGGCCCGCAGCAAACGCAGCGGCGGCCGTCTCATGCCCGGCCCGCAGCGCCCCCACCCGCACCAGCAGCCGACCGAGCAGGGGCGCATCCACCACCGCGTCGTGCCCCAGCCCGGCCAGCAGCTCGTGGTAGCCCCGCGTCCGGTAGTAGCGGGCATACGTGCCCATGGCTTCGAGGAACATCGTGCCGGAGTTGTGGTTGCCCACCAGCAGCGCCCCGCCCTCGGGCACGGTGTCGATTCCATCAACCTGGAGGCGGTACCAGAGCCGGCTCAGCCGATCGACGGTGGGCACAACGGCAGCAAGGAGAGACGGATCGACGGAGTCAGGGTCGGAGGGGTCGGCCGGTCTGGACATCGCCCGGACCAGGGCTGCGATCACTCCACGCTCCCGACCAGCGGCCCCGGGGCGTCTGGATCCCACTCTAAGAACCACCCCGACGGGGTCCGAAACCAGGTCTGGCTGACCTCTTCGGTGCGCACGATCTGGGCGGGCAGGGTGTAGCCCTCCACCTTGGTCAGCACGATGGCCGTGCGCCAGGTCTCGTTCTGGGTGGTGATCTCCAGGGCGGGATCGAGGGTCACCTGGAGCACCGTCGCTTCAACGAGTCGCTCCAAGTCACGCTGCTCATCGACCCGGGAGCGAAACAGCGCGCGGTCATCCTCGTTGATGAACATCGCAGACTGGTCATCAACCTCCCAGCGCACCCCGTCCCAGTACTCCTGGGCGGCCTCAGACAGCTGCTTCTTCTCCTGGTCGTCCTGACGGATGGCCTGGGTGTCGGCGTGGATGCAGCTGAAGGTAGTGAGGAGAACGAGCATGGAGGGAGTCTAACCGGCCAGACACTACTGAAGCTTCTGGCACGCCGCCAGATACAGCGAGCACGATCATTGCGCCCTGGAGCCCTGTTGGCCGTCCACCGACAGCCCCTCCGGCGGATCGGCCGGGCTGTCCGCTGTTCGAAGCCACCGGCTCCAGCCGTCACAGGTACGGATCACATGGTTATACCCGGTGAAATTTCGACCCTTGGAGAAGCTCATTGAGGCGCTCACAGGTGAAGCGACCGTCAGCGGTGAGGGTCTCCTGGCCGAATGGGTCGTCCGGGGCGTGCTCGTGGCCGGCCAGACAGGTGAACTGGTCGGTCAGTGCTGCTCCAGTGAGTGCCGGTTATTCCAACCACATCAAGGAACGGAGCCGTGTGGCCTCGGCGGGCGGGATGCGCTTCCAGAACGCTCGGGTGAGCACGGAAGGGGACTCCGGCGGCCAGGGAGCCAGCGCAGCAATCAGTGCGGCGCGCTTCGGCTCGGGCAGCGCGGCGAGCACCGCGAGGTTTCGGTGACTGACCAGCGCAGCGTTCGCCAGGAGCCAGTCCGGATCGACCCGGGCGATGGCCCCGAGCAGGAACACCCGGTAGGGCCGACCAGTGACGAGCTGCTTGAGCCAGGCGAGGGTGTTCGTATCTTCGGCAGTGAGGTGGCCAGCGAGGGCGACGGCAGCGGACTGCTCCAGGTCAGCGTGATCAATGCGCCATGCTGGAGTAACGCCGGGATCCAGTGGTACGGAGTGCAGCGCAGCCAGTGCTCGATCCGCCCCGATGTCCGGTAGGATCTCCCGAAGCAGGGCGACGGCGCCGGTGCGCTGACGGCGGTCGGTGCTGCCCAGGCGCTGCCGAATGGCCTCCACGAAGGCCGGGCGCTGTGAGCCGGCGGAGCGCACTGCCTGGAGCAGACCGTCGTGGGGGTGGGTGAGGTTGGGGCCGGTCCAGACGCTGCCGTCAGAGAGCTGCTTCTGTATGCGACTGTTGAGCATAGAATCGACGATCATGTTGGTGTAACCATCTGTTCAGGGGCATCTCAGCTGTCGGTGTGGTTTGTTTCCACGCGACGACGCAGTGCGCTGTATTCCGGACGACTGCTCAGCACCTCCTCGGCAATGTCGCTGACAGGGCGGCTGGCGTTGGAGGGATTGTCCAGGGCAACCTGGAGGTCGTTGAGCGCGGCGAGGCGCACGGCATTGGGGAGATCGGTGCCGGAGATGCTGCGGACCAGCGCGGCGGCGTCGGTGTTGCCCTGTCCGGTGAGGGAGGCCTGCAGATCGGTCGCGGTCTTGTTGACGAGCTGGTCGGGCACACCGGCGAAGACCTCGATGTTGTCGACCCTGCTGATCGGGATGCGGGCTGCCACACCTTCCTGCTTGCCACCGGCAGTCACGCCGAACGGGTTGACCTGCTCGGTCGCGGCCCACTCGGGGAACAAGCCGTCGAACGCGGTGGGCTTGGTCATCCCGCCGTCGTGGGCGGTGTTCGGATCGACGTTGAACCGCACGCCACCCTGGGGGTAGTTCTCGGGGGTCAGCGCCAGGGCGTCGATCAGCTCGGTGACGTTGCTGGCCTCTCCCTCCGACTGAAGCCCCCACCATGCGGTGTTGTTGTAGCCCTCGACATGGGCGCTGGCGTCGAAGTTGCCGGAGAGGTTGTAGTCAGGGTTGTCCGAGAGGAACTGCCCGAAGCTGTCAGCATCCACCCCGATCGAAGCCAGCTCGGCCTGAGCATCGGGGGTGAGCATGCCGAACACCTTGTCGGTGCCATACAGGCGGCTCATCGGCCCGGCGTCCTGGAGGGCCTGGAGCGGGATGGTCTCGCCCTGTCTCAGGTAGGGGTTGCTCTGCACATCGCCGTTCTCGTCCTTGACCGAGGCCGCGTTGACGGTGTCTCGGACGATGTTGAAGCCGTCGGCGTCCTGGTTGGCGAAGTCGTTGAGCCGGGCGTGGTAGTCGGTGAGGAACGCCATCTTCATGGCATCGGTGATCCCTGGAGACTGCTCGGAGAGGATCTGGCGGACCTTGTCGACCGCGGCCTGATGCCCCTGGACCATCTGCGGCTCGCCGTTGTGCTCGGCATGCTCGATCATCAGCTGCAGGGTCGCCATGACATCGTCGGCTTTGCCCTGCACCTCAGGGGTGGGGGTGCGGGTGCTGCCAGGAGTCTGATCGATGTCCTGAGTGTGGATGTCCTGGGTGTGGGTGTCCTGGCTCTGTGCGTCGGTCTCCATCTGCTGGTAGTAGGCTGCCATGTCGGCCATTGAGGCGTCGTGGTCTGCGCCCCTGTCCACGCCGGTGGTCTGATCGATGCGCTGCTGGATCGGGGTCTGGTCGGAGGTCTGGCTGGCGGCCTGCTGATCCTGCTGGGTGGGCATCGGGATCGGTGCGGAGTCGGTGCCCTGGCTCTCGCCGTCGATGTGCACAGTCTGCTGGGTGTCGCCAGAGGTGGTCTCGACGGTGCTGGCGTCGGAGCTGACCTCGATGCGGTCGGTGCCCGATGTGTCGAGGGTGGTGTCACCGACGGTGACCGTGTCGGTGTCGGTGGTGTTGACGACGTTGGCCTGATCAGCAGAGACGGCGTCGGAGTCGCTGGTGTTGAGCAGCGCGGTGCCGGCGGAGTCCATGATCGTGGCATTGATGATGCTGTCGAGGTCGGAGGTGTCCGTGCTGGTGGACTGCTCCTGGGTGGGGCCGGTGTCTTGCTGCTGAGTGGAGGTGCCGGAGGTGTTGCTCACCGGCTGGGTGCCCGCGATGGAGTGCCCCACGCTCTCGCCGAGGTGGGTGGTTCCCTCAGAGGCGGTGCCCTGGATGGCGCTGCCGGCGGCACCATACATCGTGTTGTCCATCAGACCCTGCCAGGAGAAGTCCTCCTGGGAGCGTCCAGACATGCTGTTGACGGTGTAGGTCAGCGCCTCGCTGGCTCCGCCCTCGGTGGTGTTGACGGCCTGCTCGGTGAGGAACTCGGTGACCTGGCTGCGGAACTCGCGGTTCTCGGTCAGCGTCTCTGCCCAGCCGCCAGCACCGGCAGTGACGATGTTGGCACCCGCGCTCAGGGCCTCCTGTCCGGCGATCTCCCAGCCCGACAGCTCATCACCCCGGGCGTAGCCGACGACGTTGCCGTCGGCGTCCTGGATCGGAACCCGCTCGTGGGTGCGGCTCTCGGTCCACTCGGAGAGGGAGTCACCAAACCCGCGCTCGTCGGAGTCGATGGAGTCCTCAATGGCGGAGGTCAGGGGCTGGGTGACGACGTCGCTGACGGTGCTCAGGCCACCATCGATGAGCATCGCGTAGCCGACCCGGGCAGCGGTGGAGAGCGGCTGGGCAACGGTGCCGACGGGCATGAGGCCACCGGTGGCAGCGATGACCGCGCCGCTGATCGCCCACTCGGTGCCCTTGGCGGCGGCCAGCGCAGCGGAGTCGTTGAGGCTGTCGCCCATGCTCTCGCCGATGAGGTTGCCGTCGGCGTCGCGCGCGAAGCCATACGCCGCCATCTCACGAACCGCAGCTTCGTCGGTCGGATCGACCGTGACCAGCTCGCCGTCGCGCATGTAGCTCATGGTGCCGTCGGGGTTGCGCTCGACGCTGCCGAGGGTGTCGCTGTACCAGTCGTTCGCTGCGAGGCTCGGGTCGGGGATCATCTGGCCGGGGTTGTTGGGATCCTCCATCATCTGGGACTCGGGGATCATGAACTCCCCGTGGTTGGTCGCCAGATCGACGTAGGCCCGGCGGGCCGCCAGCTCGCCGCCGCCGTAGACCGCAGCGGCGGTTCCACCGGTGATGACCGCGGTGAGTCCGATGAGGAGGGGAAGCGCCAGACCACCGGTTGCGACGGTGATGAGCGCGATGGCGCCGATCGCGACCGCGGTGAGCAGCGCGCCGAGGATGACATCCCGCCATGGGCTGTTCCAGAAAGCGACCAGTCCCTTCTCCAGGAACACCCACGCGTCTGCGGCGAACTCCTTGAGGTCCTCCCAGCGGTCTGACAGCCACTCTCCGGCAGCCTGGAGCGCGGAGATGGCCTCGTGGATGTGGGCGTCGACCCACTCCCGGGCGGCCTCAAGCATGGCGAGCTGGGCGTCGAACCATGCGGTGACTGCGGCGCGGGCGAGCTCGAAGGCCGCGGTGATGGCGGCGGAGGCGATGTCGAAGGCGGCATTGACCGCACTGACTGCAGCATCGAAGGCAGCATCGGTCGCGGCGTGCAGTGCGGACTCGGCGGTGTCGATGGCGCTGATGAGGCCGTCTTCAGCGGCGGTGATGGTCGCGGAGAGGGCGTCCCCGGCGGCCTGGACCTGAGCGGTGAGGCCATCGGCGGCGCCCTGGACGGCGCTCTGGGCGGTGTCGCAGAGGCCGTTGAATGCACCGAGGAACACATCCCCGGCGGCGGAGAGCTGCGCGCCGAGGTCCTCGTCGATGAGCGAGACCACCGAGATCAGACCCTGAACCAGGGCGTTGACCAGGACCTGGAAGGACTCGATGAGGGTGTTGAGCGCGGAGGCGACGAGCTGGATGGCGGCGGTGATGAACTGCACGACCATGTCGATGGCGGCACGCAGGGCATCGGCGATGGCCGAGATGAAGGTGCGCAGCGCCTCGCAGACTGCGGAGATGATGCCGTGGACAGCATCTCGGATGCCCTCCAGGATCCCCAGGGCGGCGCTTCGGGCAGCCTCCAGCACACCCAGGGCGGCGTTCTTGGCGGCCTCCAAGAAGCCGTTGATCGCGTTCTTGGCGGCCTCGAACCGCTCGGAGATCCAGTCGCAGATGGCGTTCCAGGCGCTGGAGACGGCATCGCCGATGGCGGAGAGCACCCCGCCGTCCTGGTCCTCTTCGCGCTTTCGGTCGGCCTCGGATTCTGCGCTGCTGCGCTCGGACTCAGCCTGAGCCACACCGGTCTGGATCTCGGTCTCGAAGCCGTCGATGCCGGACTGAAGCTCAGCGTCGACCTGACACATGCCGTCGGTGACCTGACCGTCCACCTGACTGCGGGCGGAGGTCATCTGGCTGTCCAGCTCGGAGCGGGCCTGGGTCTGGTAGCGGGAGACGTCGGCGTCGAGGGTGGACTGGGCCTGGGTGCGGGCCTGGGTGGTCTGGGCATCGAGGGCACCGCGCTGGCGCTCGAAGCCGGCCTGGTGCGCGGACATGGCGGAGGCGCTGGTTTCCTGCTCGACACTCCAGGCCTGCTGTGCGCCCTGCATCGCACCGGACTGCGTGCCCTGCATTGTGCCCAGCGCCGCGCCGTGATCGGCGGCGTAGGAGGTCCGCGCCTGCTCGTAGCCGGCGTCGTAGTCGGCACTGGCGGCGGTGGTGGCGTCGAGGTGGCTGGACCGGGCGTCGGTCAGCTCTGAGGAGAAGTCGCCGCTGGCGGACATGCTGGAGGCATCGAACTCACCCTGGGCGGTCTGGAAGCCACCGGACATCTCGGACTGGGCCGAGGCGGAGTCGTCGAGGGCCTGCTGGAAGGCGGACTGGGCCTCGGCGGCCTGATCGGCGGGCTCGACTTCTGGGCGGCTGGTCTGGTAGTCGTCGAGCACGTCCTGGGCGCTGTCAGCGGTGCCGGTGAAGCAGCCATCGACCTCGGAAGAGGCATCCTCGAAGCTCGATATCGCGTTGTCCTCGAAGCCACCGCTCAGGGCGTCCTGCCACTGCTCGGTCTGCTCGGCGGTCTGGGCCGAGATCTCGCCCTCGATCGCCGCCATCGCGCCCTCTCCCTCGATGGGCGTGGGCACTCCGCCGCCACCGCCGCCAGCCGGTGCGGACAGGTTGGCGTTGATCTGGGGCGGTGCGGTGTCGACGGCTTCCTCGAAGTCCGGAGGGACGAAGCCGGACTCGGGAAGCTCGGCGTTGACCAGCTGATCGAACTGCGGGGTTGGATCGGTCGAGGTGGCGAGGGTGTCGAGGAGATCGGTGTTGGCACCCTCCATGGCGGAGACGGCGCCGGGGGGCATCTCCAGGGGCACCGGGCCGCTGGGAAGCACCGACTCCAGCATCTGCGACTGGCGCTCGCCCAGTGGTCCGCTGATCTGATCGGGAGTGCCGCCAGTGATGCCCGCGGGCTGGGGCGAGACGCAGGCCTCTGAGAGCGCAGCAGAGCCCTCAGCGGCGGCGGTGCTGACCGCAGTGTCGAGCTGACTCGAGGCGTCGGTCATGCCGGTCTGACCGGTGGTGACGACCTCGCCGCCCCGGGTGACAGCGCCCTGGGCGTCGGTCTGGCTCTGCTGGGTGGGGCCCTCAAGCCGGGTCTGTCCCTGGGCCTGCTGGGGGGCGATGTCGTTGTCGATCTGGGCCTGCCGCTCGCCGGGGATCGGATCGAGGGCGGCGGACTCGGTGTCGAGGGTCTGCTGTGCGGCGGAGCGGTCGGACTCGGTGGAGGGGGTGGTCGGGGTGTAGCCGCTGGCAGAGGGCAGGCTGTCGGAGCCGCCAGGGTAGTTGGGGGTGGAGACCTGGAGCGGGGCGTTGGTGGGCAGCACGGAGACCGCCGCGCCGGTGGGAGTGCCCTCGACGGGTGTGACGGCGAGTCCAGAGGTGTCCAGGGTGCCGAGGTCTGGTGGTGCCTGCTCGGTGAGGGTCTGGGTGGCCGCGGTGTTGAGCTGGCCCGCCCCTGAGATCGGGGTCGCGACGCCCTCGCCGCCGACCGGGGCTCCCGCGCTGGGGGCCTGACCGGCTGCGCTGATGTTGACGGTGTTGTCGACGCTTCCGACGGACTCAGGGTTCAGGCCGGTGTCATTGCCGACGATGCCCTCTCCAGACGGGCCTCCACCGGAGTACGCCGGGGCCTCCTCGATGAGGGGCTCGGTGCTGGCTTCGGCGAACAGGCTCTCTGCGACTCCGGCACTGGCGGACGCGGACTCGTCCACGTCGCAGTCGTGATCGGGGATCTCGAAGTTGAGGTCGCTCATGCCCGACGGTGCGGGCACTTCCATGTTGTGGCGTTCGCTGAGGGTGCCGGGCTGGACGTCTTGAGCCGCCTGACCGCTGCCGGACTCGGGGCGGAACGATGGGGCCGCCGAGCTGCCGCTGATCGGGGCGAGACCGGGGCCGGGCACGTTGCCGAGGGCCGGGGCTGGATCGGCCACCACCGGGGCGGGGCTGGACTGGGCGACCCGACCGGCGACCGGACGGGCCGGGGCGAGCTGTGCGCGGGCGCCACCAGGGGCCTGGGCACCGGAGACGCTGCCACCACCGCCGCCAGGGGCGGATGCGCCACCGCCACCGCCACCGCCGCCGACGGTCTCGACGCGGGTCCTCTCAGGACCGCCACGACCTTCCGGTGCGCCGCCGCCCGGTGCGCCGCCTGCCGGTGAGCCGCCTGCCGGTGAGCCTGCGAGGGGACCGCCCGGTGCGCCTGCTGGTGCGCCAGTGGGGGGTGTGCCTGCATCTGTCGGGGGACCATCGCCGGGGGCCTTTGGGCCGGTCTCCTTCGGGCCGGCTTCCATCACCGGTCCGCCCTCTTCGCCACCTGGAGCGCCGCCGGGAGCACCGCCGGCCAGATCGCCCAGCCAGTCCATCGGGCCGCCGCCCACGCCCATCTCATTGGCCGCGCCGATCAGCTCGCCGACTTCTGGCGGTGCAGACTCAAGCACGCCCGCCACAACCGGGCTCTCGATGGCGCGTGTGATGCCTGCGAGGTCATTTCCGAGCGCACCGAACAGTCCGCCGTCGTTGCCGAGAAAGTCTCCGCCGCCCTGCTCTCCGAGACCTTGATCTCCGCCCCGATCTGGTCCACCCTGCTCACGGCCGGGCTCCTGGCGCTCGGGGAGTTCGCGAACATTGTCCGCGTTACCCCTGCCATGGCCTTGCCTGCCCCGTCCCGGTCCCTGACGACCGGGGCCCTCTTGCTCTGGACGCTGTCCGTCCATTTCCGGAGAGAGCAGGTCCTGGGTCGGTCGGCGGCGAAGTCTGGAGCCCATGAATCAATACCGGGGTAATAATCGTTGATAGATGGTGTTACGGTTCGTAAACCGTCGATCCGGAGTCAAGACCTTCCGGCGGGTATTCGGCCTTGGTGGTTTGATTTTACCTTCCTGGGCGGGGAATTCTGCGAAAAGATCATCCCCCGAATTCATTCCTCCTCCCCCTCGCTCGGGTTGTCTCCGTTCTTCGGGATGAACGCTCCCAGGATCCCTTGCATCAGCGCGGCGAACAGCTGCAAGCCGATGGTGAGGATGGCCTGGAGGGGCAGAAGGAGCAGTGCGAGGAGCCCTGTGGGCTGTGGTGGCGGCTTGGACATGGGGAGCCTGTGGCAGTGGCAGTGCGCTGTGTACCATTCGGTGCTCTGGGTGGTTCAGAAAGGTCCTCAGAAGAAAATCGCACCAGTCGGGCCGGATACTGTCCGGCCCGGTGACTTTTCAGACAAAAGCGCACCAGTCGGGCCGGATACTGTCCGGCCCGGTGACTGGTGCCCAAAAAAACACCCTCCCGCTGATCCAAAAAGCACACCACCGGCATCAATGGAGCAGGGGGTAGCAAACCATGATCGTGATCATCATCGCGGCGGCCCAGGCATCACAGCCGGGCGCCATTGAGCTGCTGGATGCCGGGCGTCGACTCAACGGACAGGCACCACTTCCACCGGACTCCGCCAGCGTCCTGACCAGCGAGCAGACCGACGAGCGCCACACCATGCGCCTGCAGCGTCTCAGCGGCGACACCGTCATTGAGCACACCGGGATGCTCAATGGAGACGAGCCGCTCTGCTCCCGACTCTCTGGGCGAGACCCGGTGCCGGGGCCGCGTCGGGTGCTCCTCGACACCAACACATCGCTCACCGATCCGACCATGCTCCTGGTCAGCGGTGCGGAGGGCGAGGAGGTCCGGGTGAGCCTGACACCGGGGGATCAGATCCTCTCGGTCTACACCACTGACGAGCGCGGGGTGGCCTCGGAGTACCTGGAGCTGCGCCAGGGTGGGGGGCGGCTGATGATGCTGCGGGAGGGGCGGGACTCGATGGTCTGCTACGACAGCGGGGAGCCGCAGCCATAGGCATGCGATAGATCGCAAACATGTTCATCTGGATCGCCCTGGTCTATGGCACTGCGCTGCTGGTCCCGACCCGCCACACGGTCACCGTGGAGAGCGCGCCGACCGGTGCGAACATCAAGCACCGGGGGGAGTGGCTGGAGAACACCCCGGCTGAGGTGACCATCCTGTGGTTCCCCGGTCGGTGGCTCATCCCGCCGCTGAACACCGTGCGCCTGCGTGCGCCGGGCTATCGCCCCACCCAGGTCCGCATCGGGCGGGGGGTCGGCCGGCAGATCGCCCTGGACAAGACGCTGTTCTGGGCGCCGACCAGCCTCAAGCCGTTTGAGATGGGCCACCTCAACCGGCTGCTCGGCGTCGATCCGCGAAACACCCACTACATCCAGATGATGCGTCGGCATGGGCGCTCAGGGACGTGGACGTCGGAGGATGCCGAGCGGCTGAAGTAGCGCGACCTGCGGAGGCTCCCTACCAGCGGTAGAAACCCTCGCCGCTCTTCTGCCCCAGCTTGCCCTCAGAGACCAGCCGCTTCATCAGCTTCGGAGGGTCAAACGCCGGGTTGTTCAGCGCGCCGGAGAGGTACTCGCCGATGTTCATGCGCACGTCGAGGCCGACGAGGTCGGTGAGCTTGAGCGGGCCGATGGGGTGGCGGTAGCCGAGCACCATGGCCTTGTCGATGTCCGCAGCGCTCGCCACGCCCTGCTCCAGCATCCGGATCGCCTCCATGCCCAGGGCGACCCCGAGGCGGCTGGTGGCGAAGCCGGGCACGTCGCGGACGAGGATGCACTCCTTGCCGATGCGCACTCCGAAGCCCTGCACCGCGTCGATGACGTCGTTGCCGGTGCCGGGGTGGTGGATGATCTCCAGCAGCTTCATGATGAAGACGGGGTTGAAGAAGTGGGTGCCGATGACCCGGCTGGGGTCCGAGACGCACTCCGAGATCTTCGCGATGGAGATGGAGGAAGTGTTGGTGGCGAAGATGGCGCCCGGCTCGGCGTACTGGTCGAGCGCAGTAAACAGGCTGTGCTTCATCTCCAGCTTCTCGGGGATCGCCTCGATGAGGATGTCTGCGCCCTCTGCTGCCGCCGCCAGCTCAGTGACGCCGGTGACGTTGGCGAGGGTCGTGGCCCGCTCTTCCTCGGTGACCTTGCCCCGGGCGATGCCCTTGGTGAGGTTCTTGGCGATCCGGGCCAGGCCAGCATCGACCCGGGGCTGGTCGATGTCGTAGAGCTTGACCGTCATGCCGGCGGCAGCACAGACCTGGGCGATGCCGTGACCCATGGTCCCGGCGCCGAAGATGGATACGTTCTCAAGGGACATTACAGAGCCTCCACGATGGTGCTCACGCCCTGACCGACGCCGACACACAGGGCCGCGAGCCCGTAGCGGGAGCCCCGGTCGCGCATGGCGTAGATGAGGGTGGTGAGGATGCGGGCGCCGGAGCAGCCCAGGGGGTGGCCGAGCGCGATGGCTCCGCCGTTGACGTTGACCTTTGATGCATCGAGGCCGAGCTGCTGGATGACCCCGAGGCTCTGGGCGGCGAATGCTTCGTTCAGCTCGATGAGGTCGATGTCCGCCAGCGTCAGGCCGGCGAGCCCGAGCGCCTTGTGGGTGGCGGGCACCGGACCGAGGCCCATGACCTCCGGGTCCACTCCAGCCGCCGCGCAGGAGACCAGCCGAGCCATCGGGGTGAGGCCCAGCTCTTTGGCTCGCTTCTCGGTGGTGATGAGCAGCGCGCAGGAGCCGTCGTTGAGGGTCGAGGAGTTGCCGGCAGTGACCGAGCCGCCGGAGCGGAACGCAGCGCGCAGGCTGGCGAGCTTCTCGATGGTCGAGCCGCGTCGTGGCCCCTCGTCTTCGGAGAGCATCTTCGTCTGGCGGCGACCGGCGGGCACCTCGATGGGTGCGATCTCGGCAGCGAGCCTGCCAGCGTCGATGGCGTCGAGGGCCTTGACGTGGCTGTGGAGCGCGAAGGCGTCCTGCTCTTCTCGGGAGATGCCCATGCGGTCGACGATGTTCTCCGCGGTGCAGCCCATGGCTTCGAGCGGGAACATGGCCTCCATCTTCGGGTTCGGGTAGCGCCAGCCCAGCGAGGTGTCGTAGATGGTGACGTTGCCGGCCTTGGGGTAGTTCGCGCCCCGGGGCATCGAGTAGGGGGCCCGGCTCATGTTCTCCACACCGCCAGCGATGTACACCGAGCCGTCGCCGCAGCGAGCTGCCCGAAACGCCTGGTTGACGGCTTCGAGTCCGCTGGCACACAGCCGGTTGACCGTCACCCCGGGCACGGACTGGGGCATCCCGGCAAGCAGCAGGGCCATGCGGGCGACGTTGCGGTTGTCTTCGCCGGACTGGTTGGCACAGCCGAGGAACACGTCGTCGACCAGCGCGGGGTCGATCCCGGTGCGCTCCAGGACGGCCTGGATGCTGTGGGCGGCCAGATCATCGGCGCGCACGCCGGCCAGCCCGCCCATGAAGCGGCCGATGGGGGTGCGGACGGCTTCGCAGATTACGACGGTGGTCATTGGAAAACCTCTTGATGATCGATTCGTCTCTGGGGCGTGCCGGATGGTTCCGCAGGCTCACACGCCGCGAACAGGCACCACAGCCCACCACCAGTGCTCGTAAATACCGCCGACTACCCGGCGTTCTCGCGACCGTCGATGGCAGCGAGCGCGGCGAGGGCGGCCTTGGCGGCTTCCTCGATGTCGGCCTCGTTGCCGCCGAGGTAGACCCGCCCGAATGCGCCGAAGGAGAGGAACTCCAGGACGTTGATGTTGGCGGCCTTCTCGGCTTCGTTGGTGGCGATGAGGGCGTAGCCAGCGGGGTGGATCTCGAGGACGTAGAGGGTCTGCCCTTCGTCGATGACGTTGCCGTGCCGGAAGCGGTTGACGATCTGGGCCTGGTAGCCCTCCACGCCGGAGATGTTCTGCGCGGAGACGATCCGGGGCTTGAGCCGGTCGGTCACCTTGAGATCGAGCGCATCCAGGATGGCCTCTCCGGCGGCCCGGACCTGTCCCTGATCGTAGTGGTGCAGCTCAAGGACGCCCGATCGACGCTCGACGATCTGGATGCCCGGGGTGCAGGAGGTCTGCTTGAGGGCGATGTCGGTGACGAGGTTGATGTCCATGCCCGGCGAGACTTCGATGAACAGCGCGGCCTGGTTCTTCAGCGGCGGGTAGCCCTTGGAGATGGTCGCCAGGAAGCTCGCAGTCTGGGGCTGGAGGATGTCGACATAAGTAAAGCAGCGCAGGTCGATGGCCATGATCACCTCGGGGTGCGGCCCTAACCTGGATCCCTGTGATACGCTGCCCCTCTACTGGAGGCAGAGATGCTGCTGGCACTGACCCTGATGGGATGTGACCCGGACTGTGGTGACACCAGTCGCATGGATGGAGACTATGTCGTGTGGTCTCACTCCGCGGTGACCGACGACCTCGTCACCGGGACCAACACCGCTGACTACCCGTTCCGCCAGATATTCGTCAATGGGTGGTCGGAGTGGACCATCAAGTACATTCCCAGCAAGCAGTCGTTCCAGCTGTCCGTCGACGGTCAGGCCTACGAGGGCACCTACGAGCCGGATCCGAACAACTGCAACAACTTCTCCCTCGTCTTCCAGGGCACCTACTCCACCGAAGCCGACACTGCGCACAGCTTCCTGTGGCAGGGCGACCTGTCGTACCTCGGGGTCCACATCGCCGGAACGTTCACCTACAAGGACAACTGGACGGACCTGGCCACCGGGGTTCAGGGCAGCCTGGAGATCCCAGCAGGGGAGCTGACTGCGACCCTGCGCTCTGAAGTCTCAGAGGGCGGAGCGACCGACACCGGAGGTTGATCGGGTTAGCTCCTCAGACCGGAGCCCCATGTACAACCTTCTCATCTCTCTTGCCGTTGCGTCCGCCTGCTTCCTCATTGGCTGGTTGGTGGCGTCTTCCCTGATCGCTGGCTTCGTGCCTGCAGTCCTCGGCTTCACGATCGCCTACTTCCTGCTCGGTCGCCGCACTCTGCGCGAGCTGCAGACGCTGATGGCGCAGGGGCAGCAGATTGCTGCGGAGGGTCAGTCCGGCGCGCGCCCGACCACCCAGCGTCAGGCGGAGAAGATGCAGCGGGAGCTGGTCGCCAAGCTGAAGACGGCCATGGAGAAGGGCTTCGAGCTTCAGAAGTGGCAGTTCGGCATCTCCGCGCAGATCCACGCTCAGCTCGGCTCTCTGGACTACATGCTCCAGGACTACGACAGCGCGAAGGGTCACCTGGAGAAGGCAGACAACTGGATCCTGCGGTTCCAGTCCTGGCAGCCCAGCGTCCTGCTTGGCCTCATCGAGCAGCGCAACAAGAACGTCGACGCCGCGATCGTACAGCTGGAGAAGGGCCGCCGCGGCGGGAGCCGGGATCCGCTGTACTGGGCGGTCTACGCCTACGCTGCCCACAAGATGGGCAAGAGCGATGTCGCCCTGCCGGTGATCAACGAGGGCGCCTCGCAGCACAAGGACTCCGAGCACCTCAAGAAGTTCGCCGATCAGCTCCGCAACAAGCGCGCCCTGACCCCGGAGATCTTTGGACAGGCCTGGCTGCAGTTCTATCCCGAAGATGCGCAGCGGATCATGGCTGCCAACCCTCAGATGGCTGCTGATGCACAGAGCGGACAGCCGATGAGTCGTGCACAGCGTCGGGCAGCCGCTCGGGGCAAGGGTGGTCAGCCCGAGGCCGCCAACGGGAAGTTCCCGCATCCACGGTTCTGAGCGTAGCGATTACTCTTCGACGAAGGTGGCCACCAGTGCGGTGTCGCCGTCGATCGACATCGTTGTTGTTGAATCGGAAGCATCAACAGCGCCCGACCATTGCTCGAACCGCCAGCCCTCAGCCGGTGTCGCGACGAGCTGGAGGGGCATGTCGCCGAAGAAGCGTCCGGTCCATCCATCGGCGACGTTGAGTTCTTCGACTGCGACGGCACCCTCACCGTCGATCTCCACGCTCAGCCACCCGCCCGAGTGCGGTGCGAAGCCCTGCGCGACCTGTCTCCAGAAGATGTCGTCCCGCTCGTCGACATAGCTGTGCATGCGGTCGATGTTGAGCTCCCAGGCTTCCGGTGAGCTGCCCCACCGATCCGTCTCAAACGCGATGTCGTCGCGCAGCTCAGCGGCGCGCATGTCCACGAGGCTGTGGAGGTTGTCGGGAGCGGCCATGTCGTTGCGCATGCGGGCCCAGGTGCGGGCGATCTGAGTGCGGTACGCCGGACTCCCGTCGGAGAGGTCGTCGAGTGGCTCGATGTCGTGCATCAGGCTGATGCCGTCGTATTCGAAGGGCTTCCCGGAGTCCGAACCCCAGCAGGCATCCGTGTCCCAGGGGATCCAGGTCCAGGGCACCGCGCCTCCCTGCTCCCGGTAGACATACGAGTTGTTGAACGGCCAGTCGTGGTTGCTCGCCCAGCCGTTGATGAGGGCGTACTCCGCCATCCACTGGACATCGACACGCTCTTCGGCCTCGGTGAGGTCTGCCTCCTGGGCAAAGTTGGCCGCTGCAAAGAACGCCAGCGTCTCTCGCCAGTGCTGATCAGAGCCGGCGCTGATATCTTCGAGGTTCTTGATCAGGTCGATGTCGCTGTGCCCGGTCTCCTCTTCGATAAAGTCCGCATTGACACGGACCTTTAGCATGTAGATGCCCCAGGGCTCACCGTTGAGGTAGAGGCGGGCTGCGGTCGGCGGTGGGATCACCACCGGCGCGAGGTCCTGGTAG
>JBLHNG010000058.1:0-19348 GCA_047621685.1 Myxococcota bacterium | reverse complement strand
GCTGGGAGATCGAGAGCGACGGCGGGCTGGAGTTCGGCGGCTGGAACCTCGACGATGTCTGCGTCTACGGCATCGGCGACAGCGACATTCCCGGCGGCGGCACGGACAGCGGCGGCGACGGCTCAGGGAATCTCAACGGAGACGACGGAGACGAAGTCGATCCCTGGGGATATGGCTGCGGCTGCGCGAGCACCGGCTCCGGCCGGACCTCCGGCGGCCTGCTGATTGGCCTGTGGCTGGCCGGCATCGCAATGCTCCGCCGCCGTCAGGACTGAGCCACGACATGCTCCTGCTCACGCTGATGTGCGGTGCTCTGGCGGACCGAACCCCGCCGGACTACCGCGAAGAGCTGCATCGAGCCGCTGCGGCTGAGGTCGCCGTGCTGGCTGCCCGTGGAGACGTCGAGGGCGCCATGACGCTCGGAAAGCGCTTCCAGACCCGCGTGGAGCCCTCTGCGGCCGTTCTCTACGAGCTGGGGCTGCTGCACAACCAGCTCGGCCAGCTCAGCGAGGCCATGGACCACTACGACCGCGCCCTGACCCTGGATCCCGACAGCGCTGCTGCCCGCTACGATCGCGGTGAGCTGCTGCTGGGTGACGGAAAGACAGAGTCCGCGCGCACGGACTTCGAAGAGGCCGCCCGGCTCCGTCCGGACCACTGGGCAGCCCACTACCGCCTCGCCCAGCTCGCCGGTCACCGACGAGACAGCGCCGCGCTCGAAGCGCACCTGATGGCGGCACTGCGAAATGGCTTCGCCCTGCAGACCCTGCTTGCAGACCCGATCTGGCGGCAGTGGGCCGTGGATCCAGAGCTGGGTCCGCCCATCGCTGGGCTCATTGTGGTTTATGGTGACGAGTCGATCCTCGAACAGCTTCGGAGCCCCCAGTGATCGCACTGTTGAGCGTAGCCCTGGCCAGCGCAGAGCCTCCCCCCTTCCTCCAGGGCCCCCCGGCCAACGTCGGCGTCGGCCTCCAGGTCGGCACCCTCTCCGGCATCGCGCTTGCCTTCCGTCCCGGCGGTGACCTCTACTTCCAGAGCGGCATCAACTGGAGCCTGACCGACGACCGGCTGGGCGTGGACGGCGACGTGCTGTGGACCCTCACCGAGCTGGTCATTCCCGATGCGCCTCTGCTGCGGTTCCCGGTGTACTTCGGGGCGGGTGGTCGGGTGCGGATCAACCAGAAGAACGCCGCGCTGCCGGACCATACGTTGGGGGTCAGGGTGCCGATTGGGATGGCGCTGGCGCCGACAAATACGTCGATTGATACGTTTATCGAGCTGGCGCCGGTGCTGTTGGTGTACCCAGACATTGATGTGGGGATGGACTTTACGCTGGGGATCAGGATGTATCCATTGAGTCGGTGACGACTTTGACGCACAGCGTGATTGCGAGCTGACTCAGGGCGGGCCCATCTCCAAAGCATCAAGGAGAGCAGACCGGCGCCCCCCGAGGCAATGAAGGCTGCATCCAGACCTGGCACCAGCAGGCCCCACCTGAGCCTCCGCCCCAGAAGCTAAAACCGCCAGCCGCATGAGCGACTGGCGATCCTATCTGCGAAGTCATGCTCCCGGTGAAGGGAGCATCCTCTGCACTGAGAAGGCTTGATCCGCTGACGCGGATGCTTCACCTTCTCAAATCAGTGCGAGTGATCGTGGTCTTCTTCCTCAGCATCGGCCACCAGCGCCTCAGTCGTCAGCAGCAGGCCGGCGACAGAGGCAGCGTTCTGCAGTGCAGACCGGGTCACCTTCATCGGATCCAGCACACCCGCAGCAAACAGGTCCTCGAACTTATCGGTCCGAGCGTTGTAGCCGTAGCTACCCTCGCCCTCGCGGACCTGCTCGATGATGATGCTGGGCTCGCCGCCAGCGTTGATCACGATCTGACGGAGGGGCTCCTCAACCGCGCGACGCACGATGTCGACGCCGAACCGCTGGTCACCCTCGACCTTGAGGTTGTCGAGTGCGGCGGCAGCACGAAGCAGAGCGACACCACCACCGGGGAGGATGCCCTCCTCGACTGCAGCGCGGGTGGAGTGAAGGGCGTCCTCGACGCGGGCCTTCTTCTCCTTCATCTCGACTTCAGTAGCCGCACCGACGCGGATGAGGGCGACACCGCCGGACAGCTTGGCGAGGCGCTCCTGGAGCTTCTCACGGTCGTAGTCGGAGGTGGTGTCCTCGATCTGGCGGCGGATCTGGAGGATCCGGGCGTTGATCTCGTCCTCGGCACCAGCACCATCGATGATGGTGGTGTTGTCCTTGGTGATGACCACGCGGCGAGCGGTTCCGAGGCTCTCAAGCTCAAGGTTCTCGAGCTTCAGGCCCAGCTCCTCGGCGATCATCTTGCCACCGGTGAGGGTCGCGATGTCCTCCAGCATGCGCTTGCGGCGGTCGCCGAAGCCAGGAGCCTTGACCGCAGCGGTGGTCAGGGTGCCACGCAGCTTGTTGACCACGAGGGTGGCCAGGGCCTCACCGTCGACATCCTCAGCGAGGATGAGCAGGGGCTTGCGAGTGGTGTGGATCTTCTCAAGGAGCTTCATGAACTCGCGGAGGGAGGAGATCTTCTTCTCGTGGATGAGGATGTAGGGGTCCTCGAGGACGACCTCCATGCGCTCGGAGTCGGTCACGAAGTAGGGCGAGAGGTAGCCGCGGTCGAACTGCATGCCCTCGACGGTGTCCAGCTCGGTCTCAAGGCCCTTGTTCTCCTCGACGGAGATGACGCCTTCCTTGCCAACCTTCTCCATGGCCTCGGCGATCATGTTGCCGATGTCGGCGTCGCCATTGGCGGACACGGTGCCGACCTGAGCGATCTCGGAGTTGTCGGTGATCGGGCGGGCGTTGGCGGCCAGCTCTTCGACGATGACGCTGACAGCTGCGTCGATGCCGCGCTTGAGCTCCATCGGGTTGTGACCGGCGGCGACCAGCTTCAGACCGGTGCGGAAGATGATCTGCGCGAGCAGGGTCGCGGTGGTGGTGCCGTCACCGGCGACGTCGGAGGTCTTGGAGGCGACCTCCTTGACCATCTGCGCGCCCATGTTCTGGAACTTGTCCTCAAGCTCCACTTCCTTGGCGACTGTGACGCCGTCCTTGGTCACCACGGGGGCGCCCCAGGACTTCTCGATCACCACATTGCGGCCCTTGGGACCGAGGGTGATCTTGACGGCGTTTGCGAGGATGTCGACGCCCTGGAGGATCTTGTTGCGAGCTTCGACGTCGAAGAGAATGTCCTTAGCGGCCATGTCAGGCTCCTGGAATTCTGAGGGTTCGGATTGGGAATAAAGGGGCAGGGCGGCAACTTCCATTGAGTATGGAAGCCACCCATGTCAGGCTCAGAGGGTCGTGAGCGGAACAACCAGAAGACCAGTCCCCGCCCTACAAACCCATCGAGACCGATCAGTCTTCGATGATGCCGAGGATGTCATCCTCGCGGAGGATCAGGCGATCCTCACCGTTGACCTGGATCTCGGTGCCGGCGTACTTGCCGAAGGCGACGGTGTTGCCGACCTGCACCTGGAGGGGGGTGACGGTGCCGTCGTCAGAGACGCGGCCGCTGCCGATAGCCAGGATGGTGCCCTGCAGGGGCTTCTCCTTGGCGGAGTCGGGAAGGAAGAGACCGCTGCGGGTCTTGGTGGGCTCATCGGTACGGGCGACGAGGACGCGATCGAACAGGGGGCGAACGTTCATCTTCTATCAACCTCACTGGTCTTGAGATGGTCTCAGGCCAAAGATAGTATGGGTGCCAACACACTTACCGGAAGGTCCGGGCGTTCGTGTTGTGCGGGTGAAGGTCGGCGGAAGGTCTCCTTCCACCCAGGAGTCGCCAACAGTATGCACTCCCCTCTTCCCGTCAAGATGCCGCCCTGTTTTTGTCTGAATCCGCAACCGGTGAGGCTGCTTGAGAGGTGCCCGAAGCCCGTCTGACAAGACCGACTCGAATTCTTCAGCTGATCTGGCAAGAAAAACAAGGAGCAACCCGATGTCACAAGGAGTTCTAAGCCGAGCCGAGAGCCTGTTTGATTTTTTCCACGAGCGCGTCGATGCAGCGGTCCAGGACAAGCGCGCGTCGGTGAGCAAGGAGGGGGTCTTCTACCTCACCAACCTGCTCGTTGAGCGCGGACACACCGAGAACGCAGACGCCGCCGAGACCCTGGTGGAGCTTCGGCTGAGGGCCCAGACCGGGGACCGGACGTGTGCGATCCAGAGCTACCGGGAGCTGGGCGATCGAGCGCTGTACCGATCGGGGTTCTTCCGCGGAAGCCTCAAGCGCAGCTTCATGAGCATGGATTACTACCTGCACATGGGTGCTGCCGCCTATGACGCCCTCTCCCGACTCCTCGACTTTGGCCGACGCCCTCCGAAGACCGGCCACAAGGACCTCTCGGAGATCTACCTGGAGCTGGCGGATCGGTTCACGATGTGCAGCGACGTGCTCTCTGAGGTCGAGCAGGAGGTCCGCACCGAGAAGTCCGCGCCCACCGATGCCGACGTGCTGCAGCTGTACGAGAGCTGGCTGGTCTCCGGTAGCCCCGCGGTGGCCCGGCGACTGCGTGCCCTCGGCGTGATCCCGGGGCGCAGCGACGGCGAGATATGCTGAAGGTCATCCAGGATCACCTCCAGTCCATCTACCGAATCCAGGCCCCCGATGTCCGCCCCTTCCTCGTCGATGCCGCAGCAGTCACCAACCTCCTCGGTCCCGACGCACGCGGCGCGGACGAGTGGGTGCTGCTGAGGCAGGACGGAGAGGACGTCGATCTGGCGGTTTACATCGCAGAGGAGCATCTTCAGCGACTCGCGCAAGCGCAGACCCCGGGACAGGCCGTGCAGCAGTGCTTCTCCTCGTTCTGCGCGGCCACCGAGGGAGTCAGCCACTTCTTGATGCTCATCGAGCGGGCGCGGCGGGAGGAGCCGATCCGCATGCTGGAGCTGGAGCTTCAGGCAGAGATCGACAAGTTCGTCAGTGCCTGGCTGCACCACCCCCGTCGACACCGACAGCTCCTCCGGCAGCTGTTTCATGACGCCGCACTTCGGCCGGATCTCTCCGTGGTCGAGCGGGATCGCTACCGGGAGGCCGGGCGACTGGCGGCGGCCTACTGCGCCTGCCTGGAGGCCCTGCCCCACCCGGCCGCGGTCCTGGCGGCAGTTCGCCAATTCTGGCGATGGTCCGGTGCTCAGCGGCTGGAGCGGGTTCGCCGGTTGGCCGCCTAGGCGAAACCGGCATATAGCGGATCGGCTGGACTGCGCGTGGCCATCAGCTGTGGCTCACCGCGCGAAAATACAGACCCATTAGACCGCTCCATCGGAGGACGACAGCCCTCATGGCACGCATTACCATCGAAGACTGCCTTGAGCAGATTCCCAACCGCTTCTCCCTGGTCCTGATCGCATCCGATCGCGCCAAGCAGCTGCTCAAGGGCAGCGAGTGCCTCATCGACGATGATCGCACCAACAAAGAGGTCGTCACCGCACTGCGAGAGATCGCAGCCGGCGCCGTCATCGTCGACACGACTCAGTTCGAGCCGCCAGAGGTCATCCAGACGACCGACTTCGACGCCAACGATCTCCCGCCTGCCGCGGACGATCTTCCGCCCATCGCAGACGACGATCTTCCGCCCTCCGCCTGATCGAAAACCGCTGTTAAGGAGACTTCAATGAGCAACATCCACGAGCGCATGTTTGACAAGCGTGTTGTCGAGCGCAACATCAAGCGCGGCAAGGTCACTCAGGCACAGTACGACGCCTGGCTTGCGAGCCTGGAAGACTGCACGGAGCTGAGTGAGGACACCGAGACGGTCTTCATCACCCGCGTCCCGGATGAAGACGAGGGCTGATCAGCCTCCCGGCGAACATGTTTCTGCCGGTTATCTCATTGGCGCCGCGGCTCTCTGCCGCGGCGCTGTTGTTGGAGAGAGTGCCATGAGTCGTGAGATCAGAGCCCCCCGGGGAACCGAGCTTCGCTGTAAGGGGTGGGTCCAGGAAGCCGCCCTCCGCATGCTGATGAACAACCTCGACCCGGACGTGGCCGAGGATCCAGACAACCTCGTGGTCTACGGCGGCAGCGGAAAGGCCGCGCGGAACTGGCCGGCGTTTGATGCCATCGTGAGTGCTCTGGAGCGTCTGGAGAACGACGAGACTCTCCTCGTGCAGTCCGGCAAGCCCGTCGGCATCGTGCGCAGCCACCCCGATGCCCCCCGGGTCCTCATCGCCAACTCCAACCTCGTCGGTGAGTGGGCCAACTGGGAGCACTTCCGGGAGCTGGAGAAGAAGGGCCTGATGATGTACGGCCAGATGACCGCTGGGTCTTGGATCTACATCGGCACCCAGGGCATCCTCCAGGGCACCTACGAGACCTTCGCTGAGGCCGCCCGACAGCACTTCGGCACCGACGGCGACCTCACCGGCCGGCTCGTGGTCACTGGCGGACTGGGCGGAATGGGCGGCGCGCAGCCCCTGGCCGCCACCATGAACGGTGGCACCTTCCTCGGCTTCGATGTCGATGCGGACCGCATCCGGCGCCGGGTAGAGACCCGCTACCTCGACGAGATCGCCCCCTCCATCCAGGCTGGGATCGAGACCGCGCTGCGCTACCGCTCCCAGGGCATCGCCCGCTCCATCGGAGTGGCCGCCAACGCCGCCGAGGGCCTCGAAGCGATGATCGCCGCTGGCGCGATTCCCGACCTGCTCACCGACCAGACCTCCGCCCACGACCCGCTGCTCGGCTACGTCCCCCGGGGCATGCCCCTCTCCGAGGCCCTCGCGCTTCGCGAAAGTGATCCAGACGACTACATCGCCCGCTCGATCGCCACCATGGGCGATCACGTCCGGGCAATGCTGACGCTGATGAAGGCCGGCGCCCACACCTTCGACTACGGCAACAACCTCCGGGCTGGTGCCAAGCAGGCCGGGGTCGAGAACGCCTTCGACTTCCCTGGCTTCGTGCCTGCCTACATCCGACCACTGTTCTGCGAGGGCAAGGGCCCGTTCCGCTGGGTCGCGCTGTCGGGAGATCCGGCCGACATCCACGTCACCGATCAGGTCATTCTCGATCTCTTCCCCGAGAACACCGCCCTGGCTCGCTGGATGGTGCTGGCCGCTGAGCGGGTCGCGTTCCAGGGGCTGCCGGCCCGGATCTGCTGGCTGGGCTACGGCGAGCGGGTCAAGGCAGGGCTGGCGTTCAATGAGCTGGTCCGCACCGGGAAGGTCAAGGCCCCCATCGTCATCGGCCGCGATCACCTCGACTGTGGCAGCGTCGCCTCGCCCAACCGGGAGACCGAGGACATGCTCGATGGCTCCGACGCGGTCGCCGACTGGCCCATCCTCAACGCACTGATCAACGCCGTCAATGGCGCGAGCTGGGTGAGCTTCCACCACGGCGGCGGGGTCGGCATGGGCTACAGCCTCCACTCCGGTCAGGTCATCGTCGCCGACGGTACCGACGAAGCCGCCCGACGCATCGAGCGGGTGCTCACCTCCGATCCAGCCATGGGCGTCTTCCGCCATGCCGACGCCGGCTACGAGCGGGCGATCGAGGTCGCCAAGGAGCGCGGAGTCCGCATCCCCGGCATCACTGAGTAGCGCTCAGCTCTGGTGGCGGTCCTCGATGATCTCCAGGACATAGCGCTTCTTCTTCTTGCCCCCGATCGCATGAACGATGCGGCGGATGGCGTCGGCATGTACACCCTTCTTGCCGATGACCTTGCCGACATCGCTGGGTGCCACCTTCAGCTCGATGACGCTGGAGTAGGTGCCTTCCACCTCGGTGACGACCACTTCATCTGGTCGATCGACGAGTGCTTTGACGATGGTCTCGACCAGCTCTCGCACTTCCATCCGCTCCCGCTCCTGTCTGCTGCTGCTTACCCGAAGTGGCCGTGACAGACGCCTCCGCGAACTTCATTATAGCGGCGCTCTTCACAAAACTCGGGCTGGCGTCTGGAATGAAACCGATCAGGGAGGGTTCTCTCTGGCAATCTGTGGTGCCGGTTTGTCGCGATTTGTCTCCGGGTGAAGACGTTTAAAATGACTGGGAATGTGGTGCGTAGACTGTGGGTGAGACTGCTGGGGAATAAGCTTCCGCGAGAAGGGTTCCCCGGTCACCACCGGACACAGACGCCACAGGACCAGAGACATGAGCGCAAACCTCAAGCTCCTCGCCCCAGCCCACGCCGAGACATGGTCCGAAGAGGACATCAAGAAGCTGTCGGAAGACAACCAGCGGCTCGCCATGGAAATGGTCGTTCAGAAGTACCGCGACCGGCTCTTCTACCACGCCGTCTACATCGTCAAGGACTGGGAAGAGGCCTACGACGCGGTCCAGGAGGTCTTCATCCGGGCCATCCGCGAGAAGCGCTTCTTCAACGAAGACTTCCGGATCAAGGCATGGCTGTACCGGGTGACCAGCAACCTCTGCTTCAACATCGTCCGCAACCGCAAGCGCCGGGGAGCCATCCTCGAGAGCGTGCCGCGGGAAGAGTCCTCCGCGCCGGATCAGATCGAGCGGGTCTTTGCCAGCGAGCGGCAGTCTGAGGTCCTTGAAGCCATCGGGCTGATGACCGACAACCACAAAGAGATCCTCCTGCTTCGTTACTACAACGATCTGTCCTACGCAGAGATCTCCAGCGTGCTCGACATCAAGCTGGGCACCGTGATGTCCCGCCTCTCCCGTGCCCGCTGTCGGCTGCTTGAGGTCATGGAAGGAAACACCGAGATGCGCGTCTTTTAGAGCCCCGCTCGGAACAAGCAGGACCGATGGTGGGTTTCGGTAGCCCTCCCCGATGCTGCAGAAGATGTGATACGAGATCGTCCGGGGAGCAAGGAGTTTGGATATCCCTATGGACTGTCGAACTGCTGAAGACCTGATGGCTGGACTCATCGACGATGAGCTCTCCCCGGGACACCACGCACAGCTGGAGGAACACCTCCAACACTGCCATGCCTGCGCCGGACTGCTGGAGCAGCTCACCGAGCAGCAGCTCTCTCCGCCACCGATGTCGCCCATGGGGGATGACTTCTGGGCGAAGATGGACGGCGTCCTCAGCGCGACCCTCGATGGGGCGCTTGAGGAGGCTCCTGAAGAGGCCAAAGCAGAGGCACCGGCCCAACGCTCCTGGCGACCGTCCCCTTCCCTCCTCTTCTACGCGGCCACCCTGATGTTCGCCCTGGGATGGGGCCTCTACTCCCAGCAGCAGCTCCAGGTCAGCCAGGAAGAGACCGCCATGCTCCAAGACATCCTGGCTCGCGAGCGGCGTCTGTCGGTCCAGCCAGTGGTCCTCCCGATGTCCCTGCCTGGCACCGGCGGCTACAAGTTCGCCACCCACACCCCGAGCCGCGGCACATTCTGAGATGAGCCCGGTATGCGGGGTTATTCATCCCTCTCCGGAGAGTTGTGTTGTCGACGTTATGGGCCCTCTTCTGCCTCCTCATGGGTGTCGCTCGCGCAGATGATGGCGCGGAGGCAGTCCAGGATGCCGTGCAGCTCATCCAGCAGCAGCTCCCCGAGCAGATCGACGAGGCATTGCTCTACCATGCTGCGCTGGTCGGGATCACCGGCTACCTCAACCAGCAGGCTGGAGCGAGCATCCACGACGTCCTCACCGAGCAGGAGCACGGCCAGATCGAGGCCTGGCTGCGGGGTGAGCGCGACGGAATCGGTGCGATCTACCAGATCATCTCCGGGCAGGGCGTGCTGCTGGAGGAGGTCTTCACTGGCGGACCGGCAGCGGCAGCGGGCATGAACACCGGCGATCTGATCGTAGCGATCGATGATCAGCCGTTCACTGGCCTGTCCGATGCCATGATCTACGAGCTGACCAGCCAGGCGGCCCTGCGCCCCCAGATCACCCTCGACGTCATGCGCGCCGATCAGAGCATGCATCGCTTCGAGGTTCTGCGCGGGCGATACCAGATCAAGGCTGTCTCTGCAGCCGCGGAGTCCTGTGCCATTGATCTGCTGTTCTTCAGCAAGGGAGCGGCTGCGCGTCTGGAGGAATTGATGAAGAAGATTCCAGACGGCAGCGGGCTGCTGCTGGACCTGAGGGACAACCAGGGTGGTCTGCTGGAGGAAGCCCTGGCAGCGGCGAGCCTGTTCCTTGAGGGCGGCGCAGTGATCACCTACCGGCGCAGGTCCGACGGGGTCGATGAGGCCCTCGTCGCAACCGGAAACCGGCGCTGGAGCGCTCCTGTCGTCATCCTCACGAACGAGCGAACCTCCGGAACTGCAGAGGTCTTCGCCAGTGCCCTGCAGGACCACCGCGCCGCGACGCTGGTCGGGTCTACCACCACCGGGCGGGCTGCCGAGCCTGGATATTACCCGGTCGGCAGCGGGCTGGTCCTCCAGCTTGCCGACACCAACCTCCGAGCACCTTCCGGGCGGTCATGGGCGGGGACCGGGCTGATTCCCGACGTTCGGGTCGAGCCGCTCCAGCAGCGTCTGTCCCTGAGCACCCCGGGTGTTCCTCCAGACATTCAGCGTGACACTGGGATTCAACTGATCGCCTGTCCGTGATCGGCTATTGTGTTTTCAAGCCTTTCGGGGTTTGCCCCTTATCGGGGACCTGATCTGAGATGGTTCAGGGAACCACTCACAACCCGATTTAACGCCCGGAGAAACCACCGGTTCGTATGACAGTCGAGGATGCAATCCAGTCACTCACCGGGTGCCTGAACAGAGAACTGACCGGCTGTCTGAGCAGTCGCAGTGACGGAGCTTATCGCGTCTACGTGATGCAAGGTGAGCTGCTGGCTGCGCATGGACCGGACGACGGCATCTGGGTGGTTCGCAGGCTGGTCAACAACGGCGCGATCACCGACAGCCAGGGGCGACAGGTCACCTTCTACCTCGGACAGGGCTACCGGCTCGAAGAGCTGCTGCTCGACCAGGTGCCTGATCAGCTCTTCCTCGACCTCCTCGTCGAGCGATTCCGCCAGAACATCCTGGACTTCTCCTTCATCTCCGGCCCGATGCATTTCGAGGAGATGGAGGCCATCTTCGTCGACAACATCCAGGTCGGCCACGACTCCCGGCGCCTGCTCAGCGAGATCCTCAACCTCCGAGAGCGCATCACACCGCTCCGACAGAAGATCAGCACCCTAAAACTCAAGCCCGGCACCGGCCACCCCAGCACCCGCCAGGAGGCCCGCCTCCTCGACCTGTGCTCCTCGGGGATGAAGCTCGACGCGCTGCTGGCGATGTCTCCCTACGAGGAGGGCCAGAGCCTCGCGCTCATTCAGGACATGCTCAACAGCAACGTCCTGGCCGACAATGCTGCTCGTCCTCCAAATGCTGCTCGTCCTCCAAATGCTGCTCGTCCTCCAAGTGCTGCTCCCCCGAGCCCCAAGCCAATCCCGCCAGTTGCTCCCTTCACACTGAGAGAGCCTCCACCGCACGCTCCGAGCCCCGTCACCCATAGCGCGGACCTCTCCGAAGCGATCACCTTCACCAGTGACTCTGGCGATTCGGCCGCATCCGGCTCAGGTCTCGACTCAGGCCTTGATGATGCGGGCTTTGGAGACTCCGGATTTGGTGATCAGAGCGGCAGTGAGCCCCTCCCGGATCCAGACGGCACCCCCAGCGTTCCCGACGCGCCTCGCACGGGCAAGGACCCCTTCCGGCTTGGCTTCTCCTCGGATCCGTTCTCATCAGATCCGTTCACGGAGGAGGAAGAGGAGGATCTCGACGACACACCGGGCGATCCCTTCCAAGACAGCGGCACTCTCGACGACGCCATCCAGCGTGCGCAGGAGCAGGAGGAGCGCCGACAGGCTGCTCGTCAGGCCACGATGCACGACGACGACGGCTTTGCGACCACCCCCATCTCCAACCGCGCCCGCCAGGCGATGGCCTACGATGAGGAGGTCGACGCCGATGAGATGGCGATGTTCGATGACTACGACGTCCGGCGGGGCGATGGAAAGGGTCAGTTCTCCGTCGATCACACGCTGCTGGACCGGGTCGACCTGAGCCAGCCGATCGTTGAGTCCAAGCCGCCGATCGACGACGACGTCGACGACCTCCTGGAGATGGGCGACACCGGCGACATGACCGATGGAGAGCGTGCCAGCGCGTTCTCCCTCAGCTTCGGTCCCCCGCCCCTCGACCTCGGCGAGCAGCGTCACAAGATCGATGTCTGCAACGAGGTCCTCACCGTGCTCTCCCAGGCAATCGACACTGGACAGGGCCGTGGAAGCGGCCGCGCATGTGTCCAGCTCCTCATCGACGGCACCCCCCACCAGTTCGCGGTGCTGTTCATGGGTGTGGAGACCGACTCGACCGGCCGCATCGACGCTGGGCGGATCATCAAGAACCTCAACCGTCGCCCCGAGAGTGAGCACCGTCGCCTGCTGAACATGGGCATGCTCAACCTCATCAACCGCGCCCTGTCCTCCGGGATGGAAGAGCTGGAGGAGGATGCCATTGACAGCATGCTCCAGCAGGTCGCCGGCTACCAGATCCGACTGGGTCTGTAAGGGTCTGTGTGACTGGTGCCAGGCTCTTCACAGGGCCCCTCACTGGAGGGCTCCTCGCCCTGACCGTGCTCCTGACCGCACAGGCCACTGAGCCCGTCGCAGAGCCGATTATCTTCGACGAGGGTGTGGTTCCCGACGAGATCCTCCAGGCCGCCATTGAGGCGCGGGATCTGCCGCTGGGCGAGCGCATGGAGCGGGTCTCGCGGCCGATGCTCGGGATGCCCTACCTCGTCGATGCGGTCGGCGAGGGCGTGCTGCCAGATGCCGATCCCCCGGCCCGCTACGATGTCTACGACTGCCTGACCTTCGTCGAAGAGGTCCTCGCGCTGGCGATGCCCGCGGATCCACGTTCCGCCCCGATGATCCGCAACCAGCTCCGCTACACCGACGGCACCCCCGGCTACACCACCCGTCGGCACTTCATGCTGGAGCAGTGGATCCCCGAGAACCTCGCCTCGGGCTGGCTCAAGGACATCACCGCGGAGTTCGGAGAGACCCACCTCATCGAGAAGCAGGTCACCGCACAGACGTGGTCCTCCTGGAAGCACCGTCGGAAGTTCCAGATCGAAGACGAGCAGCTCCCCACCGGTCACTACAGCCTGCCGGTGCTCTCGCTCGATGCAGCCATCGCCGCCGCCGATCAGATCCCCCCCGGTGCGCTCATCCTCACCGTGCGCCGCAGCAAGGCTCACATCCCGATCGTTGTTACTCACGTCGGCTTTGTGATTCCGTCAGACACTGAGCCCCGGATGCGTCATGCGACCAAGATGGGACGGCGGGTGGTTCGGGATGAGCGGCTGGCGTGGTACTTCGACCATGTGCGCTGGTACGACTGGTGGGAGGTTGAGGGGATCTCGATCCTGATGCCTCAAGAGCTTGGCCCTCGGAAGACTCGACTGCCCTGAGGGGAAGTCAGCCCCCACTACTCCGGCGGCGGTGCCTGAAAACGAGACCCAACCCGGGTGGCAGTCTGTGCGGTCAGGGCGATGGATGGAGTCAGGATGTCGCCGGACACCAGGCGCCCTTCGAGGGTGCCCTCGGCGACCTCCAGGGCGAGGATCGTCCAGTTGGTGTTGCCGTAGCCCATCGGGAAGCCGGGGTTGGGCAGGACTCCGGTGTGATCGCCGCTGGTGGTGTAGAGCAGCCGCTGGGTGCCGTCCTGTCCCTCGATGAGCACTCGGACGAAGCTCGCCCGGGAGTCGGAGGTCATGGCGAATTCGTGGCTCGTGGCGTCGAAGGCGGTGACCTCGGGGATGTCCTGGAATGCTGGCAGCTCGGCCACACCGTCCACGACCGGAGCCCAGGACGCCGCCACACCGCCGCCGGTGCCGAGCCCGCCGACCTGTGCGATGCCCATGGCGACCTCACCGGTGGAGCCTGACAGGGTGTGATCGGCGGTCTGAACCTCGATCTCGCCCAGTCCCAGCCCAAGGCCGGTCACCACCACGCCCTCGTCGGGCAGGAATTCGCCGACCATCACCAGAGGCTCCTCAGAACCGTTGAAGCCCAGGCTCAGCTCCGGGACGATGACGTCGACCTTCTCGGTGAAGGACACGGAGGGGCTGATGCCGACCGCTGCGGAGCTGCCACCGGAGATGGTCCCGGCATCGGAGAATCCCCAGACCATGGAGTCGATGTGGTCGCGGAGGAGGCCGATGGCGTCGGAGGTTCCGTTGAGCCCGCTGGTGACCTCGGAGATCGGCATGGCACCCGCGATGGTCCACACCGCGGCCTCGCCAGCGATCACCGTGGCCTCATACTCCTCGGCGTAGTTCTTCAAGACGAGGTTGGCGGGGACGTCTGCGTCGATGCCGTAGACGGTCACCGTGCGGTCCTCAGAGAGCAGGTCGTCTGGATCCAGCATCAGCGGACCGTGGGGCATGTTCGGCAGGACCATGCCCATGACCAGCTCAGTGACCTCGCCGCTGTCGACGTTGTCGAAGTCCACCGATCCAGTCGCGGTGCCCCGGGCCTCGAAAGCGTCCGCCGACTGGAGGGAGATCACGATGTCCCGAGAGACCGTCTGCCAGATGGTGACCGGCACATAGTCGCTGAGGTAGGCGCTGATCTCGATCGGGCCGCCGTCGGTGACTGGTGCAGAGGCGGAGCCGTGGGCGTCGGTGGTGTAAGCGTCGCCCTCGGAGACCTTGATGTGGCCATCCTTGATGGGGCTGCCGGTGGTGGCGTCGATGAGGGTGACGGTGATCAGGCCATCATCGACCACGGTGAGGGAGACGCTCTCGGTGAGCTTGTCCCAGGCGGCGGTGAGGGTGACAGTGCCGACGGTGTGGGCGGTGATCAGGCCGTCTTTGTCGACCGTGGCGATCTTCTTGTCGGAGGTGATGTAGGTGCCGGTGATGTTGGAGATCACCCCATCATCCCAGTGACCGACGAGGCGAAGGGGCAGGACGGCGCCGGGGTGGACGGTCACCCCGTCGGGGTACAGCGCCATGCTCGCCACCGCCACATCCACGACGGGATCGCTGGTGTCGGCGGTGTCTCTGGTGTCTGCGGTGTCATCGGTGTCGTCGGTGTCGTCGGTGTCGATGAAGAGACCGGTGTCGACGGTCGTGGTGTAGGGATCAGGATCCCGGTTGACCTCCGGCTCTTTGTCCCGGCAGGCAAGCAGCGCGAGCCACAACATCTCCATCTCCCCGGGGAAGCCTCCCCTGACTCAACGTTCCATCACCAGCAGTCCACCATATCCCTATTCGGATCTGATCGCTGCTTACTGAAACCGCACGGCAAGGAGCCTTCCGCCAGACTCCGCGCGCTCTCCAGAGGCGGTGCAGGCAGTGCAGTCGTCCTCGCACTCCGCCCACTCCACCGACTGCCAGTCGCCGTCGGCAAACGAGACCGGACCAGCGCGCCCCCGGCGGACCCCGACGCCCTCATCATCCGATTCTTCGAGGATGTCGACGGTGAGGGTGATCTCGATGCCTTCAGGGAGTCCGGTGAAGCCGACGCGGCCCGATGCCAGCGCCTCCTCCAGGATTCCCACCCCGTCCACGCACAGCCGGACCCGCTCCTCGGTGTCCCAGTCGGTGCCGGAGACGTCCAGCTGCAGGTCCGCGTTGCGCCACTCCTCGATCGCGCAGCCAGAGAGCAGGACCGCGAGGAAGATGATGCCAACTCGACACACTGTGCCGGCTCGATACGCTGTGCCTATTCCTCGTCGGGCGACCACAGTGCCTCGGAGAGGATCCAGGGGGTGTCGTAGCCGGCGGGCTGGAAGCGAGAGGTGCCCCAGTCCGAGGCCAGCCACCAGTCACCGACGAACGGCGCGCTGGAGTCGTCGTCCACGCCATCGCTGATGGAGAAGTGCAGGCAGTCCCAGTCCTCGGTGACCCAGTCGTTGGCGCAGGACTCCATGCCGACCAGCTCGGAGGTGTAGGTCACGCCGTCGGTGGTGGTCTCGACGAACTCGCCGGGCTTCATCTGGTAGTCCGACATCCCGACCGGGGTGGCGAAGGCGACGGTGTCGCCGTCTTCCACGGAGTAGCCATGAATCAGGATGCCGCTGCCGGAGTCCGAGGACCAGTCGATGGTGTAGAGCAGCTCAGCGGGATCGAGCACGCTGTAGTCAATGGAGACCACCTCGTAGCTGCCCTTGGTGACGGTGCCGGCCTTGCCAGCTTCCATCCGCCACTCGATGCTGAGGTCGTCCTGCCGGTACTTCCAGGACCGCTCTCCGTCCAGCGCGAAGAACTCGTGGGTGTTGTAGCCGGCGTATTCGTAGGTTCCACCATCGCAGGCGGGCATCATCAGGCCACCGACAAACAGAGTGAGTCGCATTCTGCCTCCATTCTGAGGGAAGTTAGCACGGCCCCTTAGCGACCGCGAGCATGGTAAAACCTCCCAGACCCCAGCCGCCATCCCCGAGGCCGAAAATGAGAGATGCAGTCCTTGCAATTGACCAGGGAACCACCGGAACCACCGCCCTGCTTCTGGACGCCAGCGTTCAGGTCATCGCACAGCACAACGTCGAATTTCCCAACCACTACCCCGCGCCAGGGCTGGTTGAGCACGATGTTGCGGAGATCTGGACCAGCGTAGCGGCTGCGGTTGCCGGGGCGCTGTCCAAGGCGGAGGACGTGCGGATCGTCGGGATCGGCATCACCAACCAGCGGGAGACCTGCCTGTTCTGGCGGCGAGACACCGGCGCACCCATTGGCCGGGCGCTGGTGTGGCAGGACCGACGAACCGCCGATCACTGCGCGAAGCTCAAGGCCGCCGGACACGAGCCGCTGTTTACTGCGAAGACCGGGCTGGTGCTCGATCCGTACTTCTCAGGCACCAAGGCCGCCTGGATGCTCGACAACATCCCCGGCGCCCGTCAGGCGGCTGAGGCCGGGGAGCTGATGTTCGGCACCATCGACGCCTGGCTGTCCTGGAGGCTCTGCGGTGCCCACGCCACCGACCCCTCCAACGCCTCCCGCACCCTGATGTTCAACATCCACACCTGCGACTGGGACGACGAGCTGCTCGGCATCCTCAACATCCCCCGCTCCACCCTGCCCCGGATCTGCGACAACGCCGAGGTCCTCGGCGAGACGCGCGGGGTGGGCTTCCTGCCCGACGGCATCCCGATCGCTGGCATGGCCGGGGATCAGCAGTCCGCGCTGTTCGGGCAGGCCTGCTTCGGTGTGGGCGAGGCCAAGTGCACCTACGGCACCGGCGCGTTCGTCCTGATGAACACCGGCAACACGCCGGTCGCCAGCCAGCACCGGATGCTGACCACCGTGGCATGGCGACTGGACGGTGAGGTCACCTATGCCCTCGAAGGCAGCGCGTTTATCGCCGGAGCCGCGGTGCAGTGGCTTCGAGATGGCCTCGCGATGATCGGCTCTGCCGCGGAGGTCGAGGCGCTGGCTGCGGAGGTGGAGGACTCCGGCGGGGTGGTGTTTGTGCCGGCCCTGGCTGGACTCGGTGCGCCGCACTGGCGACCAGATGCCCGCGGCCTGATCAGCGGCATCACCGGCGGCACCACCCGGGCCCACATCGCCCGCGCGGTCCTGGAGGGCATCGCGCTCCAGATCAGCGACATCCTCACCGCCATGGCCGCCGATGCCGGCGCTCCTCTCGCCCGCCTCAAGGTCGACGGTGGTGCGACTCGGAACAACCTCCTGATGGCGTTCCAGGCGGACATTCTCGGGGTGCAGTGCGTTCGTCCGACGGTGCTGGAGACGACTGCTCTCGGTGCGGCGTTCCTGGCGGGGCTTGGGGTCGGGCTGTGGGAGAGCACGGATGCGATTGCGGAAGCGTGGGCGGAGGAGCGGGTGTTTCAACCGCAGATGGATGACGAGGCGGTCCAGGGGCATCTCGCGGCGTGGAAGCGGGCGGTTGAGCGGGCCTGATTGGGGTGCTGCCATCTTGCAACCGCCCGGCGGTCTGAGGTGTGCAGGACGGGTCGGCGAGTGGGCCAACGTGCGATGCGTTGCGGCTGTCCGGGTGGGGGTCACAGGGGAGCGGCGACTGGAGGCGAACGCAGTGAGACGCAAAGAGTGCAGCCCCCTTGAGCGCAGCGCCACAAGCAGGCCGTGAGGCCAGCGTTGGAGCGGAGTGGCCAGAAAAAGCGCCGGTGAGACGATGGCCAACCTCAGCTAAAACCTGAGACGAGCACCCGCCGTCATCCCATCGCCCCGACGCTGCGCATCCGAAGGTGCCGCAGTACAGGTCGGCAACATCTAGAACTGCGACTCACGCATCGTCAGAGTGAGGTGGTGCTGTCAACGCTGACTCTGCCATACTCCAACAATGCGAGAAGCGTGGGTTTTGATGTTGCCTACCATGCACTGCGGCACCTTCGGATGCGCAGCGTCGTGGCGATGGATCCCGAAGGGTCCTCCCTCACCGGATGGTTGAGGGTCGCCATCGTCGGCGCCATTCTTTTTCTGGCCACTTCGCGGAAGTCTCCAGTCCCTACGGGCTGGATTCTTCCACTCGCTCAAGGGGGGCTGCACTTCCTGCATTCGTCGCCTTACGGATCCTCTCTCCGGGAGTGCCCGCCTTGCGGCCGCTCCCCCTGGACGACCCGCCCAGCGGACCCCAGCCAGACACCAGCCTGACGCCCCCTGAAGCAGCTTCGCGGTAAAGGCGCTATTCTGCACTCCGGAGGTCATCGGTGAATCCCGGGGTGTTCTCAAAGCTCGCAGAGCGCTGCCGAAGGCTGCCGCTGTTTCCGTTGCCCGGCGTGGTCTTCCTGCCGCACAGCGTGGTGCCGCTGCATGTCTTCGAGGCCCGGTACCGGGATCTGATCACCGACTGCCTCGACAACAACCTGCTCATCGGGATCCCCGCTCTCCGGCCTGGCTGGGAGAGCGACTACGACGGCGCCCCCCCGATCCAGCCCATCGCAGGGGTCGGCCGAATCGTCGAGCACCACCGCTTCCCGGATGGCCGCTACAACGTCGCGGTGCGGGGCATGGGCCGGGTGCGGATCGACCGTGAGCTGTCTGGAGAGGAGCTGTCCGGCGAGACGTCGTACCGCATCGCCCGCGCGACCCTCCTGGTCGATCAGATCCCGGGCGGTCCCGGTGGACTGAAGCGGCACCTGTCTCAGATCCGGATCATGCTGCTTCAGATCGTCTCGCTCAACCCGAGCCTCCAGGGCAAGCTGGAGACGCTGATCAACAACCCGGGACCAGAGATGGTCGACGCGCTGGGCCACCTGGTGATCCAGGACACCCGCCAGCGTCAGGCGTACATCGAGCAGGACCGGCTGGACCTGCGCGCGGAGCTGGTCCTTGCGGGACTGGCCGGTGTGATTTCCCGGGGGAACGACTCCCCGGCGGAGGCGTAATGTTGTTGCTGTTTGTTTCGATGGCTGCTGCGGAGAATTGCTCTGAGCCGCTCCAGGTCTACATTGATGCGGTCCAGGCCGAGGGAG
>JBLHNG010000057.1:0-19490 GCA_047621685.1 Myxococcota bacterium | reverse complement strand
GCAGCCGGTAGAAGTGTCGGAGAACCAGATCCAGTCGGTGCCGGCGCTCTCAAGGTCTGCAGGGCCGACGTTCCAGCCTGAGGAGTAGCTGCACAGGTTCGCCCCGGCGGACAGCCCAACGGTGGAGGTCTCCCAGCCGGTGCCTGGGAAGGTGTTGCTGCCGAGGAAGCTGCCATCGCCGGTCTGGGCAAGCACGCTGCTGTCGAGGCTGATCTGGGCGCGGAAGCCGGTGATCGAGCCGCCGAGGTCGTAGGCGTGGGCGGCGATGTGGTGGGTGCCGCTGGTGAGCGTCATGGTGACGGTGTCTGAGGTGCTCCAGCCCAGGTAGGTGCCCTGGCTCGCGCCGTCGACGAACAGCTCCATCTCATCGTCTGCGGAGAACAGCACCTCCAGCTCGAACTCGCAGTCCTCGTCGATCTCGCCGTCGCCGTCGTCGTCGAGGCAGTTGCCGCACAGCTCGGCGGGCACCTCGATCTCGTAGTCCACACAGCTGGCGTTGTCCTCGGGGTTGAGGTCGACCTCGTCGGAGCTGATCTCGGCACAGTTGGTGCCGGCGATCTGCTCCTCGTTGGGCATCGCGACGTTGACTGGCAGGACGAGGGTGTCGCTGCCACCTGCGGCGAGGGTGCTCAGCAGCTTGCAGGTGACGGTTTCGGGGGAGAGGTCGTCACCGTCGCAGTACCAGTCGCCGATGCTCTGGTCGTCGAAGGTCATGCCCTCGGGGAGGGTGTCGGTGATGACCACGCTGGTGGCGGGGCCGGTGCCGTTGTTGGCGACGGAGAAGTAGAAGTGGCCCATGTCGTCGCCGACCGGGGTGCCCTCAATTCCCTTGGTGATCGAGAGGTCGACGGTCAGGGGCGCCTCAGAGACCTCCGCCGTCGCACACGAGCTGTTGTTGTCGGCCACTGCATCGATGATGTCGAGCTTCGCGCAGTTCTCGACGCTTCCGGCAGAGACGTCGCTGCTGATGTCGACCTCCAGCTCCAGGGTGTGAGACGAGAAGCTGGCGGCGGGGTCGAAGTCGGTCGCACAGCAGGTGACCTCGCCGCCGCTGTCGGTGCAGTCCCAGTCGGCGCTGTTGTTGGAGAAGGACTGACCGGCGGGCAGGGCGTCGACCACGCAGAGCTGCTCCTGTCCGCAGTACTCCGCACCCTGCCAGTCCACCAGGACCTCCCAGTAGCCGACCTCGCCGCCTACGAAGTCGCTGGCCGGACGCTTCGTGATCGCGGCGTCACAGGCACACTCCGCGGTGGCAGTGGTTGAGTCATCGGTGCTGGTGGTGCCGGTCAGGTCGTCGCAGCCGGTGAGGGAGAGGAGGGCGATGGTCGCGGCGAGGGTACGGATAGTCATGGAGATTCCCCAGGATGCAGGTGCACCATTGGTGAGTGTTAGTGAGCGTTGCTTACACTCATGACTTACGGCGCTCGGCTCCGTCTGTGACCCTACGCAGCTCCTACAGCCACCCCTCCGCGCGATACCACTCCCCAGCCTGCGCCAGCCGGATCGGGAGGGCCTCCGCCCGCCATCCCAGACCCTCCAGGCGGCTTGCGCTGCACAGCCAGTCGCCGGACTTCGCCTCGCGGTGCTTGTCGAGGTTGAGCTGGACCGGACGATCCCGGAGGCGTCCAGACAGCTCATTGAGGGCAGAGACAGCCCAGGTGACCGCAGCGGGCAGGTAGAGCCGTCGCGGCGGCTCAACCCCGATGGCCTCGGCGATGAGGTCGCCGAGGGTGTCCCAGGCCGGCGCGGTGCGGTGGGCGATGTAGTACAGCCCCTCGCCGCCGGCTGCGGCGATGAGGCCTGCGGCGAGGTCGTCGACGTGGATCATCGACACCTTCATCGCCGGACGACCGGGCACCGCGTGGAAGCCGCGCTGGATGGACTTGAACATCGGCAGCGCGGAGGTGTCGGCGGTTCCAAATACCATCGGCGGACGCACGATCACCCGACGGCCGGGGTAGTCCGCGGTGGCCTGCTCGGCGGCCAGCTTGACCCGTCCGTAGATGGAGATCGGAGCCGAGGGGCCATCCTCGGTGTGTGGCGCACTGAGGGCGGGGCCAGCGGCGGCGAGGGAGGAGACGATCACGAGGGTCGGTGGGGTCGGCTGTGCGGCGGCGGCGGCGGCGATGTTGCTGGTACCCTGGACGTTTACGGTCTGAAACGCTGGCTTCCAGGGCATCTTGAGCAGGCTGGCGAGGTGGAAGACGACGTCGACGCCCGCCATGGCGGTGTGCAGTGAGTCGGGATCCTGGATGTCGCCGACCACGAAGCCGGCACCCTCCAGGCCGTCCCGACGGGAGGTGGATCGCACGAGGCAGACCACATCGTCTCCCCGATCGAGGAGCTGTCGGACGAGGATGCGGCCGATGAAGCCGCTGGCGCCGGTGACCAATGCGCGCATGGTTCAGCTCCAGTCCCGACCAAGCAGCACCAGCACACTCCAGCGATCGATGCCGTCTTGACGGGTGATCCAGGGGGCGTAGCCGAGGTCGGTGTCGAGGGTGAGGTTCTTGATGTTCAGTCGGGAGAGCAGCCCGAAGCCGACGGCGGACTCCCCGTCAAACACTGCGGCGTCGGTGACCGCGCTGAGGCTGCCACGATCGCCGGTCAGCGCGGGGCCGAGGCGGATCGCAGCGTAGTCCTCCACCCACCACTCCGCCCAGCCCGCTCCGGCGAGGGGCACGACGTAGGGGTTGAGTCCGCCGAGCCGGGTGGTGGTGAGGATGCCCTGCCCCTGCGCGAGCCCGGCGTGGACTTCCAGGCGGGGTGCGAGGGTCCAGGTCGGCTGGAGGCGGCCCTGGAGGGTGAGGTGGGGAGCGAGGGGCGCGTCTGCGGGGGGATCGAGGTGTGCCCCGGCGGTGAGACGGATCTGCACATCCTCTCGCCACAGCCCGAGGACCGCCTGACCCATCGCGAGGGGCTGGGCCTGCGCGACCACGGCGGTCTGCTCCATTGCGCCGAACCAGTAGTACCGCCCGAAGCCCTCGACCCCGGCGTACAGCCCATGATCGAGGTAGCGCTGCCAGCCGCCCTCGATGCCGCTGTAGCTCGCGGACATGGCGATGGTCGGGTCGGGTGCGCCGTCGGTCCATGCGCCGAGGATCAGCCCTGCTGCACCGACCTCCAGCCGGGCTGCACCCCAGACCTTTCCCCGGGTCAGCTCGCGGCTGTGTCTCAGGTCGAGGGTGTCGGTGAGGAGCTGGACGGACCACGGCCCGCTCCGCCAGCCGATGTCGGCGATGCCGAACGGGCTGGCGTTGACCTCTGCACCGCCCTGGAAGCGCCAGTCGGCTCCGGCAGCGGGGTCGGTCATCATCATCAGTGCGATCATGGCTTCGGAGTATCTTCGTATACTCAGGCATGTCGTCGCTCTTTCGCACCCCGACCACCCCCGCCCAGCATCGCTACATGGTTCACCTCAGGCAGGGGGATCCGCCTGCGGATGCGGTGGCTGCCGCGCTGATGGCGGGGAGCGTGAGCCATGAAGCGGTCGAGGCGATGCTCCATGGCGGTCCCGCACCTGGAGTCCTGGCGGACTATCGCGACGTGCTCACCCCGCCGCTGTGGGTGGACGAGAAGCGTCAGCGCATTGGCTGTGCGGCGCTCCAGCGGACCGGTCTGCTCGGCGGGCTGGTGCTGTCGCTGTACTGCCTGCCGCTGGGCTACCTCTCACCGGCCGGGGTCAAGCCGCTGGTGCTGTCGGGGCGGCTCCTGGAGCGGGCGGCCCGTCGGCTGTCTGAGACCAACCGGTTCCTCATGGCGGTCACCCGACCCGGCGGGATGGTGCCAGGGAGCGAGGGCTTCTGCATCACCGGACGGGTCCGCATCATGCATGCGGTGATGCGGCTGCGGCTGGCCGATCGCTGGGATGACGCCTGGGGGACGCCGATCAACCAGGCGCACATGGCGGCGACCAACCTCCTGTTCTCCTGGCACGCCATCGACGGGCTGCGCAAGCTGGGGGTGCGGTTCTCGGCGGCGGAAGTGGATGGTTACCTCCACCTGTGGCGGCATGTTGGCTACACGATGGGGGTGGACAGCGACCTGCTGTGTGCCACTGAGGCGGACGCTCGGGGGCTGTGGCGGATCGTGCGGTCGATGGAGGGAGCGCCGGATGCGCACTGCCGGGAGCTGGCGGCGGCATTGGTGGGGGCAGCGGTGCCTCGGGGGCTGACGGCGTTTACCGGGCGGGACTTTTCGGAGCCGCGGTTGGTGTCGGCGCTGTTTCGGTTGTCGACGGTGCTGCTTGGGGCGGAGCAGGCGAGGGCGCTTGGGTATGAGGCACAGCCGCGGGCGTTGGTGATGGGGCCGCTGGTGCGGGGGTTGGTTGGGGGAGTGGAGGCGGTGCGGTTGGGGGTGCCAGGGGCGGAGGCTGCGTTTCTGGCTGCGGGGGCGCGGATGAATCGGCGGCTGGAGGTTGCGGCGCTGGAAGGACGGAAGGCGGAGTTTGTGGCGTAGCTTGCGAGCACTCGGCGCAAGGAGTGCAGCCCCCTCGAACGAGCCCATGAAGCAGCCCGAAGCCGCTCAGAGCGGGTAGGGCGTAGTGGTGCGAAGTGGCCAGAAAAGCATGGCGCGGAGGATGGTGGACCTCAGCGCATGGGTGAGAGAGCACCGAACATCACGGCGAATACGGTGAGCACGTCAGCCTTCCGAACTTCCGCCGGGGAGAAAGCCCCGATCCTCGCCCCAGAGCCCCCTCAGTCCAGATAGTCGCCCAGCCGGGTCAGAAACCCGGTGACCGCCGTCTTCGACTGCCGGGTCACAATAAACTGCGGCACCGGAATGCTCGGAATTGTCCGTATCTCATACCGAATCCGGGTCTGCTCCCCCTCCTGAGTGGCGGACCAGGAGGAGTGGTACTCGGTGAGGTCGTCTGAGGAGATGAGCGTGTAGATCCACCCGGCGCCCTGAGGACAGGCCTTCGCACGGTAGGAGATCGAGGCGACAACATTGGGGATGACGAAATTCAGCCGCTTGCAGCTCCCTTCCATGCCGTCCTGGGTGACGTTCGTGGTCCCGTCGATGGTGGCCATCTTCACCGGATCCGCGATGATGGCTTCGGCATCGGCCAGTGAAGCGGCAACGAGAATCTCCCCGACGATGGTGTTGTTGCCGGTCACGGTGATCGTGGGTGTGGCGGCGAGGGCGACAGGGAGAAGGAAGGCGAGCATGATCAGGTTCGTGCCGGGGTGAGGGTGTTGAGTGTGCGTGCCACAGAGCCGCTACAGGTTGACCTTGTACGGGAACCGATAGTGGAGCTTCCCAGATGCCTGGCCGATATGCCACACGGAACTTTCCAGATCCCCAAGCTCCCCCACGCCCCCGCCGACGGGCTGTGGGATGTGAACCTGGGAGGTCCAGGATCCGCTGATCAGCACCCGGTCCGACAGCGGGATCTCCAGCTCCACGCCCACGTCTACCGCCGGTCGGAGGAAGTGCATCTCCACCGCGCCGCTGGAGCCGGGCAAGCTGTCGGACTCCAGGTAGAAGTAGGTGGCTCGCAGCGCGCCGAAGGCCTTGAAGGCGAACGGATCCTTGATGAGCGGGGCGTTCACCCGGAGGGGCTGGAAGCCGATGCCGTAGACGGAGGTGTTGTCGGTCTTCGGGGAGAAGATGATGGTGTCGGGGATGAGGATGGAGGGCGAAACACGGACCTCATCCATCTGCTTGATCGCCGAGCGGTACTCCCGGGGGATCTTCTTGCGCAGCCGCTTGAGGGTCTTCTTGTCGAGGACCGCTTCTACCGACAGCACCACGCCGTAGTGCCACCGCTGATCGTCAGCGACTGGTCCGGTCATCATGTGAAACGCCGGCCCGATGCCGATGTCGATCGGGACCTTGACCCTCTTGGCCTCGGCGGAGTGGCTGAGGAGCAGGGCAGCGGCTGCGAGCATGGGGCCTCCCGGTAGCGGCGATGAGACGGAAGGGGGGCTGTGCCATTCAGGGAAAGAGCGGCACAGCCTCGCCATTTGCACCGAGCACGGGCGCGTGGCCTCCCCGATAGTGCCCCGGCACGACCTCCCGTGCCCGGGTCTCGACCTCTCGCAGCGATCGCTCCATGCCGGCCCGGACGAACTCTGCGACCAGGCGATCGGGGATGTTGCCGCCGACAACCGAGGTGACGTCGTAGGCCATCAGGGAGTAGCCGTAGGGCAGGGCGATGAACACCATGGCGCCGTGGTTGACCGGGGTGTAGAGGGCGGCGTCGAAGGCCTCCAGGCTCAGCCCCGCCACCTCGCCGCGCTCCACCAGGGGCCGGGCGGTGGCGACCCCGTCGGGATCCAGCCTCCAGGGGTGCTCCCAGAACTCGCCGCCTGAGGACTTCGCCAGCGCCACGTTGTCCCAGATCTGAATGACCCAGTGCCGATCCTTGACCGGTCGGGGGAGGTCGAGCATGGCGTACCAGCTCGCGCGGTTGTCCTCCTGGTAGATCGGGGCCTCGATGGCCTCGCTGCTGGAGAAGTGGGGGTCCTGGGTGGACAGCCACATGCGGCGCTGGGTCTGATCGGTGAGGATGAGGCCGACCACGCGGAGGGTGCCGTCGGTCTGGGGGACCAGCAGCTTGAGGACCGATCCGCCGAGGAGGTTCTGGCGCTGGTGGGCGCTCAGCTCAGGGAGGGGCGCCCTCGCGACGGCGTTGAACCGGCTGAGGGTGTCGGCGAGGACTGCATCGCTAACAAAATCGCTGACCGGACTGACCGCAAGCGCCGCTGAACAGAGGATCGAGCACAGCAGCACAGCCTCCTCCTACTCTTCGCCACCGTCAGCGTCCGGCACACGCTGTCCACCAGTCAACACCCGGACGGGAGTGGTGTTCCGCTGCTTGACCAGGATCGCCAACCCGATGAAGGCGATGAGTATGGAGCCGTACTGTGCGGGGGTGAAGCCGAAGTAGCGGGAGTCGGTGTCGGGGTGGCGAAAGACGTCCATCGCCAGCCGGGTCGGCCCGTACAGCAGGCAGATCAGCCCGACGTAGAAGCCCTGGAACCGGGGCTTGCGGTCCAGGAAGAGGAACAGCACGCCGACACACAGCGACCAGATCGCCTCATACAGACCGAGGTCGTGGCAGGCGACAGTGATCGGCTGATCGGGGCACATCCCGTAGACGCCCAGCCAAAACTCGGTGACGGTGCCAGGGTGATCGTGGGCGGAGAAGCAGCCCATTCGCCCAAAGAACCAGCCGAGCGTGAAGCCATAGACCCCGGCATCTCCGTACATCAGCGCCCGCACCGGGAACTTCAGCGGCTTGCCCTGCTCCTTGCGGATGGTGTTCTGCTTGCGGACCTTGCGGTTCTCGCGCTGGAAGAAGATGAGGCTGAGGACGGTGCAGCCGATGAAGCCGCCGAAGCTGGAGAGCCCCTCCCAGACATAGAGGAACTTGATCGGGTCGGCGAAGTGCTCCGCGGGCTCGTAGAACAGGGCATGGCCGAGGTGGCCGCCGATGAACACACCGGCGATGAGCCAGGTCACCCAGCGGTTGATGATGTCTGGCTCCAGCCCATCTCGCACGGCCTTCCGGGTCGCCAGCCAGGATCCGGCGATGAAGCCGACCGCGACCAGGATGCCGAAGCCATGGATGCTTGCCACGCCCCCGAGGGGGATCTCGATGCGCTCAAAATAGGGAATCAGGGGATGCATCGCCGCTCCATCAGTGAATCCGCAGTTAACACCCCTGGCACAAGTCACAGCGTCACATTTCCAGAGAGTCCTCCGACACAGGTGCTCTGTGTCGAAGATGGGGGAGACCCGTAATCATTGGGTTAATCAGGAAGAACCTGACTTAATTTCAGCGTGAAAGGGCTCCAGTCGGGGGAGATAAAGTCCCGTCTGAGGACTGGTGCGACACTGCGCTGGTGTCGGTGTAGATTGTGGCAGCGAGGTCGACAAGCGATGTGGATGTTCCTGGCCCTGAGCGGGTGTGTTGCCGATAGCGAGCCTGAAGTCGAGACCGAGGCGCCGGGACAGATCAATGTCTCACACCCCCTGCTCGACTTTGGCGCGGTCAAGCTCCATGAAGAAAGCAGCCAGATCGTTGGCATCTCCAACCTCGGCGAGGGTCCGCTCCAGATCTACGATGTTGCCTTCTCCGACGACACCCGGCGCCCCCACTGGCGGCTGTCCGGTGGACTCTCTGGAGAGCTGGCGTCTGGCAGTGGTGTGGAGCTTGAGGTGGTGGTCCGTCCTCAGGATCTCACCGATCCAGACGTCACCCTCATCATCCTCAGCGATGATCCCGAGACGCCGGAGATCTCGCTGCCGCTGTACGCCGACGTCGAGGGCACCCCCGACATCCGACTCACCCCTGACACCCTCAGCTTCGGCGCGGTTGTTGAGGGGGACAGCGTCACCCTGCCCATCGAGATTGCCAACGACGGATCGGCGGACCTGCTCATCAAGTCGGTCAGCTTCACCGGCGGCGGGGCCAGCTTCAGCCTCGCGGTGGATCCGACCGGGGTGAACATCGCGCCTCAGAATGCCGACGGGCTGGTGATGGTGGAGTTCCTGCCTCAGGCCCTCGGTGTGATCACCGACAACATCGTCATCGTCTCCAACGATCCCGACACCCCCAGCGCCACAGTTGTCCTGACCGGGCAGGGGACGCTGGCCCAGTGAAGGCGATCTGGCGCTGAGCCGCGTCTGGACCGCGCTCGGTGTGCTCCTGGTTGGCGCGGGGGTCGGCATCGTGCTCGTCGTTGGGCAGGCGGCAGTGGAGGATTATCGGGTTTCGCCGAGGCGGTTCTCCGATGCGGTGCGCGCAGGAGTGGACCTCTCGTCGGTGAACCTGTTCCCACAGACCGGCAGCCGCTACACCTACAGCTTCTCGCCCATCGACGAATACCTGGCGTATGAACGCCGCTTCCTACCGGTAGATGCCGAGCTGGTCGGGCTGCTGGTGGACGGCATCGCCGAGGCGGTTGCCTGGCGGATGCTGTTGGCGAGTGGCGCAGAGGATCCAACCACAGCAGAGGCGATGCTCTGGGCGAGGGGGGAGGGGCGGCGGATCCCGGAGTGGATCGCCGAGGAGCTGGCGAAGGCGGGGGTGATCTACGCCCAGGAGACCCTGCTGAGCCGGAGCGTGGACCCGGCCCTGCACGACACCGTGCTCTACCACCTCGACTGCGACCTCATCTCCCACGTCTTCCTGCACGTCGGCTACCGGCTGGATCTCGACCTGCGAGAGATCAGCTCCCCGCTGCACACCTACCTCTACTACGCCGGTCCGCAGGGGGAGCCGCTGTACATCGAGCCCACCGCGTTTCGGCAGACCACGGTTCGGGACGGCATGGTGGAGGTGGGACGCATCGGGGTCGGGCCGGGCTTCTTCATCCGGTCGGACTACCACCGGGAGCGCGGCTCGGTCCGGGCCAGTCCGGAGCTGGTTACTGCGGCGGGGTTCTATGAGATCGCCACCGAGCGGGACATCCGAGATGGGATCGTCTCGGAGGTGATGGTCGGGCTGTCCGGGCTGGCCCGTCAACGGGACGACGTGGAGCTGATGGCCACGGTCGGCTCGGAGCTGGCGGCGCACCTGGAGGGCACCCGGGATCCCAACCTGGTGAGCAACCTCTTCCTCCACCACCTCCACCAGGGCGAGGCGGCGCTGGTGGCGGGGGACCTTGTCGCGGCACAGGCGGAGGTCGACGCAGCCCGACAGCTCCGTGGCAGCCACGATGCCCTGCTGGTCCACAGCGAGCCGATGGAGTCGGTCCTGGCAGCACAGGTGCTCGCTGCGGGCGGGGAGAGAGTGGCCGCAGTGTCGCTGCTGGAGTCGATCTGCGCGGAGTACGACGTCGGCAAGGCAGAGCTTCCGGTCGCCCAGAGCGCCACCCATGCCGACGCCCTGCTCACCCTCGCCGGGCTGGTCGCTCCGGGACGGTCCGCCTACAACCGCCTCGTCCTGCCCATCCTCAACTTCGAGGCGCGGGTGTTCTCCGGTGGAAACAGCGACCGGAGGATCGCGGCATGGCGGCTGTGTGGCGAGATGCTCGCTGGGGTCGATCCCGATCGAGCGGCGGTCTGTGAGGCCGAAGCGGAGGGGCGGTGATCCCGGCTGGGTCAGCCAAGTCACACCATCGTTTCTTTGCGGATTCAGAGGGCGTGCTACGAATTTGCCCAGGAAAAGTTCGGCTTTCAACGCAGGGTAAGGGCGATGCGGATCAAAATTGCAGACAAGAATGCAGACAAGAATGCGTCTCGAAAATTACCAGCGGGTGATGCCCTCCCCGGAGAGCGCGAGGTGGATGAGACGCTGCTCGTGCGATGTGTGATGGCGATCCGGGTGCTGTATGGCCAGGGCGGTCTGGAGGCCTCTCGCCAGATCGGTGAGCTGCTGCTGGGCACCTTCTTCGACAGCTCTCCCGAAGCGTTTGAGCGCACCCGTCGCTTCCACGCGACCTACCGGGCGCTGCTGTCCTCTCCAGACCTGCCGACCTCCAACTCCTTCCTCTGGTATTCCATTCGGCTCATCGACCACCTCGAGCTGCTGCCGGCTGAGATCGCCGATGTCCTGCCGCTGTCCCACCACCGGCTGCTGATGCACATTCACCAACCGGAGATCCGCATCCAGATGGCGCAGATGGCTGCGGACAAAGGCTGGAGCAAGCGCAAGCTGGAGGCAGTGGTCCGAGAGTCCACGCCCCGATCCCGTCGTCGGAGCGCCGGTCGTCCACGCACACCAGCCTTCGTCAAGGGCCTCAGGCAGCTCAACGAAGCGGTCGAGCTGGTGGGCGCGGAGAAGATCGATCACTCCCTGCTCGGTCAGGTTGAGCGGGCCGAGCTGGCCGGGATGCTCCAGCAGGCGGCGACCGACCTGGAGCGCCTCAGCGCGCTGATGGGCACCATCCAGAAGAAGATGATCTCAGACTGACCAGACACTGAAATGATGATCAGGCAGCACTGAATCCATGATCAGGAAAGAGAATCATCGGATCGGTGGGTGGGGTCGGTGCTTAATGCGATAACAGAGTCATCCCTCCAGCCCGCTCGGTCATGAACTCTCCGCTCTCCATCACCAACCGTCGCTGGACCCTCGCCCCCGCCGATCAGGCTCGGCGGTTCCACATCCACAGCCTCCACCCGCTCGTCGCCCGCTGCCTCTCTGCGCGGGTTGGCTCTGCGGATGTCGCAGACTGGCTGCGCCCCGACGCCGCCCACCTCCACGATCCCCACACCATGCTGGGCATGGCCCGAGCGGTCGAGCGGCTGAAGCGTGCAGTGGCGGAGCGCCAGCGGGTCCGCATTGTCACCGACTACGACGTCGACGGCACCACCTCCAGCCTCATCCTCCAGAACCTGTTCCGCCTCCTCGGCTGTGGCGATCTGGTGGACTACCACATCCCCAATCGCTTCAAGGAGGGCTACGGCTTCTCGGTGGTTGCCGCGAAGAAAGCGGCGGAAGATGGTGTCTCGGTGATCGTCACTGCGGACATCGGGGTGAAGGACCACGCGGCGGTGACTGCCGCTGCGGAGGCCGGGGTAGACGTGGTCATCTGCGACCACCACCTTCCTGCTGGAGAGTCCGTCCCCAAGGACGCCTACGCGGTGCTGTGTCCGCCCCAGAAGGGGTGTCCGTACCCCAACAAGTCGCTGGCGGCCTGTGGTGTCTCCCTCAAGCTCGCCCAGGCGATGCTCCCGCCGAGCCCCCGCACCGACAAGATCCTCCGCTCGATGATGAAGGTCGCCGCCATCGGCACCATCGCGGATGTGGTCGACCTCTCCGGTCTGGAGAACCGCGCCATCGTCACCCTCGGCCTGGAGCAGCTTCGTTTGGGCCCCAACGCCCCGGGCCTCCAGGCGCTCCTGGACATCTCCGGCCTCTCCGATGGCTGGATCGACGCCTCAGACATCGGCTATCGGGTCTCTCCCCGCATCAATGCTGCCGGTCGGCTGGCCGGAGCGAACACCATCATCGAGCTGTTCGCCGCCCGGAGCCGGGATCGGGCCTACCTGCTCGCCCGTGAGCTTGATGGGCTGAACAAGAAGCGCCAGGAAATTGAGCGGGAGCTGGTCGAGCACTGCCTTGCAGACCTGGAGGCCCGAGAGGGTGAGCTGCCGCACTTCGTGGTGCTCGCCGGTCAGGAGTCCGCGGGCTGGCACCGGGGCGTGGTCGGCATCGTCGCCTCTCGCATCCGGGACCGGCTCCATCGCCCCGCGGCGATCATCAGCATCTCTCAGGGCAGCGCCCGGGGCAGCATCCGATCGACCCCGGCGATTCACTCTGTCCAAGCTCTGGAGTCGGCGTCGGACATCCTGGAGAAGTTCGGCGGACACCCTGCGGCGGCGGGCTTCTCGATCCATCCCGACCTCATCCCCGCCCTCGCCGAGCGCCTCGACGCCTTCGCCCGACAGGCTGCGTCTGCCCCCGAAGCGCCTCCACTCCAGCTCGACGCCGACTGTTCCGCCTCCGACATCAGCTGGAGCACCGTCAATGCCCTCCAGCGGCTCGGCCCTCACGGCAAGGGCAACCCCCGCCCGCTGCTGTGGGTGCGCGGTGTGCGGCCTGCGGGGCTGCGGGTGTTCGCACAGAAGCACCTCAAGTTCCGGGTCGGCAGCGTGGAAGCGATCTGGTGGAAGGGTGCGCAGTACATCAACGAACTCCATGGACAGGTCGACCTCGCTGCGGAGCCGGGGATCAACCGCTGGCAGGGCAACACCACCGTCCAGCTGACCGTGGTGGACGCGGTGCGCTCAGTCTGACTGGCGCTCCTCAGTACGCTCCCGGGTCTCCTGGGCACCGTCAGCATCTCCGGCGGCTTCCTGGGCATCGGCGAGGGCGACGAGGACTTCGTCGCTGTCGGGATCTAACAGCGACGCCCGGGAGAACGCCTCCACTGCGGTCTCCGGATCCCCCCGCTCCATCGCGATCGAGCCGGCGAGGTAGAGCGCCCGTGCCCGGTAGGGGGGGAGGGTGGTTGTGGGGCCGACCGGCGGGGGTTGGATGTGGCGAAGCGGGGAGCCACAGGCCAGCAGGAGCATCAGGCTAACCATTGGGAAGCTCCCGATCCCACAGCCGCCGGGCGCCGTAGTGGATCGGCCAGATCGCGGCGATGAGGCAGACGATGGTGGTTGCCAGCAGGCAGCCGGCGGTGATCGCAGTGCGGGTCGGGGTCATGGGGACCTCCTGGTAGACCGCCGAGAGCACGAAGTAGACCGGGGCGGCCTCCAGGGCGAGGACCAGCATCACGAGGCTCACGGAGACGGCCATGAACAGCAGGCCCGCTGGTCCCGAGGCCACCCGGGCGGCGTTGTCAGCCTTGAAGTTCGGCCAGATCGCACCCATCCCGATCGCGATGCCGGAGATCCCCAGCGCCATCAGCAGCGCGGTCACCATCGCCACCCCGGTGAGAAAGGGGCTGGCCCCGAGCAGCCGGGTGCTGGAGAGCGCGAGGGTCTCGCCGACCAGGATCATCGGCGGCAGACCGGGCCATGCCTTCGCCCACAGGAACTGCCGGGCGGTCAGGGGGCTGGTGCGGACCACCCAGAACCCACGCCCCTCTGCGGAGACCGCTGAGAACTGGAACCGGGCGGCGAGGGCGGCCATCACGAGGCCGACGAGGGCGAGCATGAGGAAGGCGAGTGCGTTGACCCAGGCAGCCATCCACGGCCCCCGGAAGACGTCCAGCGGCAGCGAGGCGACCGAGACGATCGCGATGGCGACGATGGAGGCAACCAGGAAGACCTGGGTCCACTGGGCGGGGTCGCGGAAGAAGGTCTTGACGTCCTTGGTGACGATGGCCCGGGCCTCGGGGGAGAGCGGGCGGGTCCACAGCGCGAGGATGGCGTCCAGCCAGCCGGCCTTCGCCAGTCGGGCACCGCGGGCCTCCTGTGCGCGGGAGCGACCGGTGTCGTGCAGCCAGGCGGTCAGCCACCGCGACACCCCGAACAGGCCGATCGCGCCGGTGACCAGCATCGCGAGGTCAACGAGGGGCAGCGGACGGTCGAGCAGGGCGGCCATCAGGACGTCTGCGGCCCAGCGCGGCGGGGTGAGCAGGGGCACTGGAGTCTGAAGCTCAGCGACATAGGCCGCGACGCTCTCGAAGCTCTCCGTGTCCGCCAGTCGCTCCGGCCGCAGCATGCGCAGGGTGATGAAGATGGCCACCAGGCACAGCACCCCCACCCCTGCGAGGGCCTCTCGAATGCGGCGGGCGGGGAAGATGGTGACCAGCAGGGTGGCGACCGAGACCCCCAGCGTGGCCGGGATGAGCAGGAAGGTCGGCAGGACGAGCAGGACGAGGGCGTAGTACAGCGGCCCTGCGCCATACGTCAGCCCATAGGCGGTGAGCACCGGGAGCCCGAACGCCAGGGCCATCCAGCTGGACTGGGCCATGGTCTCGATGAGTCGGGAGACGAACAGGGTCACCCGGGAGATCGGCAGGCTCAGCAGCAGCTCCAGGTCATCGGAGAGGTAGAACGTGGAGAGCGCGGTGACGATGTTGGAGAAGCACAGCAGCGCAAACAGCGACATGAGCAGCAGGTCCATCAGCTTGCGAAGCACGATGGGACCGACGATCTCGATGGCGTAGAACTCATGGATGAACCAGGCGAACATCGCAGAGATGCCAAGCCAGAACAGCAGCCCGAACACCAGGAAGAGGCTGGCGGTGATCTTCTCCGCCCGTCCGCTGCGGGTGAACTGGTTCGTCATTCCCCGCAGCCGGGGCCAGAGCAGCTCGCGGACAGTAATCACTCTTCGATGTCCGGCGAGAATGCCCCGGCCTGTTCCTCTTCACTCTTCGCCACGGTCTGCCGGATGTAGGCCCGCAGCAGCTTGTTGCGCTGCGCACCGCCGACCAGCGCCCGAAGCTCCTCATACAGCGCCGGATCCCGGGCCATCAGCCCCAGGGTGCCCTCGCCGGACTCCAGCATCTCGCTGGTGGTGCGCAGGGAGGCGGCGGTGGCGGCGAGGTCGTCGATGATCGCAGCCTTCTCCGGGTCGTAGATGAGGGTGTGGATGAGGGACTCCTCGTTGCGGATGTCCTCGGTCAGCGACGACATCGCCACCGCCAGCTCACGCAGCTCCTCCGCCAGCTCCTCGCCGTTCTCGCCGTAGATCAGCTCTGTGGCGATGCCATCTCCGGTCTTGATCTCCCGGGTGACGTCTGCGAGCCCAGCACTGGTGGACTCCAGGTTGGCGAGGATGTTGTCGACCCGCTTCGGCATCTGCTCGTCGTAGATGAGGGCGTTGAGCAGCCCGTTGCCATCCTTGGCGGCTTCGAGGATGTTCTTGAGGTGGGTGAAGCTCTCCGCAAGGCTGGCCTGGGACAGCGCCTGGTCGTCGCCCAGCAGCAGGTCGACCTTTTGGCCGATGCTGGAGGTTGAATTCAGGATCTCGGTGACCCGGGAGGTGTACTCCAGGATGTCGAGGGCCTCCTCGGTCCGGATGATCGCTCCGTCGGCAATCTCTGGGCAGATCGGGCCTTGAGGGCTGGCCGACGACTTGCGGTTGGGGTCGTGGGTGGGGCCCATCGTCAGGGCGACGTACTTGTCGCCGAGCACGCCCATGGTCTCGATGCGGGCATGGGAGCCGGGTGGGCGGAGGTCGTCGGTGTTGATCTCCTCGCCGCTCTCTCGGGCGGGCAGGGGAACCTCCTCGAAGGAGGGGCACTGCCGGACCCGGTTCTGGTACTCGTTGAGGATGCTCATCTCAACGTGGATCTCAAGGTTGGCCGGGTCATCGGAGAAGGTGATCGAGTTGACCTCGCCGACGTCCCAGCCCGCCAGACGCACCACCGCGCCCTCCTTGAGCCCGGCGATGTCAGACCAGGAGGCGTTGAGGGTGTAGCGATCATCGAACATGCTCGCGGAGCCCCCGACGAGGAAGGTCGTGAGCCCGATCCCGACGGTCAGCACGGAGACAAAGACGCCGACCTTGAAGTTGCTGTTCCGGCTCTCGGCCACGCTCACCTCCAGACAGGCAGTATAGCCTCGTCGTGCGTAAGCACTCTCGATGCCATAAACACCCTGGCCATCTCGTTTCAGTGCTCCCAGGAGAGCGACATCCCCGAGACCTACTCGTTCTACAACCGGCCAAAGCCCATCATCCGGCTTCGGCGCTGGGTTGAGCGGCTGATGGAGCACCCGGTGGTCGAGGGCGTGGTGGTGCTGCTGATCCTGCTGTGGGTCGTCGCGCTCATCGGGGAGCACGCCTTCACCGCTCCGTCGGTGCAGATCCTGATGCAAGACATCGGCGACGTCCTCCACATCGTGTTCGCCCTGGAGCTGCTGATCCGGTACTGGATCGCGCCGTCAAAGCGGCGGTTCTTCCAGACCTACTACCTCGACCTCATCGCGATCATTCCGCTGGCGTGGGTGCGTCCGCTGCGGCTGCTGCGGCTGCTGAGGGTCGGGGCGATGGTCCGTCGAAGTGCAGGGGATCTCGCCATCGTCGCGACCCTCAGCATGCTGTTCGTGCTCGGGGCATCGATGCTCATCGACGCCCACACCAACAGCGTGCGCCTCAACTACGACGGCACCCTCGGCGGGCTGTGGTTCGCGGTGTACACCTTCGTCGGCGGTGAGCCCATCGGCGGAATGCCGCTGACGGAGGAAGGCCGCGCGATAACCCTGGTGCTCATGATCGGCGGGATGACCCTGTTCGGCATGTTTGTCGGCGCGGTGTCGGCCTCAATGGCCACTGCGTTTGCCCGGAGAATGGAGGTCTCGGACATGGATCAGCTCGACGGACTGCGGGACCACGTGGTGGTCTGTGGATGGAACCTTGCCGGGCCGACGATGCTCCAGGAGCTGTTCGCCGGTCGGGAGAAGCCTCGTCGCCTGGTGGTCATCACCGAGCACGAGGACCGCCCCGATGGCCTTGAGATGCCAGGAGTCCGTCCGGGACAGATCCTCCACATCTGCGGGGACTACACCCGGGTGGAGGTGCTGGAGAAGGTCAACATCCGGCGCGCCGGCATGGCAATCCTGCTCACCGACACCCTCACCCCGCGCTCCGACCAGGACCGCGACGCCCGCACCGTGCTTGCCGCTCTGACCATCGAGCGCCTCAAGCCCGACGTCTTCTGCTGCGCGGAGCTGACGAGCTGGGAGCACGCCGACCTGCTGCGCATGGCGGGGGTCGAGGAGATTGTGGTTCGGGACTGGTACGCCGGGGTCATCATCGGCTCTATGGGGCGGACGTGGGGGCTGGCGGCGGTGCTCAAGGACATCCTCTCCACCTCGGAGGGCAATGCGTTCCACAAGATTAATGTTAAGAAGTCGCAGATCGGACTGACCGTGGGGCAGCTGCACACCGAGCTGAAGGTCAAGCGCGACATGATCCTGGTGGCGCTGGAGCGGGACGGGGGCAGCGGGCGGGACATCCTCGTCAACCCGGCGGCCACTGAGGTGGTGATTGCCGGAGACGTGCTGGTGGTGATTGGCCCACATTGAATGGAAACAGGAGCGCCGCAAGCCTGCGGTGGGGCCACCGCACCCTGCAGACCGCCTAGCAGACCGACGCCCCCATGCCGCTCACCCCGTTCCCCGTCGGCCCGGCACTGCCCGAGAGCACCGGACTGCCCCAAGACGTCCGCTCACCGTTTCATCGGTAATCCACCCGCCCGGCGTTCAGCACGGTCACCGACACTGCCCCGCCACCGAGATAGCCCCACAGCCATGACGCAGTGGGAACGCATCACCGACCCGGCCATCATCGACGGCTACCTCACCGACGCCTCCAACACCCGGGGCCACGCCGAGGTCCTCGTCCGTCCCCGCAGCGTGGAGGCGGTCGCTGAGGTGCTCGCGCACTGCCAGGCCACCGCCACCCCCGTCACCGTCACCGCTCGGCGCACCTCCACCACTGGCGCCCCGGTCCCCCACGGCGGCTGGCTGCTCTCTACCGAGCACTTCGACACGATCCACGGCATCGAAGAGGTCGGCGGTGGGGTGCTGCTCGGGGCCTACCAGCGCTTCGTCGCTGAGCAGGGGCGCATGTTCCCGCCCGATCCGACCTCTCGCCACGAGTGCACCGTCGGCGCGGCCATCGCCTGCAACGCCAGCGGGGCGCGCTCCTACCGCTACGGTCCGACCCGGCCCTGGATCGAGGCCATCGAGGTTGTCCTGCCCGACGGCACCATCCTCCCCCGCGTCGACCGGTCCACCCCCGTCCCCGACGACTGGCCGAGGCTGACCTGGAGCGAGCCCGCGGTGAAGACGGCGGCTGGATACTTCCCGGCGGACAACCTGCTCGATCTGATGATCGGTCAGGAGGGCACGCTGGGGGTGATCACCCGGGCCTGGACCCGCACCGTGCCCGCGCCGGTCGAGGTGCTCTCCCTCATTGCCTTCTTCACTGACCTGCCCACCACCCTCGCGATGGTCGAGCGCGCCCGGACCGCGCTGAGCCCCCGGGCGATCGAGTTCTTCGACCACAACAGCCTTGCCATGGTCCGCGACCGGGTGCCCGACATCCCTGAGGCTGCCCGCATGGCACTGTTCATCGAGATCGAGCACGACGGAGAGCCGCCCCTGGAGGCCTGGTGGGACGCCCTCGTCGAGTGTGACGCCCTGGCCGAGGACACCATCGTCGCGGAGGATGAGCGCGGTCGCGCCCGACTCCACGCCGTCCGCCATGCGATCCCGGCAGGCATCAACGAGCAGGTCGTCGCCAACGGCATGCCCAAGGTCGGCACCGACTTCGCCGTGCCCCACGCCCACCTCGCGGCAATGGTGGCGCGCTACCACGCCGTGCCGCTGCGCCATGTGCTGTTTGGCCACATCGGCGACGCCCACCTGCACCTCAACATGCTGCCGACCACCGCCGCTGAGCTGGTCGAGGCGAGGGCGATCTACCGGGAGCTTGCGCTGTCTGCGGTGGCGCTTGGGGGCACGGTCTCCGCAGAGCATGGCATCGGCAAGATCAAGCGCGAGCTGCTGGCGGAGATGGTCGGCGCGCAGACCCTGGCGGAATTTCACGCGCTCAAGAGGCACGTTGATCCGGCGTGGATCCTCGGACGTGGCACCATGTTGACTCACTCGATCGATTAATCTGTAAGGGATGCACACCCCGCGCCGTTGTCTGGTCGGGTGAGCAAGGAGGCACCCTGTTGAACGTCCCGAGCACGGACACTGTCCCTCTGATGGAGGAGCAGGAAGTCATCGAGAGGCTCAAGGGGGGCGACCGCGAGGCGGCTGGGACCCTGTACCGCTGGTACGGCAACCGGATCTACCGTCAGGTCATCCTCCCCAGGCTCCCGGTACGAGAGCTGGCAGAGGACGTCCTCAAGGACACATTTCGGCTGGTTCTCGAACGGATCGAGCAGTTTAAACCACAACAACGGAGCATATTCTTCTGGATCCGACGCATCGCCATAAACCGATCAATCGATGTCTACCGGTCGTATCAGCGCACCCGGCGGATGGAGGAGCGGCTCGTCGCAGCCGACGCCGTCGATCGCACCATGTCTCAGCCGCCGCCCCCTCCGGATCGAAAGCCGGAGGTCGACGAGACAAAGGACATGGTTCGACGGTCACTCGACAAGCTCAACCCC
>JBLHNG010000056.1:0-20039 GCA_047621685.1 Myxococcota bacterium | reverse complement strand
TGCCACTCCCCCCGGACCCGCAGCAGGGCATCGGCGCACTGCTGGAGGTCACCAGACACCATCGGCAGGTCGATGACCCAGGCATCGTGGCCATGGAGCAGCCGTCCGTCGTAGGCGCGCAGCGGCTCGGAGATGTCCCGGAGGACCATCGTCTGAATCCAGGCCCCCCAGGCGTCTGGCGGTGCGACCCGGGTGGTGCCGGCTGGCGGCGGAAAGGCGTCGAGGATGGTCAGCGGGCCGGTGGGTGCGGTGACCTCCGGCGCTGTCGGGGTGGGCGTGGTCTGAGGTGGGACGACTTGAGGCGTGGTGGCGTCGGCGGCGCAAGACAGCAGGGTCAGTAAGAGCATGGGGGGTGTGACGTCAGCGCGGTCCGTCGGTTCCAGTCAGGAAGCGCTCCTGTGCCTCCAGCAGCCCATCCGCTCCCTCCAGCCGCAGCCCGGTCACCGCTGCGGCGGCCCCGTTGGGGGTGAAGAACCGGGCGGCAGAGAGGAAGGTGTGCGAGAGGTTTGCGTCGGTCAGGTCCGCCCCGGAGAAGTCCGCCCCCTCCAGGTCCGCCCCCTCCAGGTTGGCCCCAGAGAGGTTGGCCCCGGAGAGGTCGCAGCGGGTGAGGTTGCAGCCTGTGAGGTTGGCCCCGGCGAGGTCCACCCCGCGCAGATCGCAATCCTTGAGGTTGATCGCGCCGATGTCGTGGGTGGTCGGGTGCCAGCGGCGGAGGTCAGCAGAGAGGATGAGCCGTCGTGGCGTGCGCCAGGCGGTGTAGTCGGTCGCCTCAAGGAAGGCCCGGAGCCGGGCGGGGGTGAGGGATCCGGTGGTGTAGCGCTCATCGCCGGGGGAGGGGTCGGCGTTGTTGTGGTAGGCGCTCTCCCGCTCCCAGTACCCCAGCCTATCCGCCGACAGCAGGGTGATCCGGTGCAGCCACTTCAGCGACTTGTAGAAGTACCGCGACGGGGTGATTGTGCGCAGCGGGAAGCCGTGGGCTGGCGTGAGGGGAGCGCCGTCGATGGTGTGCACGAGCCAGGTGTCTGACCGCGCGACCTCCAGGGGCAGGGAGGTGTCGTGACCACGGTCGGAGTAGGCCGTAAACGAGACGAAGCGGGCCTGGGGTTCCACCCCGACGTGTGCGAGCAGCACCGAGAGCGGGGTGCCGGTGAGCCGGGTGCCGGGGCGACTCCAGCCGGTCACGCAGTGGATGTCGACGGTGCGGGTGTGCTGCGGCAGGGCGTGGACCTGGGGCAGCGTCAGCGACACCGGGGTGGTGACCAGTCCGTCGACCTCCAGCCGCCAGTCATCGAGGTGAAGATTCGCCGACGGAGCGCGCTCGCCGACGATCGGGAAGCGTCGGGTGAGGGTCTGTCCGGGGGGGAGGTCGGGCACGGGGTGAGTGTAATCCGCGAGTCCGCCTGCTGTGATTGAGATGAACAGTGACGGACAAGCTGAATTTGATCTAATATACTGAAACTAAACCTATAAACAGGAAGCCAACATGCGTACAATGCTCTTTCTCTTTGCCATGACTGGATGTGACGACGGCAAGGACACCGGCGACGACACCACTGAAGCGGACGCTGACACGGATGCGGACACGGATGCGGACACGGACGCCGACACGGACGCCGATACCGATGCCGACACCGACCTGCAGGCCAACGTCGTCTGGAATTCTGGAACAGTGGAGCTGAACATCACGAATGGTGCCGGCAACTACTTCTTCGGCATGGCGGAGACCGGTGCCCCGGCCAGTAACTGGTATGGCGAGGACTGTTTTTACGGCGACCTCACCGGCACCTACTTCTACTGCCACCCCGCCAGTGCCGACGGCGTCACCTTGATCTATGGCGGTGACTTCAGCGCACTGGATGAGGGCGTAGAGACGGTCTTTGGGGGCTCTTCCTTCGACGGTACGGTCACCTACTACCTCGAAGAGGGCTCCAGCTGCTGGACCTGGGGCGATGATCCGTCGTACTACACGGGCTTTGGCTGCACCGAGCTGTAGGCAGCAGGATAGGCTGCCGCCATGCTCCCAGGCTGGCTTTCACTGCTCGGCGGACTGGAGCCGGCCCCGCTGTCGGTCTCCGCAGGCGCCTCGTGGATGCCTGGTCAGACCCCGCCGTTCTGGTCTGACGAGCGCGACCGGCTCCAGGGCGAGGCCAGCCTGCTGTGGGCGCCCGGTGAGCGGGCACGGATCGGGCTGGCGGTGGACGGCTACCGGCTCGATCGCTACCCCGACGGCTCAACCCAGCGCGGCCCGGGAGACATCACCATGTCCACCGACCTCTGGCTGTGGCGTGGCCCGGTGGACCTCGGTGTCGCGTCGTCCGTCAAGCAGCCCAACGCCGACGACGAGCGTCAGCTGGGCACCGACGAGGCCGACATCAGCCTCATGGGTCGGCTCGGAGCGGGGGAGTCCGCCCGACTGGAAGCGGCAGGTGGGGTGACCTTCGCCGGGGATCCCCACCGGTTCACCAGCAGCGATGCCATCCCTGAGTTCGCCCTCTCCGGTGCACTGGCGACGGGCTGGGGCGCCGCGCAGCTCCTCGTCGGAGGTGGTCTGCCCACCGACCACAACCCCGCCCGCCTCTCCGCGAGCCTCTCCGTGGCCACCGCCTGTCCCGCCCGGCTGTCCGCGACCGCGCTGGTCGGGCTGTCTGAGGCGGCTCCGGACTGGGGTGTTCGACTCATGATGGGGTACTGCGGTGGCTGATCTGCCCTCCCTCTCCGCGCTGCGCTTCTTCGAGGCCGCCGCCCGGCACCTCAGCTTCACCCGGGCTGCCGTCGAGCTGCACGTCACCCAGGGTGCGGTCAGCCACCAGATCCGCGCCCTGGAGTCGCAGCTGGGCTACCCGCTGTTCACCCGGCTGCCCCGACAGGTCCTGCTCACTGAAGAGGGTCAGCTCCTGAGCCGCTCCGTAGGAGAAGCCCTGGCGATCATCGAGCAGGCCGTGATGCGCAACCGCCGGCTCCAGACCCGCGGCTGGGTCACCGTCAGCGCCTCTCCCAGCTTCGCGATGCGCTGGCTGGTTCCCCGGCTGGATGACTTCCGCACCGCACACCCGGAGCTGGACGTGCGCATCGCGGCCACCGATCGGCTGGTCGATCCCCGCCGCGAGGCTGTCGACCTCTGCATTCGCTACGGCGAAGGGGCCTACCCTGGTCTCGCGGTCACCCCGCTGATCACCGACATGGTCTTCCCGGTGTGCAGCCCCCGGCTCGTCGGCCTCACAGCCCTCGCCGATCTCCCCCGTCACCGGCTGCTGCACGATCAGATGTTCCCCGAGCACCCCGACCGGCCCGGGTGGCAGCGGTGGGCGGTGCTGGCCGGCGTGGATCTCTCCGGGGTGTCGTCCGCCCGGTTCAGCCACGCCTCCATGGCGATCGAAGCTGCCATCGCCGGTCAGGGTGTTGCGCTTGGTCGGAGCAGCTTGGTCGATCGCGACCTCGCAGAGGGGCGGCTGACCTGTCCGTTCGGCCCCCGGTTCCGATCTCCGTTCTCCTACTGGCTGGTCACCGCGCCGGGCGGACTCCAGCCGCCCCGGGTCCAGGCCCTCGTTGAGTGGCTTCAAGCGGAAATGGTCGTCATCGACTGACCGATGTTGCCATGCGGCATGTCACGAGCATGCCATTCGCTCAGGGCCTGAGGCTCGTCCATGATTTCGACGAGCAAGGTAGCATCCACTGGTGAGTGTTCTTCGATATCGACCCGCACCGGAGAGCAGCTGGTATCACTACCTGCATGGCCCCCAGCAGGGTGGAGTCGAGGGCTGGATCATCCTCCCGGAGATCGCCCCGCTCGACACCGACCACCTCTCTCGGATGCGTGCCGCGATCCGGGGCATGGCATCACCCACTGGCGAGGACTTCTCCCTCAGCGTGGTCAACCTCTCCCTCGGCGAGACCGGCCTGCGTGCCGGGCGGGGCGGACTGGCCATCCTCCTGCACTTTCGCCTGACCGATGAAGCGGGACAGCAGCACCCCTTCGTCCACGCCCTGGCCTGCTACGATCGCGGGCTGGATCACACCATCCTCCACAACACCATCTGGACCTTTCTCCGCCGGGTGACCCGTGGAAAGCGGCACCCGGATCGTCCGATCGATCATTACTTCAGGGCCTATCAGAAGACCGAAAGTCGGCTGGAGGCCTTCCTGGTCCTCGACCGCTACCTGCGTCGGATCGAGCCGTTCGACTTCGTGCATATCCTCCCGCCCTCCCGGGAGCTGATCCTGGAGAAAGGCGGGCTGTGGCCGGACATCCTCGATGTGACGAGCACCTCAGAGACCTGGGCGGAGGTCATTCAGGGCATCGCGGCGATCGGAGCGGCGCTGTATGCCTCGGTCCTGCCCTGGTCGTCGCTGACCACCAGCGTGACCCTGCCCACAGTCCGCGAGGGCATGATCATCCGCTTTCTGGCCCGTCCGCAGTTCAAGACGCACACCCACCCGCTGATCATCCTCGAAGACCTCGACACGGAGCGAACTGCGGTGGCCCTGCTGCCCGTGATTGAGCAGGAGATCGCCCACGCCGCTCGTCTCGGGGTTGCGAGCGATGAGCGGACCGAGGAGCGGAGGGAGCCAGAGCCGAAGGTCGCCGCCAATGCAAAGCCGCCACCGCCGATGCTCCTCGACGAGCCCGACACCCTCACCGACGACATCATCGATCTCTCTGCCCCGCTGGCCTCTCCAGTGTCTGTGCCAGAAGATCTGCTCGGGGAGCCAGAGCGGACGGAGAACGTCGTGCTCTCCTCACCAGCGGTCGCCCGTCCCTCTCCAGCCACCCGTCAGCCCATCCCCGTCGCCCTCCAGCCCCGCCGCCGTCTACCCTTGGTGGTTGCTGTGGCCATCTTGGTGGCCCTGGCGGTGGTGGTGTCGATGAGCGTGGCTTCATGCCTCTCACCCTGAGCGAGCGATGACGTGCGCATCCAGTGCCAGGCGGTCACCCGGCGTGGTCGGGTTTTGGGCGGTCAGGGCCTAAAGGTTCTCACCGAAGATGGCGTAGCCGACCCCGTAGTAGCTGTCGGCGGCCCGCGCGGTAAACAGCAGGTCTGTGGTGCCGTCGTTGTCGATGTCGGCGAAGTTCGAGCCCCAGCCGAGGGTGTCGGAGGAGGTCTCCCCGATGATGAGCCGGTCGGCACCTGTGAGGGCTGGCTGGCCGGTTCCAGAGACCGGACCATAGAACAGGTAGCCGATGCCAGCATTCTCCGCGTAGAGGTCGCTGCCCGGCTCGCCGATGAAGAGGTCGTCGCTTCCGTCACCGTCGAGGTCGCCGACGGTGATGTCGTAGATTGGCCGGCCGAGGTAGTTGTTTGTTTCCTGACCATGGACGCTGAAGGTGGCGGAGGACATCGTCATGGAGCCCGAGACCGGACCATAGAGCACGCTGACCTGACCGGCGTTCTCCAGGTAGGAGTCGTCGAGGTAGGCGCCGACGAGGATGTCTGCGTAGCCGTCGTTGTCGAAGTCGCCGCTCTTGAGCTGGCCGCCGGTGAAGTCCGAGTCGGTGCTGGCGATGCTCAGGGCGGCATCCGAGGCGGTCAGCGAGCCGGAGATCGGACCGAGGAGTCCATAGACAGTGTTGGCGTTGGGCTCGCTGAAGAGGACGTCGAGGTTGCCGTCGCCGTCGAAGTCGGTGAACGCGCTGGCGTAGCCGACGTAGCGACTGGCGGCAGAGCCGGTGATCTGGATGTCGGAATCGTCGAGGTCTAAATCGCCGGAGACCGGGCCATAGAACACCGCGAGGATGCCTGCGTAGGTGTAGCTGGAGTCGTAATTCGCCGAGCCGACATGCACGTCATCTTCGCCGTCGCCGTTGAAGTCCGCGAGGGCGCCGAGCTGGTGCTTCCCGGTGTAGTCGTTTGCAGAGACGCCCATGATCGTGCTGTCGGCCTCGTCGGCCTCGAAGTCACCGGTGGTCGGGCCGTAGAAGACGTAGACGCTGCCGGTGTTGGTGGTCGAGGTGTCGAGATCGGCGCTGTAGGCGTTCACCAGCAGCTCATCGTAGCCGTCGCTGTCGACATCTCCGCCCAGCGCGAGTCGGTAGCCGAGGTAGTCCGACGTCGCGGAGCCTGTGATGGTCATCTGGGCGTCGCCAGCGTCGTACTCTCCGGCATCAATGGGACCGAGCAGGAGGTAGGCTTTGCCTGAGGAGGTGCCGTTGTCGTCGTTGTAGTCCGCACCGATGAGGACATCTACGGCTCCGTCGCCGTTGAAGTCGCCGCCGGCGGACAGGGACGTACCCAGGTAGTCGTATAAATTCTCACCCTTGACCCGAATGTCCGCATCCGCAGCGGAGATCGCGCAGCGTGTGTCCACATCGCCGTCGCAGTTGCCGTCGACCCCGTCGCCGCACCAGTCGGGAACGCCGGGGTTGATCTCATCGTCCCCGTCGTCGCAGTCTCCGCCGAGGTCGACGGTGGACTCCGGCTGATCGCAGCGGATGAGCAGCGTGGCGTCTTCGCCGTAGCCGTCCTCGTCGCTGTCGTCGTACCAGCTCGTGGCGTCGGTGGCGGTCTCCTCGTCGATCTCCTCGTCGCAGTTGTTGTCGACCCCGTCGCACACCTCATCAACGCCCGGGTTGATGACCGCGTCGCCGTCGTCGCAGTCGGTGTTGTTCGCGGCGAATCCGATCTGCTCTCCGCAGGCCGCCAGCCGGTAGTCCGGGTTGCCGAAGCCGTCCTGGTCGGCGTCGATGTACCACTCCTGACCGGGGTTGAGGCTGGCGTCGGAGTCGTCGCAGTCCGTGCCGTTGTCCACCCAGCCCGAGGGGGGATCGCAGAGCTGCTGAGAGGTGGCCGGGTCGCCGTAGCCGTCGCCGTCGCCGTCGAAGTACCACAGGGACGTGTCGAGAGCGAAGTCGTCGACGCTGTCGTTGCAGTTGTTGTCCTCGCCATCGCAGACCTCGATCCCGCCGGGCAGGGAGGCCGCGCTGCCGTCGTTGCAGTCGTCGTTGTTGTCGACGTAGCCGGACGGAGCCGTGAAGTCGCAGGTGGAGGTGGTGGGGTAGGTGGCGGATCCATAGCCGTCGCCGTCGCCGTCGTAGAACCACGCCGTGCCGTCGGTGGCGTCTTCGTCAGTCTCACCGTCGCAGTCGTTGTCGACCTCGTCGCAGACCTCCTCGCTTCCGGGGTAGACACCCACGTCGTTGTCGTCGCAGTCGACGGCTTCGGGGAAGCCGTCGCCGTCGAAGTCAACGGTCTTGTCGCCGCATCCGGTGAGGGCGAGGGCGGAGAGGAGGGCAGGGATGGTGATGCGTCTCATAGGACGCATCGTATACCAGAAAAACAAAAGCGCCCCCGACAAGGTCGAGGGCGCGTCGAGAGCCGGGGAATTGGCCCCTTTAGAGCAGCGACTTAGAACTGGTCGCCGAAGAAGACATAGGCACCACCGGCGTAGCCGCCGATGCCGTAGGCACCAACAATCACATCGTCAGCGCCGTCGCCGTCCAGGTCACCCATGCCCATGCCACGACCGACGTAGGCGTAGGTGGCTGAGCCGTAGATGGCACGGTCGTAGACTGCGGTGCTCTGAACGCCGGACATCGGACCGTAGTTCAGGAAGACCGCGCCTGCCGAGGAGCCGGCGTCGTCGTTGTACGCGACACCGGCAAACAGGTCAGCGTTGCCATCACCGTCGATGTCGTTGACCTGCATCTTGTCGTAGTAGGCGCCCATGTAGTTGGAGGTCAGCTCATAGGTCGCGAAGTCGAAGTCATTCTCGACATCGTAGGAGCCGGAGATCGGACCGTTGATGGTGATGACCAGACCACTCGAGGAGCCGCCGAAGTCGGAGTACATCGAGCCGACCGCGAGGTCCACATAGCCGTCGCCGTTGAAGTCACCGGAGCCGAGCTGTGAGACCGCGTAGGCGCCGGTGTCGTTGCTGTACAGATCCACATCGGCGTCGCCATCATCCAGCTCACCGGTGATGGGTCCGTTGATGATGAAGCCCTGGCTCAGACCAACCTCGCCGTAGCCGACGTCAGCCACACCGTCACCGTTGAAGTCATCGAACACTGAGCTTCGACCCATGTAGGCGTAGCTGTCGCTTCCGGTGATGGTGGCGGTGGAGTCGTCTTCGGTGTTCATCTCACCAGTGGGATCGGTGAAGAACGCCAGACCACCGGCATAGGAGTCGACGCTGTAGCGGCTGCCCACCACCTCGTCGCTGCCGTCACCGTCGAGGTCGACGAAGTCGGTGGTGTACTGGCCGAAGTACTCCGAGGTGTTGCCGCCGCTCATCATCGCGTCTGCGTTGGTCACGTCGAGGGAGCCACCAGTGACTGGACCGAGGAACAGGTAGATGGTTCCGTTGTAGCTTCCGCCGTCACCCTCGTCGCCGTAGCCATCGACGATGAGATCGTCGTAGCCGTCGCCGTTGACGTCGCCACCGAGGGCCAATTCGTAGCCGACGTAGTCGTAGGAGTCCTCACCATCAATGGTGAGGTCAGCATCACCACCGCTGGCAACCGACCCGCTGGTCATCGGACCGAAGAACACGTAGGCCCGACCCGAGGAGTACGCCGAGGTGGAAACCTCATGGTTGTAGGCACCGATCGCGAGGTCATCGTAGCCGTCGCCGTTGAGGTCGCCGCCAGCATCCAGTCCGCGATAGCCCATGTAGTCGTAGGAGTCCTCACCGGTGATCTGGATGTCGGAGCCGGTGGCGGCGTCCATCGGGCAGCTGTCGTCGACCCGACTGGAGCAGTCGTTGTCGAGACCGTCGCCGCAGATCTCCTCTCCGCCCTCGAAGATAGCCGCGTCGCCGTCGTCACAGTCGCCTTGACAGTCGGCCTGACCGTCGCCGTCGTCATCGAAGTCGTCCGCCTCGATCTTGCCGTCGCAGTCGGAGTCCTCACCGTCACAGAACTCTGTGGCGGCGGGGTTGACGTCGGTGTTGCCGTCGTTGCAGTCGGTGCTGTCTGCGACATAGCCGGTGGGCTGATCGCAGCCGCTGAAGACGCCCTTCTTGTCGGAGTCGCCGAAGCCGTCCCGGTCCGTGTCTGGATACCAGACGGCGTTGGGGTTCAGCTCAGCGTTGGTGTCGTCGCAGTCGCCGAAGTTGTCGACGTAGCCGGACGGAGCCACGCAGGCCTCCGAGCTGTTGGCCGCGTCGCCGTAGCCATCAGCGTCAGTGTCGGCGTACCAGACCACTGGATCCGACGGGTCGTTGTCCGCCGTACCGTCGCAGTCGTTGTCGAGGCCATCGCAGACCTCACTGCCGCCGGGGTAGGCGTAGGCCGAGCCGTCGTCGCAGTCGTCGGCGTTGCCGACGTAGCCGCTGCCGCCGCCGTCGCAGAAGTTGATGGTGGCGGCAGAGTCACCGTAGCCGTCACCGTCGCCGTCGGCGTACCAGGTGATGCCGTCGGTGGCGTTGTCGTCGATCTCACCGCTGCAGCTGTTGTCGATGCCGTCACACAGCTCATCGGCACCCGGGTAGATGGCGGCGTTGCCGTCATCACAGTCCAGGGTCTCGTTGAAGCCGTCCGCATCGGCATCGATGCCGATGTCTACAGCGTCCTTGTCACCACAGGCAGCCAGGACACTTCCAGCGACGAAGAGAGTCGCTATTTTCCACGAATATCGCATGTTGTTTCTCTCTTTGTTTTTAGAAGGAGCCATTGAACAGAACGTAGGCTTCGCCCTTGTAGCTGTTGGCGTAGTAGGAGCCGGTGACGAGGTCGAGGGCACCATCGTCGTTGAGGTCACCGAGGGAGGTGCCGCGGCCGAGGTAGCTCGAGGCGTCGCCGTAGATGATGACGTCTGCACCGCTGACCGTCATGGAGCCCGAGGGGGCACCGTAGAACAGGTAGGCGGCACCACCGTAGCTGTTGCCTGAGCTGTTGTAGTACGAGGCGGTCATCATGTCGTCAGCGCCGTCACCGTCGACGTCAGCGACACTGTGCTGGGCGTCGAAGTAGCCGAAGTACTCGTAGGTGGCTTCTCCGGTGATCTCCGCGTCGTAGTCGGTGGCGATGGTGTAGGAGCCGGAGACCGGGCCGTAGAAGTAGTGCAGGGCGCCCGCGTAGCTGCTGTAGCCGTAGGAGCCGACAACCACATCGACGTAGCCGTCGCCGTCGAAGTCACCAGAGGACATCGACATGCCAGCGTAGGTTCCGGAGGCGCCAGTGAAGGTGGCGTCAGCGTCGGCAGAGGTGTAGTCCGCGCCGGTACCGGTGCCGTAGATCGCGTAGGCGGTGCTGACGTAGTACGAGCCGTAGAGCATGTCGTTGTAGCCGTCACCATCCATGTCACCGGGACCGTCGAATGAGCGGCCGGTGTAGTGGTTGGCGCCGGAGCCTTCGATCGTGGTGTCCGCGCTGCTGTAGGTGCCGCCGGTGGGGTCGTTGGAGTGGATTCCGATGGCGCCTGCGCTGCTGGTGCCACCAGGATCGGCGTAGAACGATCCTCCGACCACTTCTGCTGCGCCATCGTTGTCGAGGTCGTAGGCATCGGCGACGTAGTAGCCGTAGTAGTCGTAGGCGTTGCTGCCCCAGTAGGTCAGGTCTGCGTCTGCAGCGTCGATCTCACCGGTGAGCGGGCCATAGAAGGCGTAGACCGCACCGAGGGAGTACGCAGCGGTGTTCTTCTCGGCGTAGATCGCGGAGGTGATGAGGTCGTCGTAGCCGTCGCCATCGACGTCCGCGACACTGACCTGGTAGCCGAGGTAGTCCGAGGCTGCGGTGCCGACGATCTCTGCCACTTCATCGCTCTCACCGGCCAGGGTGTCCCCTGAAGTCATCGGACCAGCGAAGATGTAGACCGCGCCCTGGTAGCCGTTGGCACCGTAGGCACCCACCGCGAGGTCGTCCTTGCCGTCACCGTTGAGGTCACCGCTGGCGTCCATGCCGTAGAAGCCGACATAGGCGTAGGTGGCGTCACCGGTGATGGTGACATCGACAGTGCTGGTGTCGTAGATGCAGACTTCGTCGATGCTGCCGTTGCAGTCGTTGTCCAGACCGTCGGTGCAGTTCTCCTGCGCCTCGGGGTTGACACCGTCATCAGAGTCGTCGCAGTCTTCGTCGTTGTCGGTGTAGCCGGAGGGCTCCGAGCAGGAGACGTAGGTGGTCAGGTCCGGATCGCCGTAGTCGTCGCTGTCGAGGTCTTGATACCAGACGACTGCGTCGACGGCGTAGTCGTCGTCTTCGGTGCCGTTACAGTCGTTGTCGGCCTTGTTACAATACTCCGGCGCGCCGGGGTAGCTCTCGAAGTCCGCGTCGTCGCAGTCGCTTCCTGCATCCACACCGTCAGTGTCGGGATCAGCATCGCCGTAGCCGTCGAGGTCGAAGTCCTGTAGGCAGAGGGTGAGATCCTCAGCGACGTTGCCCGGGTAGATCCGATCGTCGTCATCGAGGCAGTCTGTGCCCGCATCAACACCGGGGTTGGGCGTGCTGTCGCCGTAGCCGTCGGCATCGGCGTCGATCATGCAGGCCTTGGGATCCTCGTCGACTGCGCCGGGGTAGGTCTCTGCGCTGTTGTCGTCGCAGTCGGCGTTGTTGTCGAGGTAGTTGCTGGGCTGCTCGCAGCCGGTCACGAAGTCGTACTGAGAGCCGAAGCCGTCGCCATCGCCGTCGGGATACCAGCGGGTGTCGGGGTTCAGCTCGTCGTTGTAGTCGTTGCAGTCGTCGCTGTTGTCGATGTAGCCAACTGGAGCCACGCAGGCCTCGATGCCGTCCTTGGACGCACCGAAGCCGTCGCCGTCTGCGTCGGCGTAGAACATGCTGACGTCGCTTCCATCATCGATGGTGCCGTTGCAGTCGTTGTCCAGGCCATCGCACAGCTCAGCGCCGCCGGGGTAGGCGTCGGCAGCGGAGTCGTTGCAGTCTTCAGAGTTGGTGACGAAGCCCGTCCCGTCGCAGAGCACTGAGCCCGCTCCAGAGCCGTAGTTGTCACCGTCGTTGTCGGCGTAGTACAGCGCCCCGTCGGTGGCATCTTCGTCGATGGTTTCGTTGCAGTTGTTGTCGATGCCGTCACACAGCTCGTCAGCGCCAGGGTAGACAGCCGCGTCACTATCATCACAGTCGACGGTCTCGAAAGCCCCGTCTCCATCAGCATCGACATCGCCAGCGTCCTTGTCACCACAGCCCATCAGAGCGGCGGTCATCAGGAACGACCAGTGGAGTTTCGTCATATTCTCCTCCCAGGTAGAAATCGTCACGAAAGCTTTACCAGAGTTTCGTGAATGCATGAATGGCATTCCTCTGACACGCTTCAATCATCCGCTACAGCGGACTAAAAGCCCTCGTCAAAAATATGAGCACTGGGTTTGGAAGCACAGATTTGATCAACTGCGGGGTACAACGGGCCTACCATTTGGTAGACAAATCCCGAACGCGTGGTAGGTTTCCCTGATGTCCGAGATGCGTCAACGGATCCTGCTTGAAGCGACCCACCTCTTTGCCCGCCGCGGGTACGAGGGAACCTCCGTCCAGGCGATCTCAGAGGCTGTCGGGATCCGGAAGCCGTCGCTGCTCTATCACTTCCCTTCCAAGGCGCTTCTGCGTGATGCGGTTCTGGAGAGCCTGCTGTCGCGGTGGGGGAGCGTGGTGCCCCGGGTGATGACTGCGGCGACCACTGGCGAGAACCGCTTCGAGAGCACGCTGACCGAGGTCATCGGGTTCTTCGAGGCCGATCCGGATCGCGCCCGGCTGCTGTGGCGGGAGATGCTCGATCGACCTGACGAGCTTCGGGTGCTGCTCTCGGCTCACCTCTCTCCCTGGATCGGTCTGGTCAGCAGCACGATCCGGCGCGGACAGCGCGATGGCATCATCTACGCCGACCTCGATCCGGAGACCTGGATCTTCTGGGTGATCACCATGGCCGTCGGTGGGTTCTCTGCTGCCGGTCTGTCTGGCGTCCTCACGGAGGACACCCCGAAGCGACGCCGAACAGAGCTGGTCCGGATCGCTCGGGTCAGCCTGTTCATTCACACATCTGAAGGGAGCCTGAGCAATGGGTGACTACCTCATCAGCCTCGGCCAGAACGCCGCGGCACGTCGGATGCTCTCTTTCCTCCCCATCCCGCTGCCTCAGTCTCTTCGTCGGGGGGAGGGCGCGCTGTCGGCTCGGCCCCTCGCCGGTCGGGTCGCGGTGGTCGGGGGTGCACCGGGCGGAGCGCTGCATGAGTCCCTCGCGATCTGCCTGGGTCGGGCCGGTGCCTCGGTGTGTCCGCCAGAGACCGAGCGTGACCCCTATATAGAAGCCGCGGAGGCATGGGGGCAGCCTCTGGTCACCCTCGGCGAGTCGGATCGACCGGACTTCCTGATTTTTGACGGGACCGGGCTGTCCTCACCCACGGACCTCATCGCCCTGCGGGACTTCTTCCAGCCCCACATCCGCCGACTTGCCCGCTGCGGAAGGGTTGTGGTGCTTGGGCACACCGGAGACTGGGGGCCAGCCCAGGCCGCCACCGCCGCGGCACTGGAGGGCTTCGTGCGCAGCGTGGCCAAGGAGGTCGGCCGCAAGGGCGCCACCGCCAACCTCATCCGCCTCGGCGCTGGGACGGAGGATCGCCTGGAGCCCCTGCTGCGGTTCCTGCTCTCTTCCCGCTCCGCGTTCATCACCGGCCAGCCGTTCGCCCTGTCCGCCGACGTGACCGGTGAGGTGCCCGAGTCCGGTGCCGCTCCCCTCGACGGGAAGGTCGCCCTGGTCACCGGCGCGGCGAGGGGCATCGGTGCGCAGATCGCCCGGCGCATGGCCGCGGAGGGTGCTCGGGTGGTGCTGCTGGATCGGGAGCCCGACGCCATCGAGTCCCTGGCCACAGAGCTTGGCGGCGTGGCGCTGGCGCTCGACGTCACGGCCGAGGATGCCCCCCATCGCATCGTCAACTTCCTCCATGAGTACGCGGGTGGGGTCGACATCGTGGTCCACAACGCCGGGGTGACCCGGGACCGCACCCTGGGCAAGATGACCGAGGCAGAGTGGGGGCTGACCGTGGCGGTCAACCTCCAGGCGCCGATGGCGATCACCGAGGCCCTCCTCTCGGGGACGCTGCGCGAGGGCGGGCGCATCATCATGCTTTCCTCCATCGCCGGGATCGCTGGCAACCTCGGCCAGACCAACTACGCCGCCTCCAAGGCTGGTCTCATCGGCCTGGTCCGCCACCTCGCCCCCCGGCTTGCGTCAAAGGGCATCACCGTCAACGCCGTCGCCCCGGGCTTTGTGGAGACGGCAATGACCGCTGCGATCCCCGCCGGCACCCGCGAGGCCGGTCGTCGCCTCTCTGCGCTCGCCCAGGGCGGGCTGCCCATCGACATCGCCGAGCTGATCACCTTCCTGTCCACCCCCGGCGCCGTCGGCCTCACCGGCCAGACCCTCCGCGCATGCGGCGGCAGCTTCCTAGGAGCCTAGTCCCATGCCCTACGCCATCAACACCGCGCCGCGTCGTGCCGTCATTGTCGGCGGTGTTCGCACCCCGTTCGTCCGCGCGTTCAGCCAATTCATGCAGGTCGACACCATCGGCCTCGGGGTCGCGGCGGTCAAGGGACTGCTCGCGGCAACCGGCATCCCCCGCAGCGAGATCGACTCGGTGATCTGGGGCGGGGTCATCCTGCCCACCGCCTCCCCCAACGTCGGCCGTGAGATCGCACTCGATGTCGGTCTGTCCCCGACGGTCGAGGCCATGACCGTCTCCCGGGCCTGTGCCTCGGGCCTCCAGGCGATCACCCTCGCTGCGGCTGCCATCGAGCGCGGCGAGTCCGACGTCGTGATCGCGGGCGGCGGCGACTCCACCAGCAACGCCGAGGTGCCGCTGCCCTCTCACCTCATCCAGGCCCTCGCACCGCTGGTGCTGGGCAAGGGCGGCGGGTTCTCCGACTGGCTCGGGGTAGCCGGTCAGCTCGCTCCGTTCCGGGAGCTGATACCGAAGGCCCCGCGCATCGCCGAGCGGTCCACCGGCCAGCTGATGGGCGAGGCTGCCGAAGACATGGCCCGCCGCAATGAGATCTCCCGGGCCGACCAGGACGCCCTCGCCTTCCGCTCCCACCACCGGGCCGCCGCTGCTGCCGAGGCCGGGGTGTTCGACCGCGAGCTGATCGAGGTCGCCGGGGTGTCCGCCGACGGCATCATCCGACCCGACACGAAGCTGGAGAAGCTCGCCTCCCTCCGCCCGGTGTTCGCCAAAGACGGCACCCTGACCGCCGGCAATTCCTCGACCCTCACCGACGGCGCCGGGGCGGTGCTGTTGATGAGCGAAGAGAAGGCGGCTGCCCTCGGGCTCACTCCGCTGGCGGTGATTCGTAGCTGGTCGTATGTCGGTGTGGATCCGGCGGATCAGCTCCTCATCGGCCCCGCCATCGCGATGCCCCGGGCGCTGGCCCAGGCCGGGCTGACCCTGGCGGACATCGATCTGGTGGACATCCACGAGGCATTCGCCGCCCAGGTCCTCTGCGTGCTCAAGGCACTGGCCTCGGACAGCTTCGCGAAGCACCGGCTGGGCCGCGACAAGGCGGTGGGCGAGGTCGACATCGAGCGACTCAACATCTACGGCGGCTCCCTGGCGCTCGGCCACCCATTCGCCGGGACGGGGGCGCGCATGGTCACCACGATGGCCAACGAGCTGCACCGGCGCGGCGGCGGCACGGCGCTGCTGGGTATCTGCGCGGCGGGTGGGCTTGGTGCAGCGGCGGTACTTGAGGGGGTCTGAGGGATGGCGGCAGATGCCGATCGTAGACGGGCGGAGGCAGCCGGAGTCGGTCGGGGGGCTAACTTCACCCCTGATTTTGTTGATTGTATTGTTTTGGATCGCCTGATCTGGAGTCGCAGGCCGCCCTCAGTCGGGGACGCCCTTCAGCCCAAGGACGGAGACGGGGTTGGAATCACCGCCGCACTTCAAGGCTTCGCCGATCTCTGCTTTTGATGTTGCCGACCTGTCCTGCTCGCCCTTCGGTCTTCTCAGCCAGGGGCGCTCTCAGCCAGGGGCGCTCTCAGCCAGGGGCGCTCTCAGCCAGGGGCGCTCTCAGCCAGGGGCGCTCTCAGCCAGGGGCGCTCTCAGCCTCGTGGCTCTCGATACCGAAGGGTCCTCCCTCACCCATGGGCCGAGGTTCGCCATCCTCCGCGCCATTCTTTGGGCTGCACTTCTTGCGTTGAGTCCCCGCTCCGCGGCTGCGCTCACCTTCGGGAGTGCCCGCATTGCGGCTGCTCCCCTGGGCTACCCACCTTGTGGCCTCACCCGGACATCGCGGAACACAACGGGTTACCTCCGACCGCCTGTATTACTCGAAAAACACGGAGCCTCATCATGACCGACCTGCTCAACCGGCTTGGCCTATCTGACATCAACAGCGGAGCCTGGGCTGGTGGCGCACTGGACACCGCTGGCGGTGAGCTGGTCGCCTCTGAGAACCCAACCACCGGCGAGACCATCGCCTCTGTCTCCCTCGCCTCCGTCGAGCACTACGAGCAGGTGGTCACCGCCGCTCAGGATGTCTTCCTCCGGTGGCGCATGGTGCCCGCCCCCAAGCGCGGCGAGATCGTCCGCGAGATGGGCAACGCGATGCGCGAGCACAAGGACGACCTCGGTCGCCTCGTGACCATGGAGGTCGGCAAGCTCCTCTCTGAGGGCCTCGGCGAGGTCCAGGAGAGCATCGACATGGCCGACCTCTGCGTGGGCATGGCCCGGCAGCTGTTCGGTCTCTCCATGCACTCCGAGCGGGATCGCCACCGGATGTACGAGCAGTGGCACCCCCTCGGGCCCATCGGCGTCATCACTGCGTTCAACTTCCCCAACGCGGTGTGGTCCTGGAATGCGCTTGTCGCCCTGGTCTGCGGCGACACGGTCATCTGGAAGCCCTCGCTGAAGGCTCCCCTGACCGCCATCGCCACCCACCGGCTGCTCAATGCGGTCCTGGAGAAGCACGGGTTTGGCGGTGCCCTCGGCCTGATCATCGGCGCGGATGCCGAGATCGGCGAGACCATGATCAACGATCATCGCCTGCCCCTCATCTCCGCCACCGGCTCCACCCGCATGGGACGGCACGTCAACAAGACCGTCGCCGGGCGCCTCGGTCGCTGTCTGCTGGAGCTTGGCGGCAACAACGCCATCATCGTCGAGGAGAGCGCGGATCTTGACATCGCCCTGCGCGGCATTCTGTTCGGCGCAGTCGGCACCGCTGGTCAGCGCTGCACCTCGACCCGTCGGCTGTTCCTGCACAAGAGCATCGCCACCGGTCTCACAGCAAGCCTCGCATCGGCCTACAAGCAGGTCCGCATCGGTGATCCGCTGGTCGAGGGCACCCTGATGGGGCCGCTCATCGATGCGCAGGCAGTGCAGATGTACCTCGACGCCATCGCGGAAATCAAGGCGCAGGGTGGGGAGATCCTCGCTGGTGGTGAAGCCGTGGATGGCCCTGGCCACTTCGTCACCCCCGCGCTGATTCGGGCCACCCCAGACATGACGATCTACCGTCATGAGACCTTCGCGCCGATCCTCTACGTCTTTGAATACGATGACCTCAACGAGGCCATCAGGATGCAGAACGACGTCCCCCAGGGCCTCTCCAGCTCCATCTTCACCGACAGCTTCCGCTCCAGTGAGCGCTTCCTGTCCCCCGAAGGCAGCGACTGCGGCATCGCCAACGTCAACATCGGCACCTCAGGTGCAGAGATCGGCGGTGCGTTCGGCGGCGAGAAGGAGACCGGCGGCGGTCGCGAGGCCGGCTCGGACTCCTGGAAGGCCTACATGCGGCGTCAGACCTGCACCTTGAACTGGAGCCCGGATCTTCCGCTGGCTCAGGGCGTGGTCTTCGACCTGTGAGTCGAGCGGTGCCCCGTGTTAACGCCCGCCCTGCTCGTCGGGGCGGGACGTTCGTCGAGGATCTGCTCACCGTCACAGTGGTGGCGGTGGCGATCATTGCCGCATCGTACATCTACATGCCGGACTTTCAGCGTGGGGTTCACACCGTCGCCAGAGAGATCGAGTCCTGGGTGTCCGGGTTGTGAAAATCTCTTGCAGTCGATAGTGAGCCTGAGTAAGGTGCTGTTCGTTACTTCGATGACCTTAGGAGGCGCTATGAAGAACTACACCTGGATGCTGCTGTCTGCAAGCCTGCTCACCTTCGCCTGTGATGGTGGTAAGGATACCGGCGACGACGCCGAGGCCGATGCCGACACCGACACCGACACGGACTCGGACACCGACACCGATGCCGACATCGAGCACTCCTACACCAGCTACGAGGGCTGGGAGTCGTACGACTACAACAACGGTACCTACCCCGCCGGCGAATACAACTGCCAGCTCGTCTGGGACCTGGTCGGCTCCCCGGTCACCCCGATCGACAGCGGCTGCGACAACTGTGAGTTCGCGTTCGACGTGACCTACACCTACCGTGACGCAGACTACACCTACGATGACGGCACCTGTGGCACCGATGGCGCCAGCGGCACCTACGCCTACAGCGGCGACTTCGATGGTTACGGCGGCTCGTGGGTGTTCGACTACTACGGCACCTTCTACTGGTGGGGCTACGGCGCTTTCTCCGGTGACCAGTTCGATTACTACTGGGGCTACGTCGACGACGCCTACGGCGCGTACTACTACACTTACTACCAGTACGGTATCGTCACCGTTCAGTAGTTGGTCTGAGGGGCTCTTGGGCTCTGCTCTTGTAGACTCTCAACATCAACCCCCTGCCTCACGGTGGGGGGTTTTTACTGGTGCCCCATGAAGCGTTGGTTCATACCACTCGGTCTCCTCCTGTCTCTCCCGATCGCAAGGGCACAGGGGTTTGGTTCCCTGGGGATGCTCATCCAACGGGGGCAATTCCGGCTCGCTGCTCAGAACGCCAACAAGCAGCTTGAAGCCACCCCCGACAGCGTCGAGCTGCATGCGATCCTCGGGGTCGCCTGGTCAAAGAACGACTTCCACGCCGACGCACTCGGCGCGTTCTTGCTCTGTGTCGGGGCGACCTACTATGAGGATCAGGGCATCGAGGCGCATGCGGACGGACTGCGGGCCATCGGGAGGGGACGGGAGGCTGCTGCGCTTCGCCTGGAGCGCCTCCTCGGTCCGTCGCTGAGCATCGGGCGTGAGCTGCGGGTCCTGCTCGGAGCCCAGGGTGACCTCCGCGAGATCGGCGACTTTGATGGAGCGATGGAGATCGCGGATCGGGCAGAGGCGCTGTTTCCTCGCTCTCCCATGGTCTTCGCTGCAATCGCGGACATCCACCTCGACATGGGCGACCTCGACTCTGCAGATGAAGCCATCTGGATGATGGAGCAGTTCGGCGAGACCTCTCGCGGCTCCGTGGTCCGCGCCCGCCGGGCCATCGCCGATGGAGACTTCACAGAGGCCGACACCATCCTCGAAGAGGCCCGCAAATTTCGGACTCCCACCGTCCGAATCGGCGCCCTCCGAGCTGAGGTGCTGCGGCTGAGTGGGGATCCCCATGCTGCGGCGGACCTGCTGGAGCGAAACCGCTGGCGTGCCCTGGAGTCGAGCGAGCTGATCCAGACACGCCTCAAGGTCTACACCGACATGGGCGACACCGTCTCGGCAGACTACTGGGCGAAGCTGGCGGCGGATCGGTATGGCGACAACCTGAACATTCAGGACGGGCTGTCCTACTACACTGCCGCTCGCTGATCGCTACTGAGGCGGCGTCTGAGGCGGCGTCTGAGGCGGCGTCTGAGGCGGCGTCTGAGGCGGCGGGCCAGGCTGCTGCTTGAGGCGCTCGATCCGCCGCTTGTTCATCTCGTTTGCCTTCGCTGCGGCCGCCTCTGCCTCTGCCCGATCACCGATCTTGGCGAGGATGTTGGCGTGCAGGAGGAGGATGTCGGGATCTTCTGGTGAGGCGACGAGGGCCGGGGCGAGGATCTCTGCGGCGCCGGCATAGTCGGAGGTGTTGAACACCGACTGTGCCCAGGGCTGGCGGATCTTGAGATCATCCGGGCGGCGCTTGTTGTAGTTGACGAACTCCTTGATGGCCTCTTCCCACTCCTCGCTCGTCATCAGGATCCGGGCGCACTGCAGGTGCATGGTGGGATCGGTGGGGAAGAACTGAAGCTCCTTGCGGTAGTTCAGCAGGGCCAGGCGGGGGTGTCCCTTCTTCATCT
>JBLHNG010000055.1:0-20159 GCA_047621685.1 Myxococcota bacterium | reverse complement strand
GGGGCTGCACTCTTTACGGCTCGCTACGCTCACCTCCAGTCCCCGCTCCCCCTGCTACCCCCCAGCCGGACACCAGTCGTCGCCCCCCTGGGCTACCCACCTTGTGGCCCCCAGCATGACACCCGCTCACTTACCACCCACCGCAGCCTCCCAGGACCGTCCTGCACACCTCAGAGCACCGCATGGTTTCATGCTGCCACCCTCTCAGCGAGCCCCCATGTGTACCGTCGGCCTCATCCTCCAACAGCACCCCACCTACCCACTCATCGTCGCCGCCAACCGCGACGAGTCCGCAGACCGCCCCGCCACCCACCCGCTCCGCTGGTCCAACGCACCCATCCCATTCGTCGGCGGTCGAGACGAGGTGGCTGGCGGGACCTGGATGGGATTCTCAGACGCCGGGGTGATGGTCGCGCTCACGAACCTGTGGGTCGGCGACTTCCGCAAGAAGCGCCCACTCTCCCGGGGAGCCGTCGTCTCCGACCTGCTCGCCTCCACCGACCTTGATGACGCCGCGTCATGCCTCGCAGCCATCAACACCACCGACCGCGGTCCGTTCAACCTCATCTGTGCCGACGCCACCGGCCGCGCCTTCACCGCCTGCTCCGACGAAGGGCTCATCCCCCGATGGCTCACCCCGGGCTACCACGCCATCAGCAACCTCACCCCGGGCACTCCCTGGACGAAGACCGACCGGGTGATCGCCGACCTGTCGAATTGGCACACGTCCGACGACCTCACCGCCCACCTCACCACAGTGCTCGCCACCCACATCGGCCTGCGCGACCCCCAGCACTCCGTCTGCGTGCACACTCCGACGTCCTACGGCACGGTCAGCAGCACCCTCCTGCTGACCGGCGGCACCGCGCCGAGCATCCTGCGCCACTGCGACGGGCCGCCCTGCCGCACCCCGATGACCGACTACTCCGCGCTGCTGCCCAGGGCCTGATTGAGGTGGTGGATGTGAACCACCCCGACGAGCCGCACACCATCCGGGCTGACCAGCAGTGAGGTGATGCGCTCGGTGGTGAGGCGCTGTCGGGCGTGTGTGGCCCGGGTGTCTGGGGCGATCCACTTCGGCGAGGGCGTCATCACCGCGCTCGCGGTTCGGAGGAGCACCCCCGGTCCCTGCTCCAGCAGCCGGCGCAGGTCGCCGTCGGTGATCAGCCCGACGATGCGCTCACCGTCCGCCACCACCGCCAGCCCCAGCCGCCCCCGGGTCATCACCGAGATCACCGAAGACAGCAGCAGGCCCGGCGCGACCACCGGCAGACGCTGCGACTGCATCAGGTCGCCCACCTCACTCAGCAGCCGCCGACCGAGCTGCCCGCCAGGATGCAGCGCCGCGAAGTCCTCGACCCCCTCCCCGCGCGCCTCCATCAAGGCCAGGGCCAGCGCATCGCCGAGGACCATCGCGGCGGTGGTGGAGGTGGTCGGGGCGAGCTGGAGCGGGTCGGCCTCAGCATCCACCGGCACCGGCAGCACGAGGTCCGCGCCCCGAGCCAGAGCCGAGTCCATACTTCCAACCATGGCAATCACCGCCGAACACCGACGCCGGGCGAACGGCAGCAGCCGCACCAGCTCCTCGGTCTCCCCGGAGCGAGACAGCGCGAGGAGCACATCGTCGGCGGTGAGCATGCCGAGGTCACCGTGCAGGGCCTCGGTGGGGTGGAGGAAGAAGGACGGAGTCCCGGTGCTCGCCAGAGTCGCGGCGATCTTGCGGCCGACCAGCCCGGACTTGCCGACCCCACAGACCACCACCCGACCAGTGCAGGCGAGGATCTGTCGGGCGACCACCGCAAACCGAGCGTCGAGTGTGGCGGCGAGGGTGTGCAGCGCGTCGGCCTGTTGGGTGACGGTCTTTCGGGCAGAGGCGAGCAGCGGATCCATGTCCCCCAGGTAACCCCGTTGCGGCTCACTTCGCCGCAGGGTACAACTGGTCGGACCAGTGGACCAATGGACCAGCAATGAGCCGATTCTCCCCCATCCAGAAGATCAAGGCCGCCCAGCAGGTCGCCGCCAGCATCCGAGAGGCCATCGTCGCCGGAGAGCTGGCCCCCGGCGATGCCATCCCCTCGGAGCGCGCCCTCGCGGAAGACTTCGCGGTCAACCGCTCCACGATCCGCGAGGCTCTCCACCACCTGGAGGCATGGGGCTTCGTCGCCATCCGGCAGGGCGGCTCGACCACGGTGCGCGATGTGCTCGCCACTGCCGGGCTCCACCTCCTGCCCTGGCTGGTCGCACCGCGCGGGGAGCCGGATCCGAAGCTCATCGGTGACCTGCTGGAGCTGCGGGTGATGGTGCTGTCCTGGACCGCCCGACTCGCCGCCCGTCGGTCTCCAGACCTCTCCAGGCTCGATGCCATCGTCACCGCGATGTCTGCGCCCGATGCCGACGTGCAGACGCTGGACTTCGACTTCTTCGAGGCCCTCATCAACGCGACGAACAACCAGGTGCTCGCCATGCTCGGCAGTGCCCTGCGCGACGTCTACTTCACTCACCGCACGGTGTTCTCGCCCCTCTACACCGTCGACCGGTTCGATCCGGGCCTCCACCGGACTGCCTTGACTGCCATCGCCGCCTCAGACGGTGCCGCCGCTGCTGCCGCGATGGAGATCCACGCTCGCAAAGCCGAGGGGCTGTTCTCGGAGACCACGCCATGATCGGAATCCCCGTCGGCCTGCTGTACGCCAACGCTACCGAGTGGATCGTACACAAGCACCTCCTCCACAACCGCGGGAAGAAGCGCGCCAGCTTCTGGTCGTTCCACTTCCACGAGCACCACAGCAGCGCCCGCCGGAACAACCACCTCGACCCCGACTACAGCGAGAGCCCCTTCCAGTGGAACGCCCAGGGCAAGGAGGCGCTCACCCTCACCCTCTCCACCCTGCTCTACCTGCCGCTGCTGCCCATCGCCCCGTTCTTCACGCTGACGGTGATGTGCTGCTCGATCCACTACTACCGGGTCCACAAGCGCGCCCACCTCGACCCGGACTGGGCCCGGGAGCACCTGCCCTGGCACTACGATCACCACATGGGGCCGAACCAGGACTGCAACTGGTGTGTGACCCGACCGTGGTTCGACCGGATCATGGGCACTCGGGTCCCCTACGTCGGCACCGAGCGCGAGACCCGGGACCGGACACGGCGGCTGGAGCGACTGGCGAAGACCGCTACACTCTCCTCATGACCACCCGCGATCCCCTCACTGACGATGAGCGCACCGAGCTGCGCGCTGACCTCGACACCCTGCGAGTCAGCCTGAGCCGACTGCTCAAGGATGAGTCCGGGCTCGCCAACACCGTCGAGCTTGACCAGAGCCGCATGGGGCGGATCTCCCGGATTGATGCCATCCAGCAGCAGAAGATGGCCCAGGCTACCCTCCGCCGGCATCAGCAGCGCCTGGACCGGGTTGAGGCGGCTGTTGAGCGGTATGACGAGGATCCTGATGAGTACGGGCCGTGTATGCGGTGTGGGGAGGCGATTGGCTATCGCCGGCTGAAAGCGTTTCCGGATGTGGTGGTCTGCATTGGGTGCTCGCGGGCTTGAGGCTGATGTCCTTGTGAGCACCCGGCGCTCTGAGGTGTGCAGGATGGGTCGCTGGGTAGGCCGACGTGTGGTTAGCCGCGGGTGTCAGGTTGGGGGTCACAGGGGGCGACGACTGGAGGTGAGCCGGCTCCGGCGGCGAAACGCAAGAAGTGCAGCCCCCTCGAACGAGCACCATGAGCAGCCCGAAGCCGCTCAGAGCGGGTAGGGCGCAGTGGAGCGAAGTGGCCAGAAAAAGCATGGCGCCGACGATCGCGAACCTCAACCTCTCGGTGAGAGAGCACCCGCCGTCATCCCATCGCCCAGTCGCTGCGCAGCCAACGGCAAGCAGTCCAGGTCGGCAACATCATTGTCAGTGACTCTCGCATCGCTGGAGCATGGGGAAGCCCACGTCGCAAGCACCACCTCACTCCGACAATGCGAGAATCGTAGGCTTTGATGTGGCCGACCTGGACTGCTCGCCCTTTGGGCTTCTCAGCGTCGGGGCGATGGATTCCGAAGGGTCCTTCCTCCCCGGATGGTTGAGGTTCGCCATCGTCGGCGCCATTCTTTTTCTGGCCACTCCGCTCCAACGCTGGCCTTACGGCCCGCTTGTGGCGCTGCGCTCAAGGGGGCTGCACTTCCCCGCCCCCTGTGACCCCCAGCATGACACCCGCGCACTCACCACTGTCCGCAAGCTCAAAGGACCGTCCTGCACACCTCAGAGCGCCCAGTGGCTCACAATGTCTAAATCCCCAGATACGCTTCCTGAACCCGCGGATCCGCCAGCATCTCTCCCGCCTCTCCCGACATCGTGACCACCCCGGTCTCAATCACATACGCCCGATGAGCCAGCCGCAGCGCCAGCCGGGCATTCTGCTCCACCAGCAGAATCGTCAGCCCTTCCTCGGCGTTGAGCGTCGCGAGAATCTCAAAGATGTTCTTCACAATAAGAGGGGCCAGCCCAAGCGAGGGCTCGTCGAGGATCAGCAGCTTCGGGCGACTCAGGATCGCCCGGCCCACCGCCAGCATCTGCTGCTCGCCACCAGACAGTGTGCCGCCGCGCTGCTGACGCCGCTCGTCGAGTCGAGGGAACATGCCATAAACCCGCTTGATATCCGCCTGAATCCCAGCGCGATCCTTTCGCAGATAGGCACCGATCTGGAGGTTCTCGGCGACCGACATGTTCGCGAAGATCTGCCGCCCCTCCGGACAAAGCACCAACCCCCGGCCAACCCGGTCAGGAGTCGAGGCCCCGTCGAGGTCAGCACCAAGGTAGGCAATGCTCCCCGAGCGCACCGGGTTGAGCCCTGCGATGGCCCGGAGGGTGGTGGACTTCCCAGCCCCGTTTGCCCCGATGAGGGTGACGATCTCGCCCTGCCCCACCTCCAGAGACACCCCCTTCAGCGCGTGGATGTTTCCGTAGTAGACGTGGATGTCCTTGACCGAAAGCATCAGCCCTCCTCCGACTCGTCGCCCAGGTAGGCGGTGATGACCGCTGGATCCACCTTGATCGCCTCAGGCACACCCCGGGCGATGATGCACCCCTGGTCGAGCACCACGATGCGCTCGCACATCTTCATGATGAACTTCATGTCGTGCTCGATGAGAAGGAGGGTGAGACTGAACCGGTCGCGGATGTCGTGGATCATCGCCATCAGGTCGTCGGTCTCCTGGGCGTTCATGCCTGCTGCCGGCTCGTCGAGGATGAGCAGCTTCGGCTCGGTCGCCAGAGCACGGGCGATCTCCAGCCGGCGCTGCTCGCCGTAGGCCAGCGAGGCCGCTCGCTCATCGGCATCGTCCGCCAGCCCCATCGTCGTCAGCAGGTCCATTGCACGGGTGTGCAGCGCAGCCTCCTGCTCCTTGAACCGACGGGTCCGGAAGATGGCGTCGATCAGCCCGTAGTCAGAGCGAAGGTTGTAGGCGGTCTTGACGTTCTCCAGCACTGTCATCTCGTCGAACAGGCGGATGTTCTGGAAGGTCCGCGCGATGCCCAGGGCGGTGATGCGATCGGGGGTGAGTCCGGCGGTGTCGGTGCCGCAGACTGCGATCGTGCCCTCGGTGGGGGTGTAGACCCCGGTGATGAGGTTGAAGACCGTGGTCTTGCCGGCACCGTTGGGACCGATGAGCCCGACCAGCTCGCCGGGCGAGAGGGTAATGGAGAAGTTGCTGACCGCAGTCAGACCACCGAATCGCTTGGTGACACCCGCGACCTCAAGGACCGGTTCGCTCACGATGCCCTCCGAAAGATGCGCTTCCACAGCTTTGTGTCGTTGATCTCACGGTTGCCCAGCAGTCCCTGGGGACGCCCGATCATCAGCAGGATGAGCAGCATCGCGAACATGACCTCCCGCCAGGACTGGATCGAGGGCGGCATGAGGTTGAGCACCATCTTGTCCAGCACATACAGCAGGACCGTCGCCAGCACCGTGCCAGACAGCGAGCCCATCCCGCCGAGCACCACATACAGCAGGATGTAGATGCCCTTGAGGAGGTTGAACTCCCTCGGCTCGATCTGGGTCATGTAGTTGAGGTAGATCGCCCCGGCGAGCCCAGCGATGCCCGCGCCGATCACAAACGCCAGCACCTTGTAGCGAGACAGGTTCACCCCCAGCAGCTCCGCGGCGATCTCATCTTCCCGGATGGCGATGAGGGCGCGGCCGTGGGTGGAGTGCAGGAGGTTGTGGATGACAACGTAGACCAGAGCACACGCCACCACAGTCAGCACGACATACAGGACGACGTAGGCCATCTGGGTGTCCGCCGACCGGGTGATCAGCGTGTACTCAACCTCCAGCCCGCGCGCGCCCCCGACCGCGCTGGTGTTCTGCATCACGATGCGCACGATCTCGCCAAACCCGAGGGTGGCGATGGCGAGGTAGTCCCCCTTGAGCCGCAGACACGGCACCCCGACGACGAAGCCGAACAGCGCTGCCGCCAGCATGCCGACCAGCAGGCTCAGCAGGAACCAGATGATGCCCACCCCCACACCGCCGCCCGCCGGCAGGGTGAACAACAGCAGCGCGCCCGCCGCATACGCCCCCACCGCGAAGAAGCCGTGGTGGCCGAGGCTGAACATCCCGGTGAACCCGTTGATCAGGTTCAGGCTGAGCGCCAGGATGACCATGACGCCCATGTGGACCATGTGGTCGAGGATAAAGTAGAGCATTCAGACCTTCTCGCCTTCAAACTTCCCGAGCAGGCCCGCGGGGCGAATCAGGAGGATGAGGATGAGGGCGACGAACGCGGCGGCGTCCTTGTAGCCGGTGTAGGCGCTCGGCAGGTAGGCGGGGATCATCGCCTCTAAGACCCCGAGGCTCAACCCGCCGAGGACCGCGCCGGGCAGCGAGCCGATGCCGCCAATGACCGCAGCGATGAACGCCTTGAGGCCCGGCAGGAAGCCCATGAACGGCTCGACCTTGCCATACCGGATGCCCCAGATGACCCCGCCGATGCCCGCCAGGAACGCCCCGATGAAGAAGGTCGTCGAGATGACCCTCCCCGAGGCGATGCCCATGAGCCGGGCGGACTCCGGGTTGTAGCTCACCGCCCGCATCGCCCGTCCCATCGCGGTGCGGTGGACCAGCAGCCACAGCAGCGAGAACGAGACGATGAGCGCGCTGATGATCAGCAGCTTCTGGGTGGTGGTCTCAATGGGCTGATCGATGAACACGCCCTTGAGCGGCTCCCCGTGCCACTTCCGCCCTTCGTACTCCGCCACATCCGCCGCCTGAAACGGCTTGCCCCGGGGGGTGATGATCTCGCGGACCTGGGAGATGTTCCCGGAGAACGACTCGACCTCGAACAGCACATAGGCGGAGCCGTCGAAGACATCGCCCTCGTAGTCGTCCACCTGATCCATCGCCACGAACCGGCGAGGCTCAGGGAAGCCCTTCTGCTCGGCGGTGAACACCTGGATGCCGAGGTTCTGGAGCAGCAGGCTCACACCAAGCGCGGTCAGCAGTGCAGCGATGCGGCTGGAGCCCTGGAGCGGCCGATACGCCAGCCGCTCCGTGACCACCGCCAGCACTCCCGCCCCGATGCCAGCCACCACCAGCGCGATCACCCCCGCCAGCAACATCGGCCAGGGATGCGCCAGCGAGATCTGCTCGATGCCGCCCACAGTGAGCACGAAGTAGCCGATGAACGCGCCGACCATGAAGAACTCGCCGTGGGCGAAGTTGATCAGCTTGATGATCCCGTAGACCATCGTGTAGCCCAGCGCGATGAAGGCGTAGATGCAGCCGAGGCTGAGGCCGTTGAGCAGCTGCTCCAGGAAGTAGGCCACGCCTAGTCCTTCGCGAACCGCTTGTGGAAGGCGGCTCCGGAGGGGGACACCTTGAGAATGACCACGTCCTTGTCGGCGTTGCGCTCAGCGTTGATGGTGATGGAGCCGGTGACGCCTTCGAGGTTGGCGATGCTGTTGATCGCATCGCGCAGTGCGACCGGGTCATCGGAGCCAGCGCGCTTGCGCGCGTCGAACAGGGCGAGTCCAGCGTCGTAGCCGAGCGCGGCCATTGCACCGGGGGTCTTGCCGAACCGACCCTTGTACTCGGTGACGAAGTTCTGCACGGTGGGGTTGGTGTCGCCGGGGGAGAAGTGCGAGGACATGTAGATGTCGCCGCCGTAGTCGCCCATCAGCGCGTAGAAGTCCGGGGAGTCGATGCCGTCGCCAGCCACGATCGGGATGCCTTCCCACTTCTCGCCAGCCTGCTTGAGCATCGGCCCGACGTCGCCGTAGTAGGCGGGGATGAACAGCACGTCCGCCCCGCTGCCAGCCACCTTGGTGATGAGCGCAGAGAAGTCAGCCTCGCCAGCGGTGAAGTTCTCCACGCTGACGATCTCGCCGCCGGCTGCGGTGAAGGTCGCGGTGAACGAGGTCTGGAGGCCGACGGAGTAGTCGCTGGCGCTGTCGACGATGATGACGGCTTTCTTGAGGCTCAGATCCTCGCTCGCCAGCCGGGCCAGCACGCTGCCCTGGACCGGATCGATGAAGCAGATGCGGCTGATGAAGTCGCCTTTCTCGGTGATCGCGGCGTTGGTGGAGGCCGGGGTCATCAGCGGGATGCCGTTCTCCTGGGCGACCTTGGCGGCCTTGAGCGTGTTGGTCGAGGCCACCGCGCCGACGATGATGTCGACCTTGTCGATCTTGATGAGCTGGGTGGTCAGCTTGGCGGTCTCGGTGGAGTCGCCCTTGTTGTCCTTGTAGACCAGCTCAAAGGTGATGCCATCCTTTCCAGAGAGGTCGTCTATCGCCATCTTCAGGCCGTTGAGGGACTCCTCGCCGTAGGTCGCAGTCTGACCCGACAGCGGCATCACCGCGCCGATCTTGAAGGTGTTGACCTCCGGCGCGTCTGGGGTCTCAGAGGGGGCCTCTCCGTCACAGCCGACGAGAAGGGAGAGCAGAGCGGCGGTCGAGAGCGACAGCCAGGAGCGACGGGAGAGCAGGCGCATCAGGGAACACCGGGTTTGGAGGAGACCTCAGAGGTGTACCGCTCCTGGAAATTCCTGTCAAAACTGCATGGTGCGGCGATCAGGTTTCAGTGGTTGCCGTGCTCGTCGTCGCGGCGATCTTTGAGGCGTCGATGAGGGTGTAGTACAGCTCGCTCGAATTGCTCGCGCCGGTCATCTCGGACATGAATCCGGCGTAGTCATCCTTGCGGATGTTCTGGCAGCCCTGCGAGTACGCCGAGTCATTGCCGCCGAGGTGGATGTTCATCGCGATGGACTCATGGTTGACGTGGCTCGCCGCCCGACTTCGGTTCAGATCGACGCTGTTCCCCTGCTCGCCCTGGCTGAGGAAGCCATCGAGGTCGGCATCGCGCCACAGCTCGACGTCTCGCTGGGCGCGAAGGGCGGTGTAGCGGTTGCTGCTGCTGTAGTTGATGTCGTCGGATCCCCGGGCGACCTCGCGGGCGTCGTTCTGGTGGACGGTGCTCTGGGTGCCGTGGGTTCCGACGCCGTAGACGTACTGGCCATCTCGGAGGTGCCCGGTGCCGCGGCTGCGGTTGTGGGAGCCGGGATCGACGGTGCCCTGACGCTCGGAGACATGGTAGCCAGTGATCTTGTTGTCCTCGCCGCGGTCGACCCACATCGAGACGATCACATCGTCGAGCACGACGTCCCGGATGCGTCGGTCGGCCATGAAGTGGTGACTGGCGTCCGTTTTTTTGCCGTTGGGACCACCCTTTTCCATCAGCTCAGCGTAGTTCTGCGCGGAGTCGGTCTGGTACAGCTCCAGCGCGCCGTCCTCTCCCCGAAGCAGCACCCCACGGATCCCCAGCAGGTTGACCTCGCCGTTGTCCTCGCTGAACGCACCGCCCGCAGCCTGGATCATTTGCTTGTAGGCGGCGTACCGGGTCTGTTCGCTGGCGGTTGCCGCGATGATCACCCTCGGCGCGAGGTTCTCCCCGAGCAGGTGGCCCTTGAGCACGTCGTGGTTCGTCTCCAGGGCGGCTCGGGTCTCGGCATCCATGACCCCGTCGACCGCGAGCCGGTGCTCTCGCTGGAAGCGCCCCAGCGCGGAGACGGTCTGGGCGGTGAACCGACCCTGCGCATCGGGGGTGAGGCCGAAGGCGGTCTGGAGGTTCCGCACCCAGTCGATGCGCAGCTCCATCGATTCGTTCCGGGCGACCTTGCCGGCGAGGGCCTCGGCGTCCCAGGTAGCGGGATCGACCGCAGCGGTGTCGACGGCGCGCAGAGCGGGCACCGCATAGCCGAGCTGGGTGAGCCCCTGGTTGCCGAGCTTGCCGTCGATGTCGAGGAAGTTGTCCCGCTGGAATGCGGCGAGGGCCTGGACAGTGGCGGCATCATAGGCGCCGGTCTGCGGCACACCGAGCGCGGACTGGATGGCTGTGAGCTGCTCGGCGGGAGCGGCACCCCGGGCCTGGTTCCAGGCGATGGCGCTGGCGACCTTCTCCGCAGAGAGGATCTGCGGGATCTCAGCCTGGGGCGCCTCAGCCTGCTGGGTGGTCATGGAGGCCTGGGCGGCCTGGTTTCCTCGGAGCTGACCGAATCGCTGGGCACTCGGCTGCTGCCCGGTCCCTGCTCCCTGACCATTGGCCGAACGATGCTGTCTCTGAAAACCCGGCATGACAACCTCCTGCTACAGACTCAGTCTACCGCCTGAGGCACCGGATCGAAACGCCCTCGTTGTTGCTGCTCAGCCGCCGGTGACGAACAGCCCCATGAGACACATCTCATCCTGCGTGCCCCAGCCCCAGCTGACGTTGTCCTCCGCCTCGGTGAGATCGTAGGTGCAGGTGACCCGAACCGTCTCTCCCTGCTCCACAACCACCGGCTCCTCGTAGAAGTAGATGCGCTGCCAGTCGAAGTCCCAGTCGCGCACGCCGGTCACGCAGGTGTCCTCATCTGAGGAGGTGATCTCCATGACCTCCTGCACCCCATACTCATGCATGTGGGGCATCACACCCTCGATGACCGCGTTGTCGAAGCCGGTGTAGCCGGTGATGCTGTTGTAGCCGAGCTGCCACTGAACCGTAGCGGCCGGGTCTCCAGCGGCGATGCTGTTGACGTTCCAGCCATCCATCAGGATGATCTGACCGGGACGCTCCACGGAGTCCGCCATCTGCAAGCGCACGGTGGTGGAGTCGGTCTCCCCTTCCACGACGGCCATGTTGTAGTGGATCTGGATGGCGAACAGCTCGCCGGGGTTCATCTCCAGTCCGCTGCCCTCAGGGAACGACACCACGCCCTGACCCGGCGCCCAGGAGACATACTCCCCCTCGACCTGGATGTAGTCGCCAGCCTGGGAGTAGCAGGGCCAGCCGTCGCGGCCATCGGCTCCGTTCTGCTCGTCGATGATCTCGCCGTTGGTCTTGCCACCCGCGCCGTTCTGCTCCGGGTTGATGGGCATGCCGATGACGTGGTGAACGATGGCGTCGTTGCCCGGGTAGACCTCGTAGCTGGTCAGCCAGGCGTCCTCGGTGAGCCCCGGATCGAACAGGAAGCAGCGGTACTCGTCGCTCTCGCCGTAGCCGCCACCGACTGGAGAGGGCAGGAACTCCGGGGTGGTCAGGTCGAGGCCCTCGGTCAGCCCCGGGGCGTCGGGCACCGTGATGTCCTGCTCGGTGCCCTCCGGCATCCCGGCCTCGACCCAGGCCTCGACCATGGCGATCTCTTCGTCAGAGAGCCAGAGGTCGTTCCGATACTCGTTGTCGCAGTCGCCCGGGCTCGTCATGTCATCCGCGACCGCTTCTCCACCGGACTCGCTCGCCCCCTCCACACCCCACGGCGGCATCGATCGTGAGGCGACCGAGCCGGCTGAGGCCTCTGCCCACTCGCTGGCTGCGGCGTAGGTGTCCAGCGCAAACGGTGCGAGAGAGCCCTCCTGGTGGCAGGTCACGCAATTGTCGCGGTACAGCGGAGCGACGTCATCCCAGTAGGTTGGCGCATCGCCATCGATGGTGGCGGAGTCGGTGTCTTTGTCTTTGCAGCCGACGAGGACAATGGCGAGGAGGACTGGGGTGAAGCGCATGGGCGAATCCTGGTTGGGCTGGGGGCAGTATTGACACCTCAGTGACCCGTTGGCGCCACCTTCGTTGAGCAGGCTCTCAATTCTTCTGGCACCGGGCAGGGAGTGCGGGTGGTGCGGTCGATGCAGACGCTGACCAGCTCGACCACCGCGAGGCAGTCCTCACCCCGACAGACCTCGACGTGGGTGGTCAGGCTGGTTCGACCAACCCGGGTGATCGTGGTCTGGATCGTCAGGACATCCCCGAACCGGGCGCTGCCGCGGTGCTGGCAGGAGGACGCGGCGTAGACCAGATCGACACCCTCCGCCTCCAGCCAGGCATACGAGCAGCCCATCTCGGCGAGGCAGGCGGTGAGTCCCTCGTCGGCGTAGGTCAGGTAGTTGGCGAAGAAGACGTGTCCCTGAGCATCGGTGTCGGCGTAGCGGACGGAGAGCGGGAGTTCGGATCGGTGTGTCATGTCGCAGTCCTAATTTGATCCTTCGCTCCTATGAGCCGTCAGGGGTGACGGACGTCCGTCACCTGTCACCGTCACTTTCCGCTAAGTCATTGAAATTACGACGGCACGACCCTTGCTTTTCCGTAGGTCGAACACCACGGAGACCACGCAATGAAGTCCCTGCCCCTGCTCCTCCTCGGCTCTCTCGGCTGTGCGGCCTCCCCCGACAGCGCCCCTCTCCTCCCCACACCATCCAGCCCCGACGCCTGCTCTGCCGGTGCGCTGGGATGGCTCATCGACGATGGCGGCGAGACCACCTGGCTCACCCCCGATCCGGGCGCCCCTCTCTCCCTCACCACCCCTGGCACCCTCACCCTCTGCCCTGGCACCCACACCGCCGCCCTCACCATTGAGGCACCGCTGATGCTCCTGGGTGGGGGAGCCACCCTCTCCGGTGACGGATCGATGACCCTGATCCACATCGGGACGGGCGCGCAGCAGGTCCACATCGAAGATGTCACCCTCACCGACGGCCTCGCCACAGCCCTCTCCGATGCTGGAGAGCGGGCTGGCGGGGCCATCTACTGCGGCTCCCCCGCCGAGCTGACGCTGCACAGTGTCCTCCTGTTCAACAACGCAGCGCAGCTCGGCGGGGGCGGTCACTTTGGCGGGGGCTGCATGGTGTCGATGTCTGAGAGCACCATCGCCGACAACACCGCCGAGCACGGCGCCGGGCTGTCGCTTCTCGGCGGCACCACCACCATCGAGCGCACAGACTTCTCCGGCAACACCGGCGACAGCGTGATCCACGCCTCGGGCCTCGACGTCCTCCAGCTCCTCGACGTCACCCTCACTCAAGACGACCCCACCCTCGCTGCAGTCCACATCCTCGACACCGACGCCCTCGCCCTGTGGGGGGTCGAGATCACCGACCAGTCCGCCGCCGGGGTGCACCTGGCCAGGGTCCGACACACCCTGATCGGTGAGTCCATCTTCACCGACACCGCCGGGGCGATCATCGGGCACGACTCCGAGAGCCTGCGCATCTACGGCTCCACCTTCTCCTGGAACGCCGCCCTCAAATCCGGGGGCGCGATCTGGAGCGGCTTTGACGAGATCACCGTCAACCGCTCGATCTTCGAGGGCAACACCGCTCCTCTCGGCGATGCCATCCTGCTCTCGCAGGGCACCCTCAGCGGACGGGAGCTGGTGTTCTCCGACCAGCCCGACGAGGACATCTTCCTGACCGACGCCCTCACCGGCTACCGACCGGGGCCGGACTTCGACTGCACCACGACGGCGTGCGAGGCGGTGTCGCCATGATGGGGTCGCTGCTCATCGCCTCCGCGCTCGCCGGGGATCCCTGTGCGGAGCGTCTCCAGTCCCTCCAGATCGCCGCGCACGGCAGCGTGGCTGCGGTGGTCCAGCTCGGCGACACCGCCACCGCGCTGAACCTCCAGATCCTGGAGCCGTCCCGTGGCCACGGGGTGCGGGCCACCAGCCACCGCGATCTCCAGGCATTCGCCGGCCACCACGACGACGGCACCGCCTGGCTGAAGGTCTTCCGAGACGGTGCCCCGGTCGCCGCCCTCAACGAGCACCTCCTCGCTGCCGGTTGGTCCGGTGGAGACGCCGACCTCCTCATCGGGGTCGAGCCGATCCTCATCGCGCTGATCTTCGCTGCGGTCGAGCCGGTCGGGGGTGCCGCCGAGGTGCTGGGAGTGGCGGTGCTGGACTGGATGTATGCGGAGTGCAGCCGGTAGGCCCGCTCACTTCAGCTCTGGCATCGCCTCCGTGATCGCTGCCACCAGCTGCTCGGCCATGTCTGCCTGAACCGCAGCGATGGGGTGGCCGCCGGGGACATATGGGAAGACGTGCGCGAACACCCGCTCGTCTCCCCGCTCATTGAGGATCGCCACCGCGCCGTGGATGTATCCAGGCAGCGGGGAGCCCGCGGCGGCGGCGTCCATGCTCCCGAGGACCAGGAAGATCGCGGCGCCTGTGTGCTGGGTCCGGATGCGCTCGACAAACCCGACATAGGCGCCCTGAAGCTCTGCGCCCGCCCCCAGCCAGTAGTCGTTCTGGCCGAGGTTGATGACCACAATGTCCGCCGGCCACTGCGCAAAGTCCCAGGCCCCGTCCCCCAGCCCGACGCCGTCCCAGTAGTCCAGCATGTCGCCATCCCACCAGCTGCGCGTGATGCCCACCCCGCTCAGGGAGATGCTGTGGTGGGCTGCGCCGAGGGTGCGTGCGGTGATTGCGGCGTAGGTCTCGTAGTGGTTCTTGTAGACGGGATCGTCTTCGTCGCAGGTGCAGTCCACCGAGTAGCCCGAGGTGATCGAGTCGCCGTAGAACTCCATGCGCAGCGTCGGTGGCTCCACCGCAGTGATCGTGCCGCCCGTCGGCAGGGTGAGTCCCGACAGAACGACGGCCTCCTCCCAGCCCTCGGTGCGCTTGAAGACCTCGATGCGGTGGTCCGACCCCGTGAGCCCTTCCGCCAGGGTCACCGAGGATGCGCCCTTCACCCCGCCGATCACCACCGGCTCGCCGTCGTCGACGATCACCGCGAGGTAGTTGCCGCCGGTGGGGTCGTGGAGGTGGGCCTGGACGGCGGGGGCGTCGGTGAGGAACGTGACGGACGAGCCGGACCAGTACAGCGACGCGCCGTCTGAGGTCACCGGGATGCGACCGGTGTAGTGGAGCGCAGGGTCATCAGGGGCGATGTCGACCGGAGCCGTGTCGACGTCGGTGTCGGCGTCGGTGTCGGCGTCGGTGTCGGCGTCCGCATCGGTGTCGGCGTCCGCCTCGGTGACCACGGACGGTGGAGACTCAGCGGGGGTCATCGTGCAGGCCAGGAGGAGCGGGATCATGCACAGAGGGTATCCGCACCAGAGCGGATCAGGGTCGTCCGCTGCACTTCTCGCGGAGCAGCAGGCCCAGTCGGGCGCGATCGGCTTCTTCGAGGGGCCCGATGCGGTGGAAGAGGACCGTGCCGGCGGCGTCGATGAGGATGACCTGCGGGAGGGTTGAGTCTGAGAGGTTGAGCAGGGTGCCCGGTGAGCCCGCGGCCCGATCGAGGAGGAGGCTGCGCCAGGTGAGGCCGTAGTCTCGGTGCCAGGCATCGACTGCGGTGGCGGCCTGAGTGGGGGTGGCGTCGGTGGTGGACAGCTCCCAGGCGATGGCGATGAAGTCGATGTGGTGCGCCCAGAAGAGGTGCAGCTCGCGGAGGGTGGGGAGGTCGTCGGCGCAGGCTGGGGTGGCGGAAGACCAGTGGATGAAGAGCTGGGGGTGGGCGCGGTTGGTGGTGAGGGCGTGGAGGTCAGCGGCGGTGACGTAGCGGCAGCGCTCAAGGAGGGTGCCGTCGGGGAGGCGGGTGGTGCCGGGCTCGGTGTCGGCGGCAGCAGGGGTGGGAGGGGAACCACCGAGGGTGCGGCGGAGGCGATTGAGGAGTCTGGTGCGTCTGCGAGGCATGAGGTGGGTGTAATTCTTGCGACCACTCGGCGCTCTGAGGTCTGAAGGACGGGTCGCTGAGTGAGCCGGCGTGCGATCCTCTGCGGATGTCCGGCTGGGGGGTCGCAGGGGGAGCGGCGACTGGAGAGAGCTGACGTAAGGCGGCGAATGGAGAGAGTGCAGCCCCCCTTGAGCGAAGCGGCATAAGCGGGCCATCAGGCCAGCGTTGGTGCGGAGTGGCCAGAAAAAGCATGGCGCGGACGATGGCCAACCTCAGCCCACACGGTGAGGGAGAACCCGCCGTCATCCCATCGCCCCGACGCTGAGAAGCCCGAAGGGCGAGCAGTCCAGGTCGGCAACATCAAAAGCAGAGATGGGCGAATCCTTGAAGGGCAGCGGTACTCCCAACCCCAACCCCAACCCCAACCCCAACCCCAACCCCAACCCCACCCCCAACCCCAACCCCAACCCCAACCCCAACCCCAACCCCAACCCCAACCCCAACCCCAACCCCGCCCCCCCGGCGCTGCTCGCCACCGCTCCCCCAACGTACCCATTCACCCGTAAATACCAAACCCCCTTCAGCCACTCCGGCACCCGCCGCACCCCCGACAGCTCCAGACTCCTCAGCACCTTGAGGTTCCCCAGCCCCGCCGGCACCGTCGTCAGCGGGTTGCCCGACAGCTCCGCCGCATCCCCGATGGCCTCCCGACTCCCGGAGTCGCTCAATCATCGGTCCTCACACTGCCACCAGTCGGTCACCGCCTCCAGGCGAATGTCAGGGTGCAGGACAATGAGCCCATCCCAGGCCCCACCCAGCGCCATCGCCGAGCCACACCAGGGGGCAAGCACCCCGGCAAGCGCATCGGCCTCCCCCACGATCAGCCGCCCCCGCTGCGACAGCACCAGCCCCGCCGGGAGCCGGTCGAGATCCCGGGGCTCGGCGGAGACGATGAGGGCCACCGCCCCGCCGGGTCGCAGGTCGTCGGCGGCCACCCCGCGCAGGCGCAGGTCGAGCATCACCGCCGCCGGTTCAGCAACCGGCAGCGCGGAGAGCCAGGCGTGATCGACCATCACCGGCCAGCGATCAGCGACGAGGACGGCCTCGGTGATGGTGTTGAGGATGGCGAGGCTGCCATCGACCGGTGCTGGCTGCGGTGGGAGGCGGAGGAGCACTGCGAGCAGCAGACCGGGCAGGGGCAGCGCGGCGAGACCGGCGAGGGCGGGCAGCGTGAGCAGGTGGAGGTGGTAGGGCTGCAGGTAGGACAGCGCCGCCCCCGACCCGAGCAGCAGAGCGAAGCCCGCCAGGGTCGCCACAGACAGCCGCCGGGTCTGCGGTGAGGACAGCCCGACGGCCAGCCCAGCCACCACCATCGCCCCCTCCAGGCCCATCGCCGTCGACAGCGCACCACCCACCGTCGCCCCGGTGAGGCCAGCCTCGGGCAGCGGGCGAGTCAGGCCAAGGAGGAGGTGCGGGGCGAGCAGGACCGCACACAGACCAGCACCCGTCAGGGTGGAGCGGGTCCGGGGGAGGAGCAGCACCAGGGGCAGCGCGCAGAGGGAGAGCGGGTGGCACATCACCGCGCCCGCCAGCGCTACCCCGGCCAACAGCGGCCTGGGCGTGCTGGTCACGCTCAGCGCCAGCAGACCGATCCAGACCGGCGCGAGGTGGACCTGTGCGCCGCTCAGTCCGACGTCGAGCAGCCCCGGCGACAGGGCGACCGCCAGACCAGCGATCAGCGCACCGACACCGGGCCTCAGCCGCCAGGTGAGCCCCGCGACGAGGGGGGCTGCGAGGGCGTGGAGCAGGAGCATCCCGGTCACCGCCTGCGCCACCGAGCCCGCCACGGTGAGGATCGCAGCGTAGGGAAGGTAGAGCATCCAGCCAAACGGCGGGGCATGCGGGGTCAGCCAGGGCGGCCCGTCCAGCGCCACCCACCACGGCCCGATGCCATCGCCCAGCACCTCCGCGGCGTCCAGCCCCCTCAGCCGCACCCAGGCGGCGAGGATGAACAGCAGCAGCCCGACTCCCACCCGCATCCCTGCCCCCTCCCCGCCTGTTGTGACACACTCCGGCTCGGGAGGCAGCCATGGCGCTCACCAGTGGAACGATCACCGGCAACTACATCATCGAGGCCGCCATCGCGCAGGGCGGCATGGCGATGATCTATCGGGCACGACACCGCGTTTTGGAGAGCACACACGCCATCAAGGTGCTCAACGAGACCCTCGCCCAGAGCGCGGAGATGCGAAAGCGCTTCCTGTCTGAAGGCAAGATTCAGGCCTGCTATCGCCATCCGCACATCACCCCGGTCACCGACGTCGTCGCCGAGCCGGGCATCGCGGGTCTGGTCATGCCGCTCCTGTCGGGTGACGACCTCGGCAGGCGGCTGGAGAAAGGCAACCGCATCAGCCTGCCCATGGCGATCAAGTGGAGCCAGCAGGTGCTCTCCGCGCTGGCTTACGTCCACAGACAGGGCATCGTGCACCGCGACCTCAAGCCGGGAAACCTGTTCCTTGAGCAGATTCCCGACGAAGAGGATCGCATCCGGCTGATGGACTTCGGCATCGCCAAGGTCACCGACCAGCCGGTGTCCTGGACCCGCACCCGGGCCGGGGTGATGGGCACGCCCTCCTACATGAGCCCCGAGCAGGTCCGCTCCCCGGCGGATGTCGATGCCCGCTCCGACCTGTTCGTGCTCGGCGCAGTGCTCTACGAGATGCTCACCGGGAAGATGGCGTTTGCCGGGGACAGCACCTACGACACCCAGACCCTCATCATCCAGGGGGAGTTCACCCCGATCCGCAAGCACCTGCCAGACATCCCCCCCTCACTCATCGGGATCATCCACAAGGCGCTGTCCACCGATCGCGCCGACCGGTTCGCCACCGCCCGGGAGTTCTCCGCCGCCCTCCAGCTCGCCATGCAGTTCCCCGACCGCATCGAGCTGCCCCGGCTCGACACCCCCGAGGAGATCCGCTCCGAGGCACAGGTCGCAGAAGAAGCGGCTGAAGAAGCGGCCGCAGAGGAGAAGGCCCGCCGAGAAGAAGAGACGGAGCGGGAGGAGGTCCGACGAGAGGAAGTCCGAAAGGAGGCCCGGGCAGCAAACGCCAGACGCCTGGAGGAAGCCAAGCGCCAGCAGGCCCGCGATCGCGCCGAGGTGAAGCTGCGTGCGGAGGCCCGAGAGCGACAGGCTGCCCAGCGAGAAGCCAACAAGCAGCGCAAGGCCGCCCCCACGACACCCCGGGCCAGCCCACAACAACCCGACCGTCCCCAGCGCCCTGCCCGCCCAATCTCCCAGACGATCCGCGGACAGGTCCTGGAGATGATGCCCATCCCCACCGGCAAATTCCAGATGGGGTCCAGCGCGAACGCCCACACCGTCACCCTCACCCGCCCCTTCCTCATTGCCCGCTACCCGGTCAACCAGCCCCTCTGGACTGCGGTCACCAAAGAAGAGGTCGGCACCTTTCAGGGCTATGGCCTGCCAGTCGAGAGCGTGTCGTGGTTCGAGGTCATCCTGTTCTGCAACCAGCTCTCGAAGCTGGAGCGGCTGAGGCCGGCCTATGTCGTCGGACCGGGCCGAGAGCCGGACGTCCAGTGGAACCCCGACGCTCCCGGCTACCGGCTGCCGACCGAGGCGGAGTGGGAGTACGCCGCCCGCGCGGGCGCAGACACCCCCTTCGCTGGCGGAGACGACGCTGATCGCATCGGCTGGTTCATGGCCAACAGCGATCAGAAGCCCCGCCGGGTCGGCATGAAGCTGCCCAACGACTGGGGACTCCAGGACATGTCCGGCAACGTCCACGAGTGGGTCTGGGATCGCGGCGGTCCCTACCCTGGCGGCCCCCAGACCGACCCCACCGGCCCCCGCCACGGAGTCTCCCGGGTGCTGCGCGGCGGCGGCTGGCGTAGCATCTCCAGCAGCGCCCACCTCACCGAGCGAATCGCGGAGTGGCCAGCCCGCTCCCGAGAGGACCTCGGCTTCCGGCTCGCGAGGAACCAGACATGAGCAACCATCCCGACCTCAACGCCGAGGTCTCTGGCTGCGATCCGCGGCTGTCGTTTGCCTGCCCGAAGCGCTGGGCCAGCCTCCAGGAGACTGACGATCCCCTCACCCGATACTGCCGGGTGTGCAGCCAGCCGGTGCGGTTCTTTCCAGACGCTGAGGCCGCGAAGGAGCGTGGGGCCGGCTCGCGTGCCGCGGTGCCCTGTGTGGCCCTGCCCGATGAGAGCGGCGGGACGATCCTCG
>JBLHNG010000054.1:0-20378 GCA_047621685.1 Myxococcota bacterium | reverse complement strand
GTTCCGAAACGCGATCAACGCCTGGATAGAGCAGCTCGACGGAGAGTGGCCGACCTGGGTGGTCGGCAACCACGACTTCCCCCGGGTGGCGAGCCGATGGGGCGACAGCGACGAGCGCGCTCGGCTGCTGCCCTTCATCCAGTGCGGCCTCCGCGGCACCCCGTTTCTGTACTACGGCGACGAGATCGGGATGCGAGAGGGCCGACCCGCCCGGAGCGAGCTGCGGGATCCGCCGGGGCGGAAGTTCTGGCCGTTCTACCGGGGGCGGGACGGCTGTCGCACTCCGATGCCCTGGACCGACGGCACCAGCGCCGGCTTCTCCACCGGCATGCCCTGGCTGCCGATCACCACCGGGCGCAGCGTGGCCGCTCAGACGGCAGAGACCTCGATCCGGGGGACCTGGAAGCGCATGCTCGCCCTGCGCCGGGACAACGTCGCGCTGCGAGAGGGCGATCAGGGCCGGGTGGTCAACGCGGGCAGCGTGCTGCGGTGGACCCGGGCGGGCGGCGGGAAGGCTGTCGCGGTGGTGGTAAACATGGGCGGGAGGACCGCCAGCCACCCCTACATCGGCCCGGTCCTGCTCTCGACCCACGGCGGCGGCAGCAAGCCCGGCGAGGTGCGGGCCTACGAAGCTGTGGTGGTCGACGTCGGGTGAGCTACTGGAGCGGCCACAGCGCCGGATCCGGCAGATCGCCCTCTGGATCCACCGGCGGCACATCGTCGCAGCCCTGGTAGCGGTGCTCCAGGGTGACCAGGGCGTCTTCCTCGATGCGGTACTTGAACCAGCTCCCGCAGTCCCCCGGCCCCCGGGCCTTCTGGAAGTTGATCAGCTCCAGGGTCTCCGGCTCAAACCGCGACATGCCGACATCCGCGAGCAGCTTGACCGGCTGACCACCGTGCCGGATCAACCAATACTCGAAGCTCCCTTGATAGGCGAAGAACCGGCAGTCCACCTCCAGCACCGTGCCGCCGGAGAAGGCGTGAGAGCGCACAGCGGTCGGGGCGTCCTCGTCGGGACAGGAGCCGGCGGGGGCGGTCGGCTTCGCGGGCTCGGCGGGCTGCGCAACGGGGAGTGGCTCAGGCGCGGGCGGAGGCGTCGGGGCGGGCTCGGGGGTGGTGGCACGGGTGCAGGCGAAGAGGAGCGGGAGGAGCATGGAGACTCACCGGAGGCAGAGTGTGTCGGAATCCAATAGAGACCCCTGCGCACGCCTGCAACCCCGGAGTCTCAGTGTTCCTCCTGCTCCCCTCCCTCCTGTACGCCCAGGAAGTAGAGCCACCCGCTGCAGAGGAGCCGCCCACACCGGCCCCCGCAGTCATCGAGTCTGGCTTCATCTCCGCCAGCCTGCACTCCGGTCTCAAGGTCTCGATCCTCTCCGATCCTGACCAACCCATCGTCTCCACCCAGATGTGGGTGCAGGTCGGCAGCGCCCATGAGACTGACGTCGAGCAGGGCTTCGCGCACCTGTTTGAGCACCTGATGTTCGGCGAGACTACGACCAGCGACAAGGAGGCGTACTCCCGGCACCACACCATCAACGGGGGCAGCGAGAACGCCTACACCTCGTTTGACAACACGGTCTACATCTCCGAGATCGGCCCCGCGGTCCACGGTGCAGTGCTGGCGTTTGAGTCTGATCGCATGGTCAACCTCGTCCTCGACGCCGACAACCTCGCCAACGAGCAGAAGATCGTCACCGAGGAGCTGCGGCTGCGCACCGAGAACAACCCGGCGGCCCGGCTGCTCGGACCGGCCCTCGCGGCCCTGTTCGGCGAGCACCCCTACGGGCACTCTCCCGCTGGCACCAAGGAGGACATCGCCGGGGCAGACCTCGACCTCGTGCAGAAGTTCTACGCCGGGTACTACCACCCGGCGAACATGCACCTCGTCATCGCCGGACCGGTCAATGGTCCCGAGACGCTGGCTCAGGTCCAGTCGCTGTTCGGCCCGGTCGCCAAGGAGCGGCTCACCCCGCCCGACGTCCCCAACCTCTCCACCTGGACCTTCCCCGAGCGCATCGTCCTCAAGGAAGACCTGCCTCCAGTAAAGATCGCCGCGCAGGTGTGGTTCGGTCCCACCCGTCGCGACGCTGACTACTGGGCGTATCGGGTGATGACCGAGATGCTGGCTGGCGGTGAGCTGGATCGGTTCCGGGAGGAGCTGGTCACGACACGGGGCAAGGCCATCGAGGCGTTCACCATCGCCGAGGAGCTTCGCGCCGGGGGCATCCTGGCGTTTGGGTCGCTGAGCCTGCCGTTTCGGTTCCGGGGCAAGGCATTCCGGCTCATCGAGCAGAGCATCGACACCCTCAACGAGGGGGCGTGGATGAGCGAGGCGAACCTGGAGACCGTGCGGCGACGCATGCTGCGCGACGAGCTGAGCCGACGCTACTACGCCGAGTCCATGGCCGATGCCATCGGGCAGGCCTACGCCTGGCAGGGCGACGACTCCCTCGCACTGGAGGGTGCTTCCGATGCCATCGACGCTGTCACCATCGATCAGGTCCGTGCGGCCTGGCAGACCTACGTGATCGACGGGGCGCCCGTCGAGCTGTTCATCAAGAAAGGCAAGGCCACCGCGCCGGGAGAAGACCAATGATCGCCCTGCTCTCCATCCTGGTCAGCTCCGCACAGGAGGTCGCTGATGAGACCTTCGAGCCGATTCCGCCGCCGCCAGCCCACGTCCCAGCGCTCAAGGCTCCGGTGATCTGGTCGGTCGACGACGCCACCACCGCGGTCCTCGTCGAGGATCACCGCGCCCCGCTCGTCGAGCTTCGCATCCAGCTCCCCGCCGGGAGCTGGACCCCCTGGCTCATCGACAACCATGGCGAGGAAGCCTGGACCCACCAGCACTACGACCCCGACGGCACCCTGCGCGCCCGTGCGGATGCCCTGGCCGCAGACCTCGGCTTCTCCGTTCGCCAGCAGCGCAGTCTGCTCTCTGTGAGCTGCCTCAAGCGCGACCTGCCCGAGGCGCTGACCCTGGTGGCGGACATCCTCGCCAACGACGCCTTCGACAGCGAGGAGCTCAAGCGCACCGACAAGAGCATGGGCATTGGCTGGGAGTCGAGCCTCAAGGATCCCGACTTCCGCACGAAGCAGGCCGCTCACCGGCTGCTGTTTGCCGACGGTGATCCCCGGCGCATTCCCTACGAGGAGTCCGACGACATCGCCACCGACAGCGCTGAGCTGGCCGCCGCCCGAGACGCGATGCTCCGGCTGCCCGGTCGGGTGATCGGCTTCGGCGGTGACTTCACCCGGGCCGAAGTCGACGCCCTGGTCGGGGACATCCTGCCCGCTGCGACGGCCGCTCCCGAGGGTCTATCCCCGGTGTTCCTGCCGCTGAACACGCTGCCGGAAGACACCATCGAGGCCATGGACAACCTCACCCAGACCTACTTCGCCTGGTTCCGGGCCGGACCGGACTGGGACGCCACCGACTACGCCGCCTGGCGGGTCGCGGACCATGTCCTCGGCGGTCACTTCTTCTCCCGGCTCTACGTCGCCCTGCGCCACGACGGCGGCGAGACCTACGGGGCACGCACCCAGGGGAGCGGCGCTGCGCAGCCGGAGGTCTACGGCATCGGCACCTTCACCCGGCTGGAGAACACCGCGACCACCGAGGAGAAGCTGCGGGCCACCCTGGCGACCTTCCACGCCGACGGCATCACCGCCGACGAGCTGGCTGGATCGGTGGGCTACTTCTCCGGCAGCCGGCTGATGGATCGGCAGTCGCCGGGTCAGGTGCTCGGCGAGGTCATGTGGGACCTCGGCAACGCCCGACCGGTGGGCTGGGCGGATCAGCTCAACACCGCGACCGAAGCGCTGAGTGTGGAGCAGGTCAACGCTGCGATCACCGCGCACTTTGCGCCAGCGGACTTCACGATGCTCAAGGTGACGGTCGAGGAGTAGACTGTCGCTGGGCAGAGGTGCACTCAACGCGACGGAGCCGTTCCGCGTGCTGAGTTTCCTGGAAAGGCACGGCGTGCGCGTTTGTGAGGTTCGCCGATGGCACTGGGATCACGGCCCGATCGACGAGTTGGACCAGATGGAGTGTTATACGTTCTTCTCTCGAAGATGCTGGAGGTAACAGGTGCCTGGTGTTCCTCCTCAAAATCCTCCCGTCGCACCGATGCCGACGGCGAGCGGGGCCCCGATCATCGGGAGCCTGAGACCAATGCTCCGCGATCCGGTTCGCTTCCTCGTCGAGAACCACCAGCAATGCGGCCCGGTGTTTCGTCTGCGCGTGCTCAACCGACGCTTTGTGGTCATGGCAGGGGTCGAAGCCAACCGATTCATGCTCCGCCACGAGCGGGACCATCTCCAGAGCGGTCCGGTCTTTGGGGGATTCGGTTCAGAGCTTGGCGGTGAGCTCTTTCTGGCCAGCGCCGACGGAAAGACCCACCAACGCCTGCGACGAATCCAGACCAACAGCTACTCAGCCTCCCACCTGGAGAAGCGGGTTCCAGAGATGGTGCTCGGTCTGGGGCGTCGGCTTGGCGCGCTACAAGAGGGGCAGCGGCTTGATGTTCAGCGCCTCTTCCAGCTGATCCTGGCCGAGCAGGTCGGCCTGCTCCTCCACAACGACGGAGAGCTTGCCTACATCCTCGACGATCTCATCCGGGTCTTCCGGATCGCGCTGAGCGTCAAGGTGATGCAGCAGTGGCCACCAGCCATTCTGCACTGGCCAGCATACCGTCGCTCGAAGGCACGAATCCTCGCCCATGCTGAGAAAGTCGCGGCGCAGCACCGGGCCACCCCTGGAGAGGGCCGCAACGACCTCGTCGACGACATCCTCGCTGCAGTCAGCCGCAACGACACGATCCAGGAAGAGAACGTCCGGCTGCTCACGCTCGGTCCGCTCTTTGGTGGCATCGACACCGCGTCCAACACAAGCGCATTTGCGCTGTACAACGTTCTCGCCCGCCCAGAGGTCCGCACGCGGGTCATGGAAGAGGTCCGCACAGTCTTTGCGGACGGGCCGGTTCCGTCTTGGGAGTCGTTTCAGAAGATGACAGCGCTGCGGGGGGCGATCATGGAGACCCTCCGGATGTACCCGGTGGCCTACCTGGCCTCACGCCATGTGGCGAGCTCGTTTACGTTTGGTGGGCACCACATCGCGGCAGGGGAGAAGCTCTTTGTCGCCACCGCAGTGCCCCACTTCTTGCCTGAGTACTACCCCGAGCCCCACCACTTCGACATCGATCGTTACGGCCCGACACGTCGAGAGCATGCCAAGCCCGGCACGTTCGCTCCTTTTGGGGCGGGTGTGCACAGCTGCCTCGGGGCGCGCTTCGCACAATCACAGATGCTGGTGACCCTCGCCACGGTCCTGCACCGCCTCGATCTGGAGATCGATCCGCCAGACTACACGCTCCGCGTCAAGAGCAACCCGGTGACGATGCCAGCCGGGCTGGTGGTGCGTGTGGGTGCCGTGAATGCGGGGTCTGAGCCCCCAGATCCCTGGCCGGCATTCTCCATCGACGCAAAGCGCAGGTGGTTCAGCCGCTGACCTTCGGCGCAAACCACTGGACCCGCTCCGCATGGGGTGTGAGGCGCTCACAGACCCGAAGCGCGCTGCGCAGTGCGCTCTCGTGGTTATCGACCCCGTCGGTATACATCCCCACGGCCCACACGCTGTTGGTGCCCTGAAGCTCAGCCAGACGGCGCTGGCGTTGGTGGTGGGCAGGCGTGATGGCGATGTGGCGATACCGGGCGGTGTGTGTCGTCGACGGTGGGGGCGACTCCCCATCACCAAGCCACGTTCGGAACACATCGTGTTTGGTGGAGAAGCCAGACCAGACGGTCGTCCGAGGCTCCTCGTCTGGGGGAAACGTAAAGTTGGAGCGCCCCCACAAGCTGCGGTTTCTGGGCATGAAGCTCAGCTCGCGATGAACCGCCACATGCGCGGAGTAGTCCTCAAAGGACGAGAACGCGCGGTGCCAATGGGTGAGATGGGATGACCGGGCACACAGGGTCGCAGAATTGTGCCAGTCACAGGCAAGAATGACGGCGTCAAAGCGTTCTGGGCCCGCTGCGGTGTGCACCATCACCCCGTCCTCCACGGGCACGATCGACTGCGCTGGTGTGCCCAGCCGAAGCGCCATCCGAGGAGCGTCTGCGATGAGGGCATCGGTGTAGGTGCGCAAGCCGCCCTCGACGGTGATCCCATGTGGAGGATGCCGCAGGCGCAAGCCCATGACCTGGACAACACTGTAGGCACTCAGCTCCGCTGCCAACGCACGCGGCACACCCCAGCTTGATGCAATGAGGGGAATGATAAGGTCAGTAGCGACATCTGACGGGACGTTTGCCTGCTCAATGAGGCGCTGAACGCTCACGCTCCAGTCTTTGTTGTCGACCAATTCTTCGGCGGCAGCACCGAAGGCACGCAGCCAGTAGAGCCTTCGGATCGTGGCTGGCGACAGACAGCGCCACAGCGCTGGACCGGTCCGGGGCGGGACCTGGATGGTTCGCCCCTTCAGGGTCATAGAGACAGCCAGGCTCTCGGTCTTACGGGGAATCTGAAAGCGCTTTATAAGCGAGACGAGGCCGCTGTAGCCATGCTCAAAGAAGAATTCTGCGCCAAGCTCGACCGGGATGGTGTGTTCGCCGACCTCCACCATCACCGTGTAGATGTGACCACCAGGCCGATCAGCCGCTTCAAAGACGACAACATCGTTATCCTCTTGAAGGAGCCAGGCGCTCATCAGACCCGCAGCGCCCGCACCGACAACGGCGATGCGTGGAGGGGTGTTCATTATTTTCAGTCCGTGTATGGAAGAATTGGTGTTTGACCGCAAGCGGTTCACTGGTTCAGGGGGGACTGCGCGTGTGCCGGAGGGTAGTGCCCATGCGCCTGAAGCCAGCGCATGGTGTCGCCGATGCTCTCAGCAGCGGAGCGCCAGCGCATCCCCAACATTTCCTGGGAGAGCGTGGTGTCGTAAGAAACCCGACGATCGAGCATCGCACGGGTGTACGAGTAGGCCTCGCGGGTGAGGCTGAAGCGCATCCCCAACAACAAGAGCGCACGCGGCAGCGGCAGGCGACGACGCGGCAGCAGCGGGGCGTAGATTGGGAACCCTTCCAAGACCGCATCCGCCATGTCCTGGAGGCTGGTGACAGGCTGCGCAGTACAGATAAACCGCGACGACGTGCCGAGCGCCACAAGCTGCGCGTGAGGCAGGTCAACGACACGCGCAAATGCAGTGGCCACATCCCGCACATCAACGAGGCCCAGATACAGCGCAACAGAGCCCAGGCGGAGCTGCCCGGTCAGCAGCGGGGCGAGCGTCTTGTCGATCGACCCCGCGACCCGATCGCCAGCCAACGGCGGCCCGATCACCGGTCCAGGCAGGACCGAAGCGAAAGCGGCTTCCGGGATCTGCTCCGCGACAAGGGCACGGGCCGCGCGCTCTCCGTGGACCTTTGCGAAGGCGTATGGATCGGTCTGCGGTGAGGCAGTCTCATTCCAGTCTTCCGGTCCCACCACCTCTTCTGCAGTGCGCCGCGCTGATGGGCGGTGATGATCGAGGAGCGTGACGATGGAGGACATGTGCACGACACGGGTCACACCGCCCGCGCGGGACGCTTCTCGGAGCACGTTTTCTGTGCCAACAAGCGCCGGATCGATCATCGCATGACGGGGAGCCCCGACATCGGTCACCACCGGGCAGGCAGTATGCACGATGACATCGCATCCGTCGGCGAGGCCTGACCACGAGTCTGCATCCAACAGCTCCGCCTCCACGATCTCCAATCGATGGCGAAGTGCGCCGTCCTCCCGGCAAAACACCTCGTCAAACAGTGCATGCGTGTCGTCCACATCCTGCGTGGTGCCGCGCACGTGGTGTCCCGCACGAAGCAGAGCCATGGTGATCCAGGAACCAAGGTACCCGCTGCATCCGGTCATCAGGATCTGGTGTTGTTTCGGCATTGCGTGCAGCATAGGTGCCTGGAGTGGACGTGCACGGATGCGAAGTGGTACTCAGACACCGTGTCCACCACCATCCATCACAAAAAACCACCCCCCAACCACCATCACCTCGATGTAAGATTGCGGACAATTCGATGACAGCCCCTCTGGCTCCCGCACGGGCCTGGACCCGTGTCACCCCGAGTCGATCACTACGACGCGGTCAGGTGCTTGAGATCGATGTCGAGGGGCGCGTGGGGGTCTTGTGGCGGGGACGCTCTGGAGTCCTCGGTGCGGCCGAGGCATGGTGCCCACACCTTGGTGCTCACCTTGCGCAGGGAGGGTACGTCAGCGAAGACGCATTGGTCTGCCCGTTCCACCAGTGGCACTTTCAACCACAAGGCCAGTGCACCGCCATCGGATACCCGGCAGCCCGGATTCCGTCACAGGCCAGTGCACAGGCATGGCAGGTTCGGGAGGAGGAAGAGCAGATCTGGGTCTGCCCTCCGCTAGATCCCCCGCTCCACCGGCGAGGACTCGGGCAGCTCCCCAACCGCGCCGGAACCTTCCCAGAGGGGTGGTACAAGATCGCATATTGCCCCGAGCTTGTGGCCGGCAAGACACACCAGGTTCACTACTTCGGACAAGACATATCCCTGACCCGAAGCGCCTCAGGGACAGCGCACGCGCTGCTGGATGCGGTGCCACCAAAGCCGCTGACATGCGTCGAGAGCGGGGGGCTTGTCCTGGCCTGGTATGGCGCGGGCGAGCCAACCTTCCCGGCACCGGACTTCTCAGCCTACACAGCCCCGCAGCGCACATGCCGAAGATTCGAAGCGGTAGTGGCCTCCTCGCTCTGGGACGTCGCAGAAAACCCCTTCGATGTCGCCCACCTCCTCACCGTGCACCACCTTGTCGTGCACGGCGATCCCGAAGTTCGTGAAGACGGGACGTCTCTGCACCTCGACTTCCATGCCCACTTCGATCCCCCCTACCCGCTGATCGGCCCGCTCGCGCGTCGGATCAACGTTCACACCCACGTCGAGGGCCTGGGACTCGGGCTTGCAACATCAGACGTGGACATTCCGCTCCTTACCAAAACCCAGATGATCGGTTGCAACACACCAATAGACGATAATAATACCGAGTACACGCTGCTCTTCCACTCTGTTCCACACAGCATGTGGCGACCACACGTTCGCTTTCTACACACCACCACCACCTCGCTCATCTGGTATGTCACGGCCATCGAGCGGCTGGTGTGGGGCCGAAAGCAGTACCTCAAGAATCCCTGCCTCACCCCTGGCGAGCGTGGGATTGGACGCTTCCGGCGCTGGGCAAAGCAGTTTGACTGTGTCTGACGAAAGAACTCAAACACAACGCGTCAATCTCAAGGAGGCAGCCAGTGCACGGAAGCCCAATCAGCACACGTCGTAGAGACTGGGTCATTGTGGCCATTAAATACGACAAGGTTTCCGCAGCCTACCCCTCGACGCAGACCGGTGCTCGTTTCTACACCAGCCCACCGGTCACCGTCGAGGGGTAGGCTACGGGCATGATCGCCCTCATCCTGTGGGGCTGCCCCACGCAGCCCCCTCCCCCGCCGCCCGATGTCCTGCTGGTGGTGATGGACACCGTCCGGGCAGACGCAACCTCCGCCTACGGCTACACCCGACCCACCACCCCCCAGCTCGCTGCCCTGGCCGCGGGCGGGGCGCGGTTTGACGCCGCCGTCTCGCCAGGCTCCTGGACATGGCCGACCCACGGCTCGCTGTTCACCGGGCGGTGGCCCTGGGAGCACGGCGCCCACTTCACCGACGCACCCGACGCCCTGCACGTCGGCGAAGACCTCCAGATCGGCCCCCTGAGTCCAGACCTGCCGACCCTCGCCGAGCGGTTCTCCGCGGCGGGCTACCGCAGCATCCTGCTGTCCGCCAACCCGATCATCGGACCTGGCTCGGGCATGGAGCGGGGCTTCGATGTGGCAGAGGCGATGCCGGATGACGCCGCCCTCGTCGCCCGGGCCGAGGCGCTGCTGGCCGGGCCGGAGCCGGTGCTGCTGGTCGCCAACCTGTTCTCCGCCCATGCCCCGTTCGCGATCCAGCCGACGAGCTGGAACGCACCGCATGAGGCCCTGTTCGCCGATCCGTCCGCTGCTCCTGCGTGGCTGGCTCCGTTCCTGCTGCCCGGCGCGGTGCGACTGTTCGCTCGCCCGACGCCTGCCGAGCTGCCCGGGGTCCTCCAGATCAACCGGGGCGACCGGGTGCTGCCGCCGGAAGGGCTCACGCTGCTGCGAGACCTCTACGACGGCGAGGTCATGGCGACGGACTACCACCTCAGCCGGCTGATCGCGGCGGTGAGAACCCAGCGCGGCGGCAACCCGATCATCGCGGTCACCGCCGATCACGGTGAGCTGCTCGGCGAGGGCGGGCTGGTCGACCACGGACGCCTGCTGACCCCGGAGCTGATCGACGTGCCCCTGGTGCTCTCCGGCCCGGGAATTCCCGCCGGGACGGTGGTCTCCCAGCCCGTCGTCATGCACGCGCTGCACCCCACCCTGCTCGATGCTGCCGGGATCGAGCAGGGTGCAGACGGCTCGCTGCTCCCGGTGCTCCAGGGCGCGACGCCGAGCTGGCCGGCGATCTCGGCGGCCTGGGCGGATCCGTACTGGGCGGCGGAGCTTGGAGGTCGGTTTGCGGTGGGCTACCGGTCGCTGCGGCAGGCGGATCGGCTGCTGATCCGCGCGGAGTCGGGGGCCAGTCGGCTGCTGGACGTCAGCGGGCCGGTGGCGATCGAGGTGGTGGAGCCGGAGCGGTCGGCGGAGATGGAGGCGATGCTGCTGGCCGCGAGCCCCGACCTCGCGGAATTCGCCGGAGCACCGCGGACGGTGAGCGACGAGATGCGAGAGCAGCTGCGGGTGCTTGGGTATGTGGAATAGACCGGATATTCATCCGGTCTACGGGCACGTGTCCACACCCGAACATCGTGAGCGGCTGGCGCGGCACGGTAGGCCGCTGGCACTCCCCCAAAGCTGCCCGATGGTGCGTCAGAATGGGTGGTGTAGCCCCGGATGGTGAGTCACTGTTGACTCTTACTCAATGCTCCGGTGTCAGGGCTGGCTGTAGTAGCTGACCACCTCACCAAAGGTGTCCTGGTTGACGGTGTTGCCGGTGGTGAGGTGGTAGTCCACCGAGAGCAGGTACTGGCTGAGCAGGGTCTCGAACTGTCGACCCACCATGCCGCCGAGAAAGGCGGGGGCGGTGCGGTACTCGAACGTCATCTTGAGGACCGAGCCGCCATCCGGCAGAGCCTCGACGGTGTAGATGCCGCGGGTGTTGTCGGTGTCGAGTGGGTAGTTATCCGAGGACGTCACGACGTTGACGAAGCGCATGTTCTCCGGATCCCACTCCGCGATGCGCTCATGGGTCCAGGCCTTGCCCTTGTCATCAAAGGCACAGCTCCGCTCCGCTCCAAGCTCCCCCTCAAGCGAGCCCGAGAGGTACTCCGAGGCGAAGATCTGAGGGTGGGTGTTGGCGATGTTGCCGTAGTCCACAGCGACGGCCTCCCACACCGCCTCTGCGGAGTGGTCCAGCTCCCGCTCGACGGTGATGGTGTGGAACTTCTTCGACATGCTCTGGGCGTTGGCCGGAGCGGAGATGGCGAGCAGAGCGGTCGTTGCAAGAATGTGCTTGATCATGGTGGTCTTCCTGGCTGTGTTGGGGGGCGAGTGAGCGGGCTGCTGGCTTCAGGCTGCGGGCTTGAAGCTCTCGGAGATCAACTCGCCGGTGATCAGGTGGTGATCGAGACCGGAGAGGATCAGGTCGAACATCTGGCCCATCATGCGGCGCATCATCACGGCGTCCATCACCCAGCCGAGGGGGCCGTACTTCACGGCGTACTCCATCTCCATGGAGATCTCGGTGGAGGTGGAGGCCTGGCCGCTCACGCGAAGGGTGGCCCGAGCCGTGTTCAGCGGCATGGACATGTCCGACAGCTCCATGGTCAGAGACTCGCCCTCCACCCAGTCCACGACCTCCTCGACCACGCTGGTGCCGTCGTAGAACTCACAGCGTCGTGAGGCACCCGGCCCCTGGAGGGTCTCGGAGAGGAGGGGAGACTGCTTGACCTTCGGGTGCCAGCGGTGGACACCGCCGATGTCCGCGACGGCGTCCCAGACGCGGCTGGCAGGGGCTTCGATTCTTCGGGTTGCGCTGATGATGGTCATGTTGCTGTCCTCCTTGGACACCAGGGAGAGAAGCAGGAACCGTTCCAGGTACCCAAGGTGCTGAGATCACTGAGTTCATCGTGTGAACTGCATCCAACTGAAGAAAATGGATATCCAACAGTGTCCAATGTGTCTCAATTGGACTATCCAAACTGGATGGACACTTCCCCTGAAGGCATCCGCGCGCTCCGTGGCACGCGCTCTGTCGCTGAGCTGGCTCACCGTCTCGGCGTGAGTCCGCTCACCATCTACCGCTGGGAGCTGCCCGAGAGTGCCGCACAGTCCCGTCGTCCCCGGCGTGCCTCCCGGCAGCGGCTGGCGGCGCTGGTCGATCAGCAGCGTGTTCTTGAGCATCCTCCCGAGCCGGACCCCGCGCTGCTCACGCTGCTGGACGACGACGTGGGCAGCGGGCGCTGGGAGCCCCTGCGGCGGCGGGCGCTGACGGCGATGACACGGGGGGAGTCCTCTGCGCTCACCCAGCTGGCCTTTGCGACCACCACGCTGCTGGGGCGTGGCGACTCTCAGGGTGCGCTGGCGGCACTGGCTCCCGCGCTGCAGCGGGTCGGAGAGGGCCGCGAGTCTTCTGGGGTCTCCGCGAGGATCTGCGCCCTGGCCGCGCTCATCCACGCCGCCCCGGATGGACGGACCTTCGATCTGAGCCGGGCGAGAGAGGCTGCGGCGAAGACCACCACATACCCCGGCGCGGGGCCGGACTGTGTCGCGATGGCGGCGGTTGCGGAGCTTCAGGCGGCGTGGTTCGGGGCGGACGCCTCGGTCTTTGAGTGGACCCTGTCCCGGCGCACCGCAGCCCTCGCAGGAGCCCGCTCGCCGCTCGTCCGCGCCATGGCGCTGGAGATGCGAGCGACGTGGTCCTACATGGAGGGTCGCCCCGGGGAGGCCGGTCAGCGATTCTCCCTGGTGGCCGAGGAGGCCCGGGCGCTGGGATTTGGGTTGCTGGAGGCCCGGGCGCTGTGCATGCGTGCCCTGATCGATCTGGAGGGCGCGGTCCCGCCGGCCCGGGTGCTGGCGACCATCCATCGTGCCCGACGCGCGCATGCGGAGGCCCAGCTGGATCGGGGTCACATCGACCTCCTGCTGGCGGGAGTGGAGGCAGAGGCAACCATGCGCGGCGGGAGCGCATCGGAGGCCAGTGACATCTGCAGGGAGGCTGATGTCATCGCCGAGGAGATCCACTGGCTGCCCATCGAGACCCTGCTGTGCCGAACCCGAATGACCTTCGATGTCGGTGGGATCGAGGGAGTGAGGCAGCTGCTGGACTGGTTCGAGGCTCGATCGGACTGGCCGGGCCACTCTGAGTCGATCCTGGTCTTCCTTCGGGCGCTCGATGCCTCCTTCCAGCCCGACATGGCCCGTGCCATCCATGGCATGCGCGAGGCGGCGGAGGGCTGCGATCGGAGCCGGCCCTGGCTAGAGCGCATGGCCCGGCTGCTGGTGTTCGCCATGGCCACCTACAGCCATCCCGAGCAGGCCGCCGCCGCCGCCCGCCGCCTGGAGCGTTGCCTGGAGCGGTCTCCCTCGGCCTGGACCCGGGGACTGTTCGCACACCTCCAAGGCGTGATGGCCACCCAGCTCGGAGACTATGCGCTGGCCCGCGAGCAGCTCCAGACCGGGCTCGCCACATTGGAGATGGCCGGAGACGTCTACGAGACCGCGCGCTGCCGTCGGGCGCTGGCCATCGCCGCCTGGATCCGTCGGGCACCCGAAGCGCAGGCGCTGCTGGAGGAGACGGAGGCGGAGCTGAAGCGGCTGGGCATTGTCCCGGCTCCAGCCCAGCGACCAGAGAACGTGCAGCGCCTGGAGCGGGGGCAGCAGGAGCCCCTCGACCGCCCTCCCCTGCCGCTGATCGTGCCGGTGCAGCGTCTGGCAATGCGCGGACTGCCCTCAGAGCTGCTCCGTCGGGAGTTGGTCAGCATGGCCGGCGATCTGTCTGGGACCACGGTCTCGCTCACCGACCAGACCACCGGCACACTGCTGGCCCGGCTGGGGGAGGACCGCTCGCCGGAGGGGTTTTCACTGGAGATCGCGGACGGAATGGGCGGGCAGTACCGACTCGGGGTGACCGGAACGCCCGACGGAGAGACCCGCTCCCTGCTGCGCGCGCTGTCGGCGGTGGCGGGCATGGCGCTGGAGCGCGCGGCGCTGTACGAGACGCCCCGACAGACCGCTCCATCGGAGTCTCTGGAGATCCCCGACGGCTTCATCGCCGTGTCTGCGGCATCCCGGGCACTGCTGGCGGACCTGGGGCGGCTGAAGCGGTCGATGGCGACGGTGCTGCTCACCGGAGAGTCTGGCTCCGGCAAGGAGGTCGCCGCCCGGGCACTGCACACCCTGTCGAGCCGCTCGGAGGGTCCATTTGTGGCGTTCAACTGCGCCGTGGTGCCCCGAGAGCTGTTCGACGCCCAGCTGTTCGGCTACCGACGGGGGGCCTTCACTGGAGCCCGAGACAGCCGACCGGGCATGATCCGGACGGCGGACGGGGGCACACTGTTCCTCGATGAGATCGGGGATCTGCCCCTCGAAGTGCAGGCCAAATTGCTGCGCTTCCTGGAGAACGGAGAGGTACAGCCGCTGGGAGAGGACCGCCCGCTGAAGGTCAACGTCCGGGTCGTGGCAGCCACCCACCGCGACCTGCCGGCCATGGTCGCCGAGCGAACCTTCCGCGAAGACCTGCTCTACCGACTGCGCGTCATCCCGCTCCACCTGCCCCCACTTCGGGAGCGCCGGGAGGACATCCTCCCCCTGGCCCGACACTTCCTCAGCCAGCTCACCGACGGCGCGGTGCGACTCGCCCCAGACGCCGCCGCCGCGCTTCTCGCCCACCCCTGGCCCGGCAACATCCGCGAGCTGCGCAACCTGCTGGAGCGATCCGCAGTGTTCGTCGAGGGCGGCATGCTGCGCGCCACGGAGCTTCGGTTTGACGGGCTGCCGACTGGTGGCCGCGCTTCACTGCGACAGCGGCAGCCAGACGATCGCATCGTCACACCAGATGACCTGGAGCGTGTCGCCGGGCTTGAGCGTCCCCGCCTCTGAGGCCGCGAGGAGGGTGTAGGCGTGATCGTCGAAGCTCTCGAAGCTGACCTCCGCAAAGGACACATAGACCGCCAGATCACCGTTCTCGACGCTCTGAAAGGTCAGCGGCTTCGACTGGCACCGGGGTGCGAGCACGGCGGGGGCGGTCGATGCCGCCGGGATCCAGCCCGCGTCTCGGGCGAACGTGAAGTCCTCAAACGCCACCTGGCCGAGGTTGTCGCACATCTCGTAGGTCTCCCGGTCCGCCACCCGATCCGCGACCTTCTCCTCGGAGATTCGCAGCCAGGTGCCGTCCTCAGAGGTCTCCAGGACCGCCAGCCGCTCCCCGGCGGCGTGCTGCTGGTCTCCCCGGGGGCCGGTGATGTAGCCGTTGGTGGCGTCGCTGGGCAGCTTCGCGGCAGGGGCGTCGGTGCGGGGGGCGGACCGTGCAGTGACGTCTGCGGTGAGCGAGATGCCGCGGGCATACCCCAGCGAAACGGCACGCTCGGCGACCACCGGATCGGCCTGGACCGACGCTGGCAGGTAGTCGTAGACCTTCGGGTTCACCGCCATCCAGCCCAGCACCGTCGGGACATCGGTCAGCGGGGCGTCTGCCACCCGAAGCACCGCCATCGGATCCGCCTTGAGGGAGGCGTCGTCGAGACCGGTCACAGCCTTCACGACTGGCGCAGGCGCAGGTGTCGGCGCGGGCTCAGGAGTCACATCGGGCGCCTCCGAGCCATCACAGCCCCAGAGCACCGCAAGCAGGGAAAGCATCAGACGCATCGATCACCTCGGGTTGTTGTCGTTTCTACCATCCTCCGGTCACCGCAGCGCCTGCTCCGCAGCAATTCGAATCGCACGGTCGGGGTGGTCCCGCAGCGGTCGGATCTGCACTGCCAGCAGCGGGTCTGACGCCCAGACCGCCATCAGCGCGATGAGCCATGTCCGGTCCGTCGGGCAGGCGGCATCGAGGTCGGCGACCACATCGTCGGTGGCCCCGTCTCCAGCCCGGACCAGCGACAGCAGCGCCGCCCCGGTCCGGGGGCAGTCCACCGGCTGCGCGACCAGCAGCGCCTTGACGTGGGCGCGCACGGTGGCCAGCCCGGCAGGATGCTCCAGGGCAGAGAGGATGGAGGCATCGGATGACTCGCTCTGGGAGTCCGCGAGAACCGCTGCGACCGCTGCGACGGTCTGCGGGGTCCTCAGCGCGACCAGGGCGTCCATCAGCGGACCCGCCGCGATCGGATCCGCGTCGGGAAGGGCTGCGATCAGGGCCTCGGCCTGCTCGGTCAGGCCCCGACTTCCGATCGCCGCATAGGCCGCCGCGAGGACGAGCGGGTCGGACTCACGGGCAATGACCGCCGCCAGGGTCTCCGCCGTCTCTGGCAGGGGCGCGGCCCCGATCACCGCACAGGCCGCCCGCCGCATGTTGGGCTGGACATGCTCCAGGGCCAGCTCTCCCAGCAGCTCTCCGATCTCGCTCCAGTCGCGCTCCTCCGGGTTCAGGGTTCGCCCAGAGAGGGCCTCGGCGTACACCGCGAGGTCGTCCCCGGTGAGCACCGCCTGGATCCCGCGGTACACGGTCAACGCGTCTCCCCGCTGGCCGATGAGCCGGTGGTGCAGCCGACGCTCCTGGGAGTCCCCGTCCAGCCAGGCGAGGTGCCGGGCGGGATCCACCCCCTCCGACTGCGCCCGGAGGCCGACGATGGCATGGCGTCGGGCGGTGGTGTCGGTCTCCTTATCGAGCACCCGGTACAGCAGCGCGGCGACCTCCGGCTCGTCCTTGCGGGCGAGGACGGCAGTGACATCCCGGCGCACGGCGACGGTGTCGGAGAACAGCGGGCGGGTGAGATCGGAGGTGGGAAACAGGGCGAGCCACTGAGCGGCATCGGCTCGACCGGGCTGGGTGGCAGACTCCAGGACCCCGGCGGCGGCAACAGCAAGCACCGTCTTGCGATCGGTGAGCAGGTCGCGAATGATCAGGGAGAACGCGGTGTCGTAGGCGAAAAGGTCGGTGACCATCTGAGCGCGCACGTCCGGCTCGATGGTGCGATCTCGCCCCAGCGGCGCGATCCGGGCCGGGCCGACGCCCTCCAGCGCCCCGAGGAGGAGATCGGGCTCGTAGCGCCCCGCCAGCAGCATCTCCTCGATGATGGTGACCAGCCCCTCCTGATCGCCGAGCATGCCCAGCGTCCGGCCCACTGCACGCAGGGGTCGATCGGCGCTGGGGTTGGAGAGCACGCCGCGCAGGAAGAAGATCGCGCCCGGGTCGCCCACCCAGGCCATCGCGTCGACAAACACCGCTCGATCCGCCTCAGAGGGGGCCTCGGCGTAGCGCTCCTCCAGGGTCACCTGGAGGCCAGGATCGCCCCGGTAGCGCAGGCCCCCGTCCAGCGCGAGGGTGAGCAGGTGCGCGGTGCGGGGGTGGGCGCGTCCGCCGGTCGCCGCGAGGTCTGTCGTCAGCACCGCCGGCAGCCAGGACAGCCCGGTGACCGGTGTGGGGCGATAGACACCGCGGTTCAGGGTGAGCGATGAGACGTGCACACTGCCTCGATCCGGGGTCAGCCCGATGACCTCCTGGCGTCCGTCCCCGTCGGCGTCCGCGACCAGGATCTGCGCGCCGGGTGAGGTGCTCCAGACCGCGTCGACCAGCTGGCTGTCGGACAGGGTGAAGACCGAGATGGGTCGGGCCTGGTAGCCGTCGGTGCCGCCGGTGAGGAGGATCTCGCGGGTCCCGTCGCCGTCGAGGTCCACCACGGTCATGCTGCCGCGCCCCTCCGAGCCGGTCATCACCATCGCCCCGGGGATTGCGGCTGCTTCGCCCGCCTCATCGATCCGGTAGGCGAACAGCCGAGCCTCCCAGGCACCGTCCCGCCGGGGGTGGAGGGTGTGAAACAGCAGCTCCTCGGGGGCCTCGCCGTCCAACTCAACCCGCTGGTGTGACTCCAGGTACGGCGCGCTGACCCCGACGATGGTCGGGGAGTCGAGCAGGCGGTCCCGATCAACGACCGCCCGGTGATCGACCACGGGCGGGGGCTTGGGACAGGCGAGGAGGAAGAGGATCATGGGGGGAGGGTACTGGAATCGGTGGACGACGCGGTGTGGTTGCTTTCGCGTCATTGGAGTAGCCTCCCAATGATGACCCTGTGAACCAGACCACAACACCGACTCTGCGCTCCTGAGTCTTCGCCGGACAGACTGATCTGCCCGGCTGTGCCGTCTTTTGCCTGTCATCACCTGAATTCAAGGTTGGCTGGCTGAGCTCCAGTGTGCAAAACCATGACCCGAAAGCAACGTGCGGCCCGCCGTGATGGCGCCAATTTGAAGAAGACCCTCCGTTCTCAGGCTCGCCGGCTGAAGCGGGCCGAGCAGGCGATCATCCCTGCCCCCCGCCGACGTCTCCGACGCGCCTGTGTGCCCATCCAGAGAAGAGGCTCGCCCCTGCTCGGTCGTATTCCCCTCGCCACGACATTCGGGCGACTCCAGGCTGGCGTCGTCCCATGCACTGCGATCGAGACTGCGCTGGCACGACAGCTGGGCGACCTCGATTCTGAGCAGCAGGCGAAGCTCAGTGCACTCCTTCGCCTCGTCGACCGCTGTCGCCTCCACGACCTCGCCAGCACAGCCGGAGTCGCCTGGCTCAGTGAACTGACCGTCGAGCCGTGGGTCGGCACACTCGATGAGTTTAAACCTCGAGGGAAGTCGCCTGCCGCTCGACGACGCGCCCTGATCCGGCGGCTGCTTCAGCGCTACCCCACGCCACCCTGTCTCGTCTGGGAGCTCGCCGACCTGCTCCACCGAGATCGCTACGATAATCCCAGGTTCTCGGCTCGCGTCGAGTTGCTCGCCCGGCTGGGTCGGGGGGAGTCCATGCGGTCGGTGACTGGGCTGTTGCCTGGGGTGCTCACACGGCGCATGCACCACCAACTCCGGTCCACCGCTGCCCCGACGCTCATGGTCGCGATCCGTCGGATCCAGGTGCAGACTCTCGGCGGCTCTCCACGGCTCGGCATCGAGGTCGCAGCCTCCCTCCTCCGAGGCGAGCAGCCCCATGAGTCCTTCTGGCTTTCCGTCATCCAGTGGCTCTGTCAGCAGCCCAGGCTCGATCTTGAGCAGGTCCGCCCGATGCTCGACTACATCGGCAGCCGTCACCTCCGCTCTCCTCCCGGAATGCGACCGCCACGCACCTTCGAGCGACAGTGGCGCATGCCCGATCCGTCAAAGGTCTGGTCCATCAAGGGCCGCACCGTGCCCGCGCTGCTGCGAGACATGGAGGCATGGCACGCCTCACTCCACCGCCCCTCTCCCATCACAGATTCCGAAGAGCCGCAGGTCTATGCCCCCTCCGGCTTCCAGCACGTCCGGTTCTTGGTTGGGAAGTCGGTGTGGAGGATGACCGAGGTGCTGACCCGTCAGGAACTCTTCGCGGAAGGTCGGGCAATGCAGCACTGCGTGTTCTCCTACCGAGACCAGATCATCGAGGGCCACACCTCGATCTGGTCCATGACCCGCGACGGCGACCAGATCCTGACGGTGGAGGTCACCAACACCCGGAAGCGAATTGTGCAGGCTCGGGGGGTGAACAACCGGTCGCCGACGACGCAGGAGCGAGACATCCTGACGGAGTGGGCGCAGAAGGCGGGGCTGAAACTGGCAGCCTCCAGCATGCTGTGAGGTGCCGCCGCTTCAGCTTCGGTCATGCTTCCGGACACGACCCTCTTGAGATCCGTCCAGAGGACTCGCGCCCGGATCAGCCAGGGGCGCTCTCAGCCTCGTGGCGATGGATTCCGAAGGGTGCTCCCTCACCCATGAGCTGAGGTTCGCCATCGTCCGCGCCCTTCTTTTTCTGGCCACTCCACTCCAACGCCGGCCTTCGGCCTGCTTATGTCGCTTCGCTCAAGGGGGGCTGAACTTCCTGCGTTCGCCGCTTTACAGCGTCTCTCTCCAGTCGTCGCTCCCCCTGCGACCCCCCAGCATGACACCAATTACTCCCCACCCACCGCACCCTCAAAGGACCGTCCTGAACCACCCAGAGCGCCGCATGGTTCGCACTGCCACCCAACCCGTTACCCTCCCCTCATGTCCAAGACCCTCAGCGAGTTCATCCCCGAAGAAGGCATCACCGACGGTGCCGACGCTCTCGACGCCTTCATCGACTGGGTGACCTCCCGCGACCTGGAGCTGTACCCCGCCCAGGAAGAAGCGATC
>JBLHNG010000053.1:0-20548 GCA_047621685.1 Myxococcota bacterium | reverse complement strand
ACAACGACTCTGACGGCGATGTGGATATGGCTGATGTTGGTTGCAATAGCCCGACGGACGACAGCGAGTGATGTTCCTCCTCTTCTTCTCCTGCACCGACAGCCCCGCACCTGTTGACACCGCCCCTCCTCCCACTGACACCGGTCCTGCGGATACCGATCCTCCTGACACCACGCCCCCTGAGGACACCGGTCCCGTCGACAGCGACGGTGATGGATGGCTGGCCGATGAGGACTGTAACGACAGCGACGATAGCGTGTGGCCGGGTGCGGAGGAGGTTGCCTACGACGGCATCGATCAGGACTGCGACGGGGCCGACCTGACCGATCTGGACGGGGACGGATGGGATGCGCAGGAGGCAGGTGGGGAGGACTGCGATGACACCAACCCAGACATCTCCCCCGGGGCTTCAGAGATCGCCGCCAACGGCCTAGATGAGGACTGTGATGGATACGTCGACTGGGACGGCATGAACGGATGGCAGGCCGACCTCTTCTGGTACGGCGACGAATACCCAGAAGACGGCATGTGGTTGGGCATGCATGGGCTTGCGGTCATCGATGACATCGATGGGGATGGTGGGGAGGATCTTCTGGGCGCGACCTACCTGGGTGCAGCGGTGTTCCCGAGCAGCATTCTGGGCACCATCGATACCGCTCACCACGAAGACACCTGGGTATTTCTGTCGCCAGGTGAAGACACCTTCTGGCAGAGCTATGGGCCGCGGACCCTGGCACCACGAGGGCAGGACATCGACGGGGACGGTGCAGCGGACATCGCCATGATGACCGGCGCGGTGGTCGTCTTCCCTCACAGCCTCATCGCAGAGGCGCCCGGCGATGGAAACACACTCATCGGAGACTCACCCCTCCTGACCATCGAGCAGGTTAGGGAGGAAGGCACTTTCTACAGCAACCAACTCATCTGGGATCGCGACTTCGATGGTGACGGGCTCATCGACATGGTCTTTGGACAGTATGACGTCAACAACGCTCAGGATGAAAATACTGGACTGATCTCAGTGTTTTCGGGTGAGGCGCTTGTGGAGGGCGCGGCTCTTCTGGACACCGACGCCGACTGGACGGTGGAAGGCAGCCGCACCTCGATCCGCTTCGGTCAGCAGGTGTATGGTCTTCCAGACCTGGACGGAGATGGCTACGACGAGCTGTTTGTCTCTGGAGATAGCTCCTCTGCCCTGCTCTCCGGCGCGCTGCTCACCCAGACAGGGCTTCAGACGGTGGATGACGCCGCGTTCACCATCTTGGAACATGGGGACACCGACGATGTGCATGCCGCCCTCTCGCCGGGAGATCTGGACGGAGACGGTCGCGGGGACGTGCTGCTGTTTGACAATCTGGACTACCTTGAGGTGGACGGGTTCTACCCCAACGGGCGGCTCGGGGTGTTCCTGAACCTGCTGGATGGTGGCAGCATTGACTGGACGGACGCCAACGCCAATGTCTACAGTGCAACCGGCAGCATCACCGGTATGACCGGACCGGTGGACTTCGGTGCCGGAGACTCCCTCTTGGTCACCGGGGCGCACGGACTCGGCTTTGTCCCCCTCGACCAGCTCCCCACAACCGGACACCTCGACCTCAACAACTGGCACAACAGCATCCGATACGAGGATCCAGACACCGGGGAGACCGCACGCTCCTACTACGAGCCTGACTATGGCTTCGGGCTCTTCACACCCGACCTCAACGGCGACGGATTCCCCGACCTCGTCGCCGGGAACCACGAGGTCAGCGAGGACTTCGTCTGGCAAGGTGAAGGAAGCCTCGACTACGACAAGGGCATGGTCTCCATCTTCATCAACCCACTGTAAACGCACCCACCATCGCCACCAGAGAACCACGAGTTGGGGACATACCACCTCATGGGGCGCATCCATCGGACTGGAAGGATTGGAGGGGTAACCACCTGGCATTGAGCGGCGCTGAACCTCAGTCAGAGTCAGCGATAGCTCTGTTTTCAGGCCAGGATACGGACAGTATTAGACCGGCTTGAAAAGCGTGAGCAGAGGCCTTGCAGAGCGGGGGGCCATTTTCCTACCCGGAAAGCCCCGCCAGTACGGCTTCGGACCGGGCACACTGGCCAGAAACCTCATGGGGTCGCCTCGATGTCCTCCTCGATCTCCAGCAGCTCCTCAAGGCCGAGGCCCTCACGCACTGCGGACTCCAGCCGAAGCGCAAAATCGATCCACTGGCTCTTCTGGGTGGTGGAGAACGACCCGAGCCAATGCGGCACATCCATCCCCAGCGGACAGAGCGCGGGATGGAGAACCAGGGCACAGAAGCGCCTGTCGATGACATCGTGGTCATCCTCCACCACCCCCCGCACACTCAACCCCGCCTTCGCGAACATCTCAGCGACCGGACGGTTGTAGAGCGATGCGAGCTGCCGCAGGAGGTCGAGCGGCGGCTGCTTGACCCGTCCGTTCGTCTCCAGCTTCTGGAGCCTGGTGAAGCTCAGGCTCACGGACTCCGACGCCACACGCAGCGTCAGCCCCTGCGCCTTCCGCAGCCCTCTCAGATACCCGCCAAACTCCTGCGCTCGCCTCCAGACCAGCACCTCAGTCGTCTCAGCCATCACACACCTCATATGAATTCCCGGTACGGCGACAACGCCGACTGGTGAAGCCAGCAGTAGGAGCACACCAGCTCGCCGCAGATGGCGTTGTGCTGGGTGCGAATCGGTAGCAGTCGCTGTCCGCAGTCGTGGACCTGTGGAGCATCCCGCAACAGGACGAGCGCCTCACATCCACTGCACACCACATAGATCGCGGGAATGCGGCCATGCCACGGACACAGGACGCTGAGGGCCACTACCCCACACCACCGTCGTCAAACACCACCAGATCGAGCTGCCCCAGAGCGATGAAGACTGCCGCATCAATGACCACCTGACGGCTCTGCCTCTTCTGTTCCAAAGCCCTCTTCGTGTCCCGTCGTTCCGGCTCGGCTGGTTGAATCTCGACGATTTTCAGCCCCTGCTTGACCAGCAGCCGCTCCGTGTCCTCGATGGCGGCGACGATCTCCCAGGTCGCAACCGACAGTCCACCGCCCCGCAGGCCGGTGGCGTAGGCCCGCAGCCGCCTCAAGGTGATGAAGCCCCCGCCCTGCTCCAGACGCGCCTCCAGGTCGGGCAGCATCCCCGAAACCCCAGCGACCTCCCCCGGTACCATGCCCGCCTGCTCTCTCAGCAGGGCCAACACACGACCGCAGACCATGGCGGTTGTGACGGTCATCGGGGTACCTCCAGCCCGAGCTTCCCCACCGAGCCCAGGGGCAGCGCGAGGGTCGTCCCTGGTGTCAGCCGCAGCCAGTAGGCGACCCCGGCCATGGTGTTGGTCGGGCCGGTCGCGGTCCAGCTCGCCAGTGCCCGTGTCACCATCGGCACGACGAAGGGGATGTTGGGAACGAGCAGCCGGAGCTTCCCCTGGTCATTGCCGAGGATGATCTCCAACTTCCCCATCATCGCCATGAAGCCGCCACCCTGACCCGACGACACTGGGATCGCGACCTCCACGCCATCCCGCAGCGCCAGCGCGTAGACCATCTCCGTGCCGCGATGTCTTGGTGCCCCCTCCAGCACACCGGCCTCCGACAGCACGCCCGCCAGGTCCACCCCTGCCAGCATCCCCGGCGTCATCCCGCCGACCGTCACCGACGGGACCACCAGATGCAGACGCAGCACCCCGCTCCTGCGAGTCACCCCCCTCACGGGTCACTCCCCGTTGGCGGCTGCGGGTGGTCGAGCATCTCGGCCTTCGGTGTCCCCGCCGAGGACAGGGGGATCACCTCGCCACCCTCGCCGCCCTCGTCGGAGTCGTCGGAGTCGTCGAAGTCGTCCTCCTCGATGTCGTCTTCCTCGCCGCTGTCGGCGTCGGACTCCGCGGCCTCGGCGATGTCGGCGGTGTTCTCCGCGATCTCCTCCAGCAGCGCGATGATCTTCTGGCCCTGTTGGAGCTTGAGGTAGGTGAGGTGGGAGAGGATGAACAGCTCATTGTCATCCCACTTCTCCTGCTCCTCGATGATCTCCGACCGCTTCGTCGCGCCGAGCATCTCACCGTAGAGTCCTGTCGCCACCCGCAGGTAGTTCCCGACCCCCACCGTCGCGGGGGCCTTCTTCTTCTTCTTCGGCATTGCTGCCTCCTGTTGGTGGGGGCCTTCGCCCCCGGTTGTCGTCTACTCCGAGGGCTCCGAGCCGCTCGGGTCGGCTGGAGTCGCCGCATCAGCCTTCGCTTTGGCCCTCTCGACCTCAACGGCTTGCTTGAGTGAGGCCGCGATGAAGCTGAGGTTGTCGGCGTTCTTGAGCTGCTCGCGAACCAACGGGTCTTTGAGGGCCTCCATCATCTCGGGGTTGGTCTGGAGCGCGGTGGCAACCTCCGTCAGCTCCGCAGACATCCCCGTCTTCGAGAACAGCAGCGCCTTACCAAACGAGCCCATCTGATCCAGTGCGCCCTTCGCAAGCTCCCGATTGACTTCAGACTGCTGCGCCTCCACGGCCTTGCGCTTCACCTCCACCTCAGCCATCGCCTCAGCGGCCACCACCTCAGCCTTTGCAGCCGCCACCCCGATCCTCGCCTTGGTGACTTCACCGACCAGCGTGTTGACCTGCTCCCGGGCAGCGGCCATGTCCTTCGCCGTCGTCGCCGTCTGGGCGCGGCTGATCACGTCCACTTCCTTCATGTGGCTCAGACACATCTCCTTGAAGTCGTCGGCCTGCCTCATCACGACGGTGGTGAACCGCTCCCACGATGCACCGAGCTGGAACACCCCCTGGGCACCCACCTCGGCCATCGCCTCCTCAACCGGTGAGCCTGCCGACACCACCGCCTGGCTGTCCAGCACGACGCACGTCCGCATGATGAGCCGCCCACCACCGCCCCAGACCGCGACCCGGAACGAGGTTCGGGGTCCGTCAGCGATTCCCAGCAGCTCCAGACGGATCCACTGGAAGGCTGCGTCGGCCTGCTCCCCCCAGGTCGAGGCGTTGGCCCACTCTGAAAGCTCGGGGAGGGTCAATTTGGCGAGCTGTTCCTCGGCATTCCCCCGCCGCTCCGAGACTGCGAGGTACGTCGCCTCGTTCAGCCGCGTTTTCAGCAGCGCCTCGATGCCGTCCAGGTTCGTGATCGTGCGCTCGTCCATGCGTGGCCTCCACGACACAGAACTACAGCCCCCCTGGAAATGTGTTGTGGGGTTCGCCTGATTTATTTGACGCACTGCCGGTGCGCCCTGGCTTTTCGGCCAATCGAACCCCAAGACCCCACAACACAAGCAAAATCGACGCACTGTCGGTGCGCCCTGGCTTTTTAGCAGTGACACCTCGGGCTCAGCGAAAAACGGCGACAACACCGCCAGGATGCCCGTCGCACTGGAGTGCGTCGGCGATTGTGCCCCCACAGCCACGGCACCACATCACCCAATGTTTCGACGCACTGAGCGTTTACCCTCGCGTTTCGGCGATTTGAGCCCTGAACCGCCCACGGTTGAACCTGCCACGCACTGGCCCTGGTTTTCCAGTGCGTTGAAAGCCGCTCGCGTTCCCTTGAGACGACCATAGACTGAAAGACGTATTGCACCGGTCGCATTCGACGGGGCCGGATGGCCTTCGGGGAGCGGTGCGTCAGCCTCACCAAAGGAGCCCTCGATGGCAAACACCGCTCTCTCACAGGTCATGAACGGGGCGAAGGACATCAAGTCCCTCACCGAGAATCAGGCCAAGTCCGCACTCGCCCAGGCCACTGGCAAAATCGGCAAGGTCAACAAGGCCGCTGCCAAGCTCAAGGAGAACGGCGGCGCTGCCGTCTCCATGGCCCTCCACACTGGCGAGACGGTCGGTACCACCTTCATGGCCTCCATGGCGGAAGGCTTCGCCATCTCCAAGGGCAAGTCCCTGAAGGTCGGCCCCGTCGATCTCCGCGTCATCGGCAGCGTTCCCCTCATCGGCTGGGGCTTCATCGACTGCCTGCGCGGAAAGGGCGGCGGTCACCAGCTCGCCATCGGCACCGGCCTCCTCTGCTCTGCCACCGCATCCCTCGGCCTCCAGGCCGGGCAGGCACTCGCCGAGAAGCGCGATGCCAGTGCCAACGGCAAGGCAGACACACCCGCCGCTGAGCCCACTGCACCCCACCAGCTCACCGCCGAAGACGACCTGACCATCGCGCTGACCCCGACCACTGCGGGAGCCCGCGAGATCCACCTCGACGGCCAGCGCGGTCGCAAGAACCGCAAGGGTCGCAAGCTCGCCAACGGCTGAGCCCGCCCCTCTGCAAACCCACACTCACCGCTGAGCCTCACCGCACGGCACCCGCTTGACCCCCAAATCAACCGAAACACCCCATGGAGCGCGCATGTCACGCCGCCTTCAGTATCTCGGCAAGGCCAAGACCTTCCGTGACCCCGACACCGGAGCCCTGGTCACCGACCTCGACTCCCTCCACCGCAACGACGCCCTTGAGGGAGACGTGGACGACTTCGGCTACGACGACTTCGGCGAGTTCGGTGACGACGACTCCAGCGACGACGACGACTCTGACGAAGACTTCGGCGACGAAGACGACGACTTCGGCGACGACGACGACGACGAGTTCGGTGCAACCCGAGGCCGTCAGCGCCGCCAGGCCCGCCGTGGTGCCCGCAAGTCCAAGCGCAAGGGTCGCCGCAGCGCCCGCCAGTCCCGCCGCAACGGAGGCAAGAGCAAAGTGCCACCCCAGAAGACCGCCCTCTCCGGGTCTGGAACCTCGACCGATGCGGGCGCAGTCTCGATGTCGATCATCCCAGCGCACCCGTTCAAGGCCGAGGACATCGTGTGCAACGGCAGCTCCACCGGGGCGAAGGTCACCAGCATCATGTTTGGTGACAACCTGATCTTCAACAACCCCGCGGGCATCGATCAGAGCGTCTTCGCGACCAGCTCCTTCATCAAGGGCCTGGTCATGGGTGCAAAGGCCACCCCCGGCGTGCCCATCACCATCAACGGCACCATCGCCAGCGGTGGCGATGTCCTCGAAGTCACCCTGTTCGGGCTCAAGCCCGGTCGCCCCTGCTGATCGGGTAGACGACGATGCTCACCTCCCGGGTACTCCAGCTCACCGCATGGGACGGCACCAGCGATCTGACCTTTCAGACGCTGCTGTCGGGCCAGGATGGCAATTGTGAGCGGGAGTCCCGGGGGAAGTGGCGCATCGTCGAGTTGGTCAGCCAGTCTGGTCAGCCCTTCGACGCAGAGCTGAAGTGGACCGCTGGCAACGGCGGCAACCTCAAGGCACTGGTCACGGTGTCTCGGTCGACGCGGGTGGGGCTGTTCTGCCGCTCCCTCGATGTCCGGGTCGCCAACCTCGACGATGCGACCAACACCGTCAGCGGGGTGGTCGCCCCGGCGAGAACCTTCGTGCAGACCCGCAACCAGTACGAGGTTCGGGGCAGCGAAGGGGTTCACAACGCCCCCGTTGAGATCGTCATTCCGCCGTTCGCAGAGCGCCTGAACGTCTACTTCACCGACTACGCGAACCTCACCTCCTGGGCCATCGCGGTGACCGACGCGCAGGGCACCCTCCGCAGCTACACCACCGCCGACACCATCCCCGACTCCGGTATCTACATCGGCGGGGCCGGGAAGATCGAGGTGTATAGCGGCGCACAGACCGGCGAATGGCGCGCGGTCTTCTCCCTCTCCATCTGATTTCCCCCGAGGTCCACCATGGGCAACCTCTTCCGCGCCAAAGCGGCCATCCACGACCAGATCACTGGTGTCACCGCATCGGTCACCGGCAGCAGCCACCTCCTCAAGCCGGCCAACGATGAGGTGCCCGACCACCTCCAAGAGTTCGCCGTCGTCTTCAAGACCACGATGGCGGGCGGTGCGTCCGTTCCGAGCATCACCCCCAAGCTCCAGACGAGCTGGGATGGCACCAACTGGGTCGATGTGGTTGCCGGCACTGCGGTCACCGCTGACGGCTCTCTCACCGAGTACAAGGCCATCACCGCCACCAAGCTGGGCACGCACGTCCGCGCTGTGGCGACCATCGCCAACACCGCGACCTACACCGGCAGCGTCGTGCTGATCAGCAACGCCCGCTTCCGCACCGTCACGGTCGGCTGATCCGATGCGTATCGTGGTCAAGCTGGCGTTCGATGAAGGCGGCGCCGTCCGTCTCCTCAACTGGCTCGCTGGCGAGAACACGCGCATCCTGAAGGCTCGGCCCGATGTGCCGCTGTTGTATGCGTCCGGCGTCATCTACCGTCGCGAGAAGGTCGAAACCTGGGGCGATGTGCTCAACACACTCGCTCAAGGTTGGGAAGACTGCGATGCCCTGTCCGCTTGGCGGGCCGGGGAGCTGATGGCCCGGGGCTACAAGGCCCTCTCCCCCGGAGACGGGGGCTACCGGGAGGCTCGCCGCAAGCGGACCCGCAGCCTTGAAGCCGAGGTCTTCCTGCGAACCCGCGCCCCGGTCGGACACACCGGCCTCTACCACTGCATCGTCCGCTACCGCGTGGGCAACCGCTGGTATCGCGACGACCCCTCTGCCCGCCTCGGCATGTACGGCCCTGACCGGCTCGAAAACCCATGGGGCGACCGCCCCGAAAATGCACCCCGAGGTGAGATGTGAAGTTTCAACGAACCAACCCCCTGTACGAAGAAGTCGCCCTCTCTGGAGAAGGCTTCGGAGACGACGACATCGGTCGCGGACGCGGCGGACGTGGAGGCGGTGGCCGACGCGGCCCCGCTCGCGGTCGCGGTGGTCGTGGCGCTGGAGGCCGTGGAGGCCCGCGTGGTGGCCGTGGTCGCCGCCTTCAGCCCCGCGAGGATGAGGAGACAGAGGAGTCGGAGGAGCTGGCAGGCCGCAAGCAGCGCAAGAGCCGCCGCAATCTCCGCAAGAAGCAGCGTGGACAGCGCAAGAACCTCCGCAGCAAGCAGCAGCGCGGTGGTTCCAAGCGTGCCGGGAAGCGGGGGGGTCGCCGTGGGGGTCAGTCTTCCCGCGACTCGGCACGCCCTTCCTCTCGCCCATCCCGCAGCCGCACCCCTGACCGCAGCGGGATGCCCGGTGCCGCCGATCAGGCCCTCGACAGTGCCGAGGAGCTGGAGGAGCTGCCCGTCGAGGAGTGGGAAGACACCGCCGACGAGTGGGATGACGAAGACGAAGAGTGGGACGACGACGACTGGGACGACCTCGATGAGATGGAGGACGATGCCCTGGAGGGTGCCTACGCCGAGCTGGGCGCTGCCGTCGATGTCGGTCGCCTCAGCCGGGGAGACGCCCGCCGCATCTTCTCCAACGTCAAGGCCAACATCGCCAAGAAGCGGCAGTCAATCCAGGCCCGTCGCCGCAACGAGTCTCCCCGACCCGGCGCGACCGCCCCGACCGCCCCAACCGCCCGCCGCAATGACGGGTGGGGTCCAGTCGCCAAGCTGGGCACCAACATCCGCATCCAGGCCGGTAACGGCCACCGGGCTGCGGTGATGGAGCTTCGGCCAGGCCTGTGGATCGTCGCCGACGTGAAGCACCAGACGACCCTCCCCACAACCGAAGGCGGCATCGGTGTCGCCATTCTCCCCGCCCTCATGGCCCGGGGCGCGGCCAACGCCCTGCACCGCATCGTCAAGAACCGTCGTGAGAACGGCGGCGGTGGCGGCGGTCGCCTGTGGCAGCGCAACCAGCGCAACAACCCGGTCCTCAACCCGCCCACCCAGCCCCACCTCGCCCCGATGTCCCAGCCGCTCCAGCTCGCTGGACCCATCGCGGAGAACATCGGCAACTGCTGCAAGTGGGCACGGAAGGAGGATCTCTAAGATGTCCTCCCAGACCCCCACATGGGCCGCTGTCCGCAGCGCCTGGACCGCAGACTGGAAGGCGACGTACAAGGATGCTGTTCGGGCCTACACCGCCCGCATCCTCGCCGCGCCCGCCAACTACAAGCCCACCGTCGAGGCGTTCCTGAAGCTCGTCGGCGGCAACGGTGCGCAGCTCCAGGCCAGCCGCAAGAAGCTGCTGGTGCTGAAGGCGGCGGCGAAGGAAGAGACGGCGCTGGTCAGCGACTTCTCCAAGCGGGCGAAGGACTGGACGGCACTGGAGCGGGAGAACCAGCACCTGTCTGCGGGCCTCCTGGCCGATGCCGTCGATGCCTCGGAGCCCACGACCGGCGCGATCCCCGTCCTGGTCGTGGCGGGCATCGCTGTGACTGTGGGGGGCATCGCCTGGGCGGTGGTCGCCATGGAGGTGGCGACCGGCCACCGGGAACGCATCGCCCTGTTCAACAAGGAGCTGGACGCCCGGGTCGCCGCCCTCAACCTCGGCCAGACCCTCCCCGCCTCCACCATCGGTCCCATGGAGCCTCCGAAGAAGGAAGGCGGCGGCTGGATGCTGCCCGCCCTGGTCGGCCTCGGTGTGACCGCCGCGAGCGGACTGATCATCTACAAATTTACCTCGTAGGACGCCGCCATGCCTGAAGTCGCCATCACCCTCAAGATTGTGGGGGCTGGGGAGGACTACCCTCGGCTCCTGACTGGCTACCGCTCCTTTCGGGGCGGTGTCCAGGTTGCGCTCGCCATGCGTCCGATGGACAAGCGCATCCTGCTGAGCGTCAGCCAGAAGGACGGCACCGCCGCCCTTCTGCACGCTGTTGGGCAGGATGGTGCCACCTGGCCCACCGGAGACAGCACCACCGCCGAGGTGAGCAAGCTCCTCAAGGCCGCTCAGCAGAAGCTCCCGAAGGCCGGTCCCATCGTCATGCGGGGGCAGTGGCGGGCGAAGCTCTACACCGACATCGAGGCGCAGACCGTCCGCGTCGTCCTGGTCCGCAAGATCGCCAGCTACGGCACCCTCACCATCACCGGAACCCGCGGTGGCTGGACCTTCCGGTTTGAGCGTGCAGCGCGGTGGTTCGCAGACGGCAAGGGCTCCGGCTCGATGTCTGGCGCGAACTACAAGACGCTCATCGAAGCCACCCAGCGCGGCTACTCCCAGGCCCTCGACCTCGTGGGCGAAGCCTGCGGCACCAAGGACACGAAGCGCCGTCAGGCCCTGGACCCGGCCTACGCCGCACAGCGCCCCACCCGGGCACCGAAGGTCCGCGCCTCCGAGCCCCTCGACCGGTTCAAGCTGCCCAAGCCCACGAAGGGCAAGACGCCGCGCAAGAAGGCCGGGAGCTGCAACACCAACGCAAAGGACTGCAAGACGCTGACGGCAGGCGGTCGTCCCATCCCCGTCGCCAAGACTGCGCCCGCGCTGGCGAAGCAGGCCGCAGCCCTGAAGGCAGACGCCGAGGCCCTCGCCTCCACTGCGGCTCCCAAGGTCGCGATGTCGGTGGATGCGGTCATCAACCACTTCATCAACCGGGGCAGCATCGAGGGCTACAACGACCTCGCAGAGCGGATCCGCGACTACACCCGCGGCACGCACGCGCCCCTGGACCGCACCGTCCCCCTGGACGACTTCATCGCCCAGCTCCGCACAGACGCGAAGAAGGCCCTGGACAACGAGTGGAAGCGGTACGGGGACGCCAACAACTCCGCGGCGACCTACGCCGCCGAGGATGAAGCCGCGATCACCGCCCTGGACATGGCCCTCCGCAGTGCCCCCGTCCAGCTCGCCCGCGCCCGCAGCCTCATCCGCTTCGCCCAGGCCGCAACCGCAAGCTCCAAGTGCAGCGGTCCCGAGGAAGCCGAGGCCCGTCAGGCCATCGCCCGCGCAGAGGCGTCCTACGAGGAAGCCCGCAAGGCGCTGGTCAAGGGTGGCGAGAAGGCCGCGCTGAAGCCCATCCGGCAGGCTGCCGCCTGGCTGGCGCTCTCTGCATCCAAGATCAGCGCATCCTGCGGGGTCGGGCAGCAGGGCCTCCTCGGACGCACGCCGAAGAAGGCCCCAGCGAAGAAGGCCACCGCACCCACCACACCCGCCACACCCCGATTCATCCCGCCCACCTTCACCGTGCCGGTCCCGCAGTCGAGCAACAAGAAGGCCGCATTCGCAGCGGCTGAAGTATCTGTCTCGTCCCTGGTCAAGCCCGCCAGTGCCCGGGGGATGCTCGACTTCAGCAAGCCGGTGCGCGGGAGCTGGGATCTCATGGTGACGGCCCGCTCGCAGCTCACCGCCAACGCCCTGGAGCGAGGACTCCCTGGCCTCGACCTCTCCACACCCGCCCCGGCATCGAAGAAGACCACGAGGAAGCCCCGAGCGAAGAAGGCCGCAGCAGGAGGCATGTCCACCACCGACGCCGCGCTCATGGCTGCGTTCCAGAACGCCATCACCGCCGCTGTCGGAGCGTCCGTATGACCCCGCCCCGCGCCACCGTCATGCTCGACAAGATCGTCGCCAGCGTCCGCGCCCAGATGCCCGCCCTCGCCGCTGCTGGTGTGCGCGAGGCCGACCTCGACAGCTTCCTCAGCCGCTTCCGGCCCGTCCTCCTCAACGTCATCGAGGCCGCGCTGGCGAAGAAGCACGCCGCACCGATCGCCATGCCCCTGACACCAGCCCAGGTCACCGCGCTGGCTCAGGAGATGGTGGGAGACGCCGACGGGATGGCCTCCCCCCGGCAGATCGCCGCACAGATCCGGTCCTGGGACACCGCACGCCAGCAACAGACCTACCGGCAGCGGCTCGGCGGCACAGGTGGAGCACCCACCGATCTGGCGGGTGCCATCACCACCGCCATCCTCCAGAACCCCACCTACATGGAGCGTATCAACGAGCCGGGGAACATCCTCGGCACGCACGTCCTCACCGATGAGCATGTCAAAGAGATGGCAGGGGAGGTGGTGCTGCGCCCCGAGTGGCCGGGGAAGGGCATGGAAGCGTTCGACCGCATCCAGAGCGAGCCCGCCATCATTCAGGCGGTCAGGAGCCACCTGCTCAGGCACGCCACCGCGCTCCGCGAGAAGCCTGTCCGCAAGCCGACCCGCACCGCAGCAGCAGCGGCCACCATCCCCGAGCACTGGACCCCGAGCAAGCGCACCGCCGCCAACCTCGCCGCCCTCGATGTCCTTTCCCGTCTCGGCGACCAGCGACCGACCCCCGCACAGTCCGCCGCCCTGGCGACCTACAGCGGCTGGGGTGGACTCTCCATCAAGAAGGTGGTCGACAAGCTCCCGAGCAACCTCCCGCCCCCGGAAGACTTCGGCCTGGTCCATGAGTATTACACCCCCAGCAAGCTCTACCGCGCCGTCGCCGATGCCCTCCCCGGCCTTCGGCAGCAGCTCGGCCTGACCGGCGACATCAAGGCCCTGGAGCCCTCAGCGGGCATCGGTCGCGCTCTCCGCGAATTCGTGGACTACCCCGACGCGATCCAGTGGACCGCAGTGGAGTACAGCGCCCTGTCCAGCCGGATGCTCGCCGCCCTGTACCCCTCGGCCAAGGTCAGTCACGCCCCGTTTGAGCGGTGGGTCGCCGAGAACCACACCGCCCGCTTCGACCTTGTGGTCGCAAACCCGCCCTACGGTGTGCGCGATGAAGCCACCGCTGAGGATCCCGAGGCCCACCGCTACAAGACGAGTCGGGCCTACCTCTACTTCCTCATGCGGACCCTCGACCACCTCAAGGCCGGGGGCATTGGCGTCTACGTCGTTCCCACTGGCTTCCTCACGTCGAAGTCCGCCGAGTTCGTCAACGTCCGCACCGCCGTCTTCAAGCGTCACCACCTCCTCGGTGCCTTCCGGCTCCCCTCCAAGGCTCCAGCAGGCAAGAACAAGCAGAAGAGTGTCGTCTACGACCAGTTCCCCACCGATGTCCTCATCTTCCAGGCACGCGGCGGCTCTCTGCCCGAGATCAGCACCGAAGACGCGCCCATGGTCGCCGGTCAGTACCTCGACCTCTTCCCCGAGCACATCCTCGGCGAAGAGGTCGGCAAGCTCACCGACGGGTGGGATCCGAGCATGCCGAAGTCCCGGCGCGGCTATCAGGTCGTCGGTGTCTTCGACGGCCTCCCCGCCTTCACCCCGCGCCCCATGGTCAACGCTGGCATCGCCCGCGACGAGGCTCCCACCGCATCCACATCGGGAAGCCGGGGCGGTCTGGCCCGCACCATCCGACGGGCGAGTGGCAAGCTCGACCTCGATGTCGCAGCCGCCGAGGGCCTCGGACTCCGCGCCGATGCCTACCTCGCCGCTGTCGCAAAGCAGGATCCCGCCGCTGTCGCTGGTTGGGCTGAGCTGCGCGGCGACCTCATCGCCTGGAGGGAGCGGTACGGCGCACCCCAGGCACACCGCGGACTCCAGGCCCTCGCCCGCAAGTCCATCACCGGCATCCAGCGCTTCCTGAGCCTCTGGACCCCCGCTGGACTCATCGACGCCCTCAACACCGAGCCGGTCATCGAGACGCGGTACCAGGGCTCCTGGGCGCTGCCTGCCGCCGCTGACTGGCTGTATCGCCAGCGGGTCGCACAGCTCACCATCGAAAACCTCCGCGCCTTCTACCGCGAGCACCGCCAGCCCGCCCCCGATGCCGATGCCATCCGTCGCCACCTCCTGCCCGCTGGCTGGTTCCTCGATGGAGTCCTCTGGAACGAGCTGGTCCCAGAGCGCGACTACCTCACCGGCTTCCTCTGGCCCCGGTACCACCGCGCCACGGCACGCCCGAATTCCGCCATCGCACGCGGACAGATCGCCCAGCTCCGCGCCGTCATCGGCTGGCGGAGTGGCCCCGACATCCTCAAGGAGTGCCTGCCCATCGACACCTGGCTCCCCCTCGATGTCGTCACCGACTTCCTCAACAAGACCCTCCAGAGCTACGACCCCATCAGCGGACTCGTCCGCGAGGATGGCCTGCTGCGTCCCGAGGGCTTCACCTACGCCAGCCTCGACAACACCGAGAAGCGTCGGACACGCGGACTCACCCGGTCCTTCCTCAGCTTCATCGGCTGGGCGAACCTCGACAAGAAGCTGTGGAACCCCGCCCGGGGCGATGTCATCGACGAGGAGAGCGGCGAGCAGCGCAAGGAGAAGAAGTCCGAAGCCGCAGGGCGGGAGAACGAGCAGCTGATCGAGACGTGGCGGCAGTGGTTCAAGGACGACCCCGACCGACTCGACACCCTGGAGGAAACCTACAACCTCCGAATGCGCGGCTACGTCCCGCCCGAGTACCCCGGCGAGCCCGTTCCCGTCGCACGATGGACCGACACCATCCGGCTCCACGACTACCAGAACAAGGCCGTCCGCAGACTCGTTGAGAACCGCAGCGGCATCCTCGCCTTCGACACCGGCCTGGGCAAGACCTACTCAGGCATCGCCACCCTCGCACTCGCCCGTCAGCAGGGATGGGCAAAGCGGCCCGTCGTCGTGGTTCCCAACTCCATCGCCTGGAAGTGGTTCCGCGACATCAAGAAGTGCCTGCCCGACTACCGGGTCGCCGTCATCGGCTCCAACCGGGTCATGGGCACCCGGGGCAAGGCCAAAGGCCGGTGGGTGTCCAAGATCGACACCCCCGACGAGCGCGGACAGAAGTGGAGCGCGTTCCAGGCCGGTGCCTATGATGTCGTCCTGCTGACCTACTCCGCGCTCTCAAGAACGAAGATCGACCCCGACTTTCTTGAGGACTACGCGACCAAGACCATCGCCATCCGTCGGTCCATCGCCATGGCGACGGACAAGGACAGCAAGACCATCTCCGAGCGCCGGGAAGCGGAGATCAAGGCACGGACGAAGAAGTGGATGAGCGAAGTGCTCAGCCCGCCGCGTGGCTGGAAGTACGACACCGGCATCGACTGGCATCAGCTCGGCGTCGACCTCCTCATCGTGGACGAGGCCCAGAACTTCAAGAACCTGTTTCACAGCGCCAGACAGGGCGAGAAGACCGACACCAAGCGGGCCTGGGCGCTCGACTTCCGGTGTGCCTCTGTCCGCAAGCACAGCGGCGGTGCAGGCGTCATCCTGCTGAGTGCCACCCCGGCGAAGAACGATCCCGTCGAGTTCTACAACCTGCTCCACTACATCCACCCCGATGTCTGGCAGCAGGTCGCCATCGACAACCATGAGGCGTTCCTCAACCGGTTCGGCGAGTACGAGAAGAAGACCGTCCCCAACTCGTCGGGCACTGCCCTCGAAGAGAAGGAGGTGATGGTCCGCTTCCGCAACCTCGATGAGCTGCGAAGCGTCGTCTACCGCTGGTGTGAATTCAAGGTCGCCAGCGACGTGGGACTCAAGATCCCCGATGCAGTGAGGCACACCCACTATTCACCCCTCACTGCCGGTCAGATCGCGCCCATCGGTGCAGCGGTCGCGGAGATGGTCGAGGTCGAGGAGAAGCTCGACAATATGTATAAGCGAGGTGGCATCGACTCCAAGGACGCCCAGACCCAGCAGATCCTCAACGCCCTCAAGCGCAAGAAGCAGGGCCTGAGTCTCCGCATCTACCTCACCTCACTGCATCCCGACCTTCCCGGCATCGGCGGCAACACCGCCGCCATCGAAGCCGCCGACATGGACGACGCGCCCAAGCTCCAGGCGTGCGCCGCCGTCATCGCGCAGACCTCCAACATGGTCTGCAACGCCGACGGACAGGACTGCCTGGACTGCGGACACATCATCTTCGTGGAGAACACCGCAGTTCACACCTGGATGAAGAAGATCCTCGTCGCGCAGGGCGTTCCTGCGAACCGCATCGCCATCCTCAACGCCATCGAGGCCAAAGACACCGAGCTGCGACAGCAGATCAGCGAGGGCTTCAATGGCGTCGGCGATGTCGGCGACGATGAGCATGAGCCGCCGAAGTACGACATCGTGATCGCCAACGCCATCGCCTACGAAGGCATGGACCTCCAGCGGCGAACCTGCGCCATCCATCACCTCGATGTGCCGTGGGATCCCTCGACCCTCCAGCAGCGCAATGGGCGCGGCGTCCGACAGGGCAACAAGTTCTCTGTCGTCGGCATCCACTACTACTTCACGCAGGGCAGCAACGAGCTGAACCGCGTCGAGCGCATCGAGCGCAAGCGGGGCTGGATGGCCTCCCTGGTCAGCTCTCAGGCTCGGGACACCAACACCACGCTGGATGAAGGCGAGGACGACGGGGCCGGTGGCGACATCGAGGCGCTGGCGATGCGCTACGTCTCCCCGGAGATCCGCGCCAAGATGGTCGCCCAGCGGGAGAAGCGTCAGCAGCGGGAAGCCGACGAGCGCAAGGTCCGCGTCTGGAAGCAGGCCAACAAGGCGCTCAGGGACATCGACGACCTGTTCCGCCGCACCGACCGGGAGAGCGACCCCGCCCTTGCCGGCACGCTGAGGAGCGAGGCTGACGCGGAGCTGAACGCCCTCCTCAAGCGCATCCCCGCCTCAGCCTTCCCCGGCCTGCCCTGGCATGACTACGCCCGCCGCATCCGTGAGACGAGCCTGTTCATCCCCGACATGGGCCTCCCGCTGATGCCCGGTGACCGCATCGGCCTGGCGACCAGCGCCTGGGACGACACGCTGGTCGCCAACGAGCTGGTCAGCCTCGGCAAGAACGACAACAAGCCCGGTGCGTTCTTCCGTCTCTCGGGTCGGGTGGCAGCGGGTGACTTCACGTTCCTGCCCAACACCAGCGACACCCGGGAGGCTCCGCTGGGTCTGCCGTGGGAGCCCGAAGACGCTGATGCCCTGCTGGCGTCCGCAGTGACGGCCTACACCAACGGCGTCTACGACATTGACGACTGGCTCGGCAAGTTCTGGCCCCGTCTCTCCGGTGCGCTCCAGGCCCTGCTCTGGCCTGCCGTCGCGGCTGGTCTGCGCAAGAAGGATCAGCCCAACTTCCGGGGCTACCTCTACAACGCCGAGAACATCCGCGTTCCCATCGAGGTCGGCGGTCGCCTGGTCATCATGCGGAAGGGCGGCACCGAGAGCGTGCCCGACGGTGCCCAGGTCATCCCACCCACACCGGCAGGCTGGACCCGGCTCATCGCACTTGCGACCGCACAGGGCGGCACCGGGGAGATCACCTGGACCCACCTCGACCTCGCAGCCCGCTTCTGGTGGGGCAGCCGCTTCCCCCGGGGCGTCCTCAAGGCGGCCAAAGCCGCGAAGGCCAGCACATGAGCCGTCCAGCCAACCTCATCCCCTTCGTCGGGATCGGCCTCTTCGGTCTTGTCACCCTCATCGCCCTCACCGCCACCGGAGGCTCCTCGATGTCCTCGTCCGCACCCCTCAGCCATCCCATCCCCGCCGGACAGCCCGGTCGCTACTTCACCTGGGCCGAGTTCAGCAAGTCGGGCACCGCCAGCCGGTTGGGGCTCGACAACACGCCCACCCCGTCCGCCCAGACCAACCTCAAGCTGCTGTGCAAGCACGTCCTCGACCCGCTTCGTCATCACCTGGGTCGCGCGGTTCGCATCACCAGCGGGTTTCGCTCCAAGGCGGTCAACCTGAAGCTGAAGGGCGCATCGTCGACCAGTCAGCACATGGAAGGCCGGGCAGTGGACTTCAAGGTGGAGGGCATCTCTGCCGAGCAGCTCGCCACCATCATCGTCCGCCTCAACCTCCCCTTCGATCAGGTCATCTGGTACGACCTCGCCCGCGGCGGACACGTCCACCTCAGCTACACCGCAGCCCGTAATAATCGGCGCCAGATGCGCCATGCGCCCGAGGGCGGTGGGTACAACCCCTGGCGACCCGCAGCCATCAGCGGCGACACCTGCGGCTGAGCCACCCCACCACCCTCCCACCGGAGAACCCCCACCATGTTCGACTTCATCAACCCCGCCGTCAGCAGCCCCGGTCGCCGGGAGCGTCTGCGTTCCTGGGCCAGCAGCCGCCTGTTCATCGCGGGACATCGCCTGAGCCCTGACGAGGCCGTTCGGTTCGCCGCCGCCGTCCGCGAGCAGACCACCCCCCAGCCAGCCACCAGCGATCTCATCGCTGCCTTCCTCAGCGGCGGCATTCCCGCTGTCCTCAACCAGCTCTCGTAGCTCTCAGCCACGTCCACGGAGACACCACCATGCTCGACGCCCTCAAGAACATCCAGCTCCCCCCGCGGTTCATCCAGTCCATCTCTGAGTTGATGGAAGTCGCTGAAGTCATCTTCGGCGCGAAGTCCGGTGCCCAGAAGAAGGAGTGGGTGAAGAACGCCGCCCTCGACCTCGCCCGCAAGATCGACATTCCCGTCCTCCCCGAAGCCATCGAGCGCCCCATCGAGGAGATGATCATCGATCTGGTCATTGAAGTCCTCTGGGCGATGCTGTTCGGCGAGGACGGCCTGCTGTCCGGTGAGATGAGCATGGACGCGGATCTGGAGATGGTCCCGGTTCGCAAGCCCATCTTTTCCCGTCGCCTCGCCCGCCGCCGCTTGGCCCGGGGCTGAGCCCATGCCCATGTCAGTACGCCTCATCCGAACCCTGGTTGTCGAGGACAACACCGATGACTGGCTTCTGGTGAAGCGTGCTCTGAATGGGGGCTATTCCTGCGTTCATGTGGAGTCCATGGCCGAGGCCCTCGCCGCGCTCAAGGACCACATCTTCGACCTGATCATCTCCGACCTGGCCCTGCCCGATGTCGCGGCGGGTCAGCAGCACATCGGCGTCGAGGCGCTGCGTCGGGCCGCTCCCGGCCTGCCCATCGTCGTCGTGACCGGGGGCGACCTGGGCGCATCGGTGTGCGCCACCCTGGTCCGTGCCGGTGCCTCCACCATCGCGGTCAAGAGCACCGGGCCGGCCTACATCGCGCACCTCTCTGTCCAGGTCACCGCCGCCATCGAGCAAGAGCGGTACATCCGCCGCAGACTCGATGAGGCCAGTCAGGCCGCACACGCCACCGCAGAGGTCGCACTCACGCAGTCCCTCGATCTCCTCACCGCAGAGATCCGGGGCGCGCTCGCCGAGCGGGCCATTGACACCGACACCGATGACGAGACGACCGTCATCATCAACCCGCCGACCGACGCGGGAATCGAGCTGGCCCGGGAGACGGGTGGCCTGCTGGTGCGTGCGCTGCGGTTCCTGGGACCGTGGGGGCGTCGTCTGCTGGCGGCACTGCTGACGAGCGGGAGCCTGACGGCGAGCTGGTGGTGGCTCCCGCTGCTGGGCGAGTCCTGCGCACCCACACCGCCCGCAGCCATCGAGTCCACCGAGGGCGCACCATGAGCCGCACCACACGGGTACTGGAGCTGTTCAGCGGCTGCGGTGGTGCGGCACTCGGCCTGCACCGGGCTGGGCTCCAGCACCATGCCTGTGTGGAGTACGACCCCCACGCCGCCGCCACCCTCGCCGCTGCCGGTCTGCCCGCCATTCACGGCGATGTCCGCACGGTGAACTACGACCCCTACGTCGGCAACACCGATCTTCTCTGGGCGTCTCCCCCCTGCCAGGCGGGCTCTACAGCTGGGAAACGCAAGGGCTCCGACGACGACCGAAACGGCTGGCCCTGGACGATGGATGTCATCGACGCGGTGAGGCCGACGTGGTTCCTCGCGGAGAACGTGCTCGGCTGGACCTACCACAAGCAGGGCTGCAACCGGAAGTCCCGGGGGCTGTCGTGTATCGGCTGCTATTGGGAGCGGTGGATCCTGCCCGAGCTTCGGCGTCGGTTCGCCTTCGTCGGCTGGTGGCGCGTCAACGCCGCCGACTACGGCACCCCTCAGCACCGC
>JBLHNG010000052.1:0-20672 GCA_047621685.1 Myxococcota bacterium | reverse complement strand
GTGACGCTCCACGAATCGACAATCAGCCCGTCTGCGACCGGCACTTGTCGAACTTTATGGTCAGTGAAAGAGAAGATAGCCACCTGACCGGCTTCGGGTGCCTCCGCCCGTCTCCGCACCGTGTGTCCCGAATAGGCAAGCAGCCCGTCTTCGACCGGCTGCTGCCTCAACTCAGTGGCGAGTACGGCAGCTTCAAAAGTGGGGAGGGTGGGAACCTCGGCAGCTCGCCCACCACTCACCGTCTCAACCGCTGATCACCACAGCTTCAGATCAGGGTCCGAAGTGTCCGCCGATCGAGCCTCCCGTGACGGGTGCCGAAATCTGAGCGTCGGTGGGTCTGCGGGATAGCCCGGGTGGGTCATTCACCTGGAGCAGAAGATGTCCCTGTACAAAGCCACAGTTCCCCAGACCACCAAGATGCTTGAGAACCTCGGCCGCTGGCTGGACGAGGCGGTCGCGCTTGCCGAAGCCAAGAAGTTCGACCCGGAAGTCCTGCTCGCCACCCGGCTCGCGCCCGACCAGTACAACCTCACCCAGCAGATCCAGGCCGTCTGTGACGCTGCGAAGTCCATGGCCGCTCGGCTCGCTGGCAAGGATGTCCCCAGCCATCCAGACACCGAGACCACCCTCCCGGAGCTGCGCGCTCGAATCCAGATGACCCTCGACTTCCTCGGCACACTCACCGAAGCCGACTTCGCCGGTGCCTCCGATCGCATGGTCCCCCTGCCGTTCCTGCCGATCCCCGACCGCGCCCTGTCCGCCGGCGACTACCTCAACGAGCTGAGCCTGCCGAACTTCTACTTCCACCTCGTCACCGCCTACGCCATCCTCCGGCACTGCGGCGTGGGACTTGGAAAGCGGACCTTCATCGGCTCAATGAACCTGCAGGAGCTGTGAACCTACAGGAACTGTAGGACCAGCCAGGCACCGGCGGCAGCGGAGAGGGGCACGGAGAGGTTGTCGTCGATGCGCCTTGAGAGCAGCTCTGCCACTGCCGCCGGGACTGCTGCCGCCAGGGCGACGATCAGCGCGCCGGTCAGGCCGAAGTCGGGGAAGTACACCGACAGCATGCCGAGCCCGACCAGGGTGCCGACCACTGCGAAGGCCAGGGTGCCCTCCAGGGAGCGGCCGTTTATCAGGCTGGTGCGCCCGAACCGCCGGCCGATGATCGCTGCGGCCGGGTCTGCGAACGCGAGGATGCCCACAGACAGGGCGGCGAGCATGATGTCGCCGGTGAGGGCGAGGCCGAGCATCGCGGTGATGTACCAGGTCGAGGAGTTCACCCGCCAGGTCTCGTGGGGGTGGGCGAACCGGCCGAGCATCTTCATGCACAGGGCGTTGACCCGCGGGCTGAGTCGGCGACCGATCTCCAGTCCCCAGGCCCCCACCGCCGCGCTCCCGGCAACCAGCAGCATCGTGGTCGGGGTGAACAGGTGAAGGATGAACAGCATCACCGCCACCCCACCCGACGCATGCAGCAGGTTGCGCGCGTAGTTCGTGGGACGCAGGGAGGGGATGTGGATGTCCAGGGACTTCAGCCCGGCGGCCAGCTCCTCATACAGCGGCATCGCAGCCAGCCGGAAGTCGTTCCAGGCCTCCTGAACCTGCGCAGTGGGTGCGGCGGTCTTCAGGAGCGCGGCCAGGGCGAGCAGCGGTGCCTTGAGGGAGGCGAACCGATCGCCGTCGAGCCGGCGGAGGATGTCGTCGACCCGCTGGCGGATTCCGTCGAGTCGCTTGTGGAGGGCGTCCCCGAGGTCGTCCTGCCAGCGAGCGGGATCGAGGGCACGGAGGAGCTTGTAGAGGTCGCCAGCAAGCTGCTGGCTCTCAAGGGTCAGGGCATCCGTCATGTTGGGGACTTAGCCACGACAGGTCGACCGGGACACCCCGGTGACAGAACTTCTACGGTTTCGACACAGGCTGCGGCTCGCCCGTCCACTTCAGATACCCTCCCCTCATAAAGAAGGAGTGGTCATGCCCCGCAAGCTCGCAGCACTCGAAGCCATCGCAGCGCAGTGGACCCGCGACGCCTCTCCAGGCGCGGTGTTCCTCGCCCGGGTTCTCGCCGGCCCCGCTCAACCGAGCGACTCCACGAGCAACCATGCCGCCAGCCTCAGAGGGACCACACTGAGCGAGGCGCAGTGTCAGATCCTCGATCGTGCGCTCGTCGCTGCGGGCTGGCGCAGCTCACCCACCTCACCATCGGGCGCTTTCGCGGCGACGAAGACGACGGGTATCGCGCCCTGATGATGTCACCCCATCCCCTCCAGCCCGAAGCGATCCGAGCCCACACCCCCGCGCAGCGGGCGACCGCGTTCGCTATGGCGCTGCACCCCGGGGTCAAGAGCCAGGACATCGCCTTTGAGACACAGCTGCCCCTCAAGGTCTGGCAAGCGGCTGCGCGTGCGGTGGGCATCACCCCGAAGAAGTCTCACACCCGCTCCAGGCTGGCCAGCCTGATCAAGCAGCACAACGCCAGGGCTGCCCCCGCAGATCGCCTGTCGCTGTGGAACCCGCCGATCACGCTGTAGCGGTCACTCCAAGGCCGTCAGCTCCGCCAGCAGCCCATCGAATCGTCCTGGCGCAGGCCCATCCGCCAGGGCCTCCACCAGCTCCGGGATCTCACCCTCCCCGCCCCACTTTGCCCACGGCATCGCATGCTCGGCGGCCAGGAGCATGCGCAGCCGGGCGGGGGAGACCCGGTCGATGGGCAGACCGTCGGTGGAGCTGCGGGTGGTGATCCGACGTTGGCGGGTGGGGTACACGCTCAGCTCCACCGGGAAGCCCCGGTCGAGGTAGACGTGCAGGAACTCCTGGATGCGCCCGTCCTTCTGGATCGCCACCCGGTCCAGGTCGTAGCCCCAGCCGATGCTGGAGAGGGTCAGGGTCAGGGCGTCCTCGACATCAGTGAAGACGTGCAGGTCGATGTCGCTGCCCCGCCGGATGTGTCCGCTGGCGACCGAGCCGATGAGCCGGGGCTCAAACGCAGCGAGCACCGCCATGGTCTGAAGCGCGACGGCCCGCATGGCGAACAGCCGGCGGTGCCTCGACGGTCCCTCCGCCAGCGCCGCCATTGCCAGCAGCTCAGCGCGAATCTCGCCGTTGGAGGGCAGGTCTGCGGGACGAAACCGAACCTGCTTCGCACCGCTTCGGCCGAAGAGTCGGCGGGCGGCGATGCGCTTGGCGTCGAGGTACTGGCTCACGCCTTCCTCGAACATCAGCCGGGCGGCCTCGACCGCGAGCCGCTGTCGGTGCTTGCTGGGGCGCTTCATGGGGTCACCCTGGCGAGGGCTTCTCCTGAGAGGGCCTGGCGAAGTCGCGACAACGCGCCGCCGACCATTCGGCCATTTCGCCGGTCGCCGTACAGCCGCCGGTGGATGACCTGCTGGCTGACCCCGAGGCGTCGGGCGATGTCGCCCTGAGAGAGTCCCTCGAAGAAGTACAGCTCCACGGCGGTGCGCTGCTTGTCAGTCAGCACCGAGGCCAGGGCGTCCCGGAGGGCATCGTGGAGGTGTTGTTGTTGTTGGGAGAAAGGGTCCGACTCGCTCCAAAGCCCGCGCTGGGCGGCGTTGGCGTCGAGGCAGGGTCGGTAGATCAGCCGCGAATCTCGCGGGTGAGGATCAGCATGGGTGCTCCAGTTCATTAATGCAGCCGGTCAAGCCGGCGGGCCAGGGGTTGATGAGGAAGGCGTCGGCACTCCAGGCGAGGCGCTGCAAGGCGTCCTCGATGGAGCAGACCCGAGCGGACGGATCGCGCCCGCCGAGGTCCCAGCGCCGCAGTCGCTCCAGGTCGGCGAGCTGCGTGGTGCCTCTGAGGCGACGACGGATCTTGCCGGGGGTGCGGAGGAGGTCGAGGTGGTGCTCAACGAGCCACACCACCCGGGGTGTCACCCACCCCTCCAGCAGCTCCGCACCGACGGTGTCGTGGTCGGGTCCGCTGACGGCTTTGCCGACGTCGTGCAGCAGCGCGGCGGCCTGGAGCGCGACGTCGTCGGTCTGACGGGCGGCGAGCTGGAAGACCTGCAGCGAGTGGTAGAGGGCATCGCCCTCGGGATGGTAGCGGCGGCTCTGAGCGACCCCGTCGAGGTCAGAGAGCAGGGCATGGAGTCGGTCGTAGTGTGTGTCGTGCATTGTGGTGGGAGACGCGGCGGACTCGCACAGGTCTCACCTTAGGCGGTCTTCACACCCACCGGCAGGTGAGAAAACCTCAATCCATCCGACGCGCAACCGGTCGGCGATCTTCGCAGAGGTAGATTCGAATCGCCCGAGCCAGCTCCCCGGTGATGCGATCAATGTTCTCCGTCCGCGCTCCCTCAGCCCCCAGCACCGGCTCTCGGCAGGCATCGTCGTGGAAGTTCCACACCAGATCCTTGCGCACCTCGATCGCCAGAGCACCCGGTCGCTGGGCGTCCTTTCGATAGTCCTCAGCGATGTCGTGCTCAAACAGGAACGCCTGGATGTGGTTGTAGGCATCCCGGGAGCGGCGGTAGAGGGGCTCCTGGTGGGGGAGCACGGTGCGGAACAGGTGCAGGTAGCTGCGCAGCGCGGCGGATCGGGCGGAGCGGAGGTTGGTGTCCAGCAGCATCTCCCAGATCCGTCCATAGGCCGGGGCAGTGACGAGCTCAGGATTCGCAGCGTTGAACCGCTGGCGGAGGTAGTCGAAGAAGAACCACACCTGGGCGCGGAACTCCACGCTGCCCTCGGGCATCAGGTAGGGGTAGTTGTACGCCACTGCGATCCCGCGCTTCTCCAGCTCCAGTGAGATCCGCGAGATGAGGCGTCGGTCCGCCGTAAACTCCGCCAGCCGATCCGGGAACATCCGGTCGAACACCCCCACCGGCATCCGCCCCTCGTTCTGGTAGTGCTGTGGCCGAAAGATCAGGCTGACCTCGGGACGAACCGTGCCAGAGCGGCTGAGCTTGTCGTAGGTGTGGATCGCGATCTTGAGCAGACAGCCGGTGACCTTCGACTCGATCTGATCGGAGATGTTGTCGAAGTAGCTCTGGAGGAGGGTGCGCTTCTCGTCGTGGGTCAGCCAGGCGGCGGAGTAGTCCGAGATCGCGAACCGCTCCAGGTGGGCCGCACCGGGGGCGGACTCACCGGGAAAGCGGCCGAAGTCCATCAGCCCGCGGGCGATGTTGACCCGAAAGAACCCGGAGAGCCCGAGCCTGGTCGCCAGAGACTCCGCGACCTGGGTAGCACCCCAGTCCTTCTCTCGGACGTAGGCCTCCTGGAACTCCGCGCAGTCCCCAAGGGGTGCGCCCTGGCCGAGGGAGGACTGAAGGTGGGGGGGGATCACATCGCCGCCGTGGATGGCGTCGATCACCAGGCGCTCCCGGTAGGCGTCGGGGTAGCCGAGCGTGGCCTCGGGATGGTACGCGGGGTTGTCGACGAACTCCGCCGGGGAGGGCTCCTCTCCCAGCCAGAGTCGATCGGTCGGCAGAAAGGTCTGGCTCATCTCCGCGGCTTATCGCAGCCAGCCTGCCGTGCGGTCCCCGGTCGACACGAGGTGTGTCAAATCGTGAGCCGCTTGATGTCCCCGAACGCCCGATAGAAGCTGCCCCGAGACGACAGCCGGACCTCCTCGACCACGAACCGTTCCCCGAGCACCCGGAGGTTTCGGGGAAATTGCACCGGAAGATCCTGGCGATAGCCGGTGGTGACCACCCGAACCTGGAGGTAGCTGCCGCCGGCTGAGTAGCACTCCACGACCACCCCACCCGACGAATCGGTGGTGGTGGACAGGCCGGTGATGTCGGTGGCGGCGAGGGCGATGTTGTCGTCGATCGCGGTGAGGCCGGTGGGGGCGGGGGCGAATGTGGGCAGGGTGGCTGGAGTGGGAGCGGCAGAGACGGTCTGGCTCAGCCCGGTGGCTGGCAGGTCGATGCACAGCAGCTGCCCGGCGGTGGTGGCGATGTAGAGGTAGCCCTCGGCATAGTGCATCGAGAATGCCGAGCCGGCATCCAGGGTCAGCTTCCAGATGCGCTGTCCGTGCTCGTCGAAGCAGTAGATCGCCCGGTCGCTGTCCCCGGCGAAGATGTAGCGCCCGCCGTCTGAGGCGCAGCAGTACACCGAGGCATCGCACTGGCCGTAGAACAGGATGTCGCCCTGGCGGGACAGGGCGTAGACCCGCCGCTCGTTGGTCGCCACGATGAGCCGGCTGTCGTCAGCCCAGCCAAACAGCACCGCGCCGTCCAGCGGCTGATACCACAGCTCCTCGCCGTCTTCCCAGTCGTACATGGTCACCCCGTCGGAGTGGCCGTGGTAGACGCCGATCTCGTCGCAGCGCACCATCCAGCCCCGCTCGCCGCTGCTGATCGCGGTCCACTGGGAGTCGTCCTCGTGGTTGAAGACGTGCAGCTGTCCGCTGGCATCGGAGACCGCGAGCACTGCATCGGCGATGTCCATCCAGAGGATGTCATCGGAGGTCTGGAGCGTGTAGGCGACCACCGGGCGGCTGCCGGTGAGATCGTAGATGTTGCCGTCGTCGCAGCCGACGTAGATCCAGTCCTCGTCGGCGATGATGCACTTGGCGGCGTCGGGGAGCTTGAACTCACGGCGGGGATGGCCGGCGGTGTCGAGCAGGGTGACTCGCCCCGCCTCGTTGCTCACCCAGCAGCCCCGATCGTTGACGCACACCCCGAAGGCCTTCTCCCTGGTGTCGAACCGCCAGAGCACCGGCGCAGCCTTGCTGGTGGTCTTCTTCGGCGCGGAGGCCCCCCGCAGACCACGAACCGCCGGCTCGTAGCCCTTGCGCTTGCGGCTGGCGATCATCTTGTCGGCCTCGGACTGCGCGGCGTGCGACGAGCCGAAGCTGCGGGTGGTGGTCTGCCCGGTGCTTCCGATGGCGCCGTAGAAGACGGTCACCTGGCTGCCAGAGACGCTGACCTCGAAGAACTTGTGTGCGGTGCCGTCGAGTTCGTCCGACAGCTCCAGGTATGTGCCGCTTGCCATGACCACCTCCAGACCCTTCTTACTTGATTGTACCGATCACTATGCGGACGGCTTCTGACCGGCACCGGCCTTTCCAAACACATAGAGCCCACCATCCAGCCACACCCCGCGCTCCTGTCGGATCGGCTCGACCACCGCGCAAAGCACGATCAGCCCGTGCGTCTCGGCAAGCGCCGTGATGGCCTCTCGGCTGTGGGCGTAGCGACCGCTCGGCAGCAGACACCACCCCTCGCCGTCGGTGTGCTCGGTGGTCAGCGCAAGCAGCCCGTCTGGCGCGAGGGCCGCCGCCGCCGCTGCGAACAGCCCGTCGAGATCGCCGATGTAGATCACCACGTCTGCGGCGACCAGCAGATCCAACACCCCGACGGTGGGGAGGATGGACTCAATGTCGCCGACATGCAGCGCGTCGTAGTGCCCCTTGCTGCGGGCCTGCGCGATCATCTCGCCAGACAGATCGATGCCCGCCAGCGTCGTGCAGCGGTCTGCGAGCAGCCCACCCATCAGCCCGGTCCCACAGCCGAGATCACACACCCGACCCAGCGGACCAGGGCGGAGCGTCGCGATCAGATCGGCGAGGCGCTGCGGGGTGCGGTAGCCCAGCTCGCCGACGAGGTGCTGCTCGAAGCGGGTCGCGTACTCGTCGAACAGCTTGCGCACGTAGCCTTCGGGAGCCCGCGCCGGGGTGCGCTGCTGGAGGGCGTCGAGGAAGTGGGTGGCCTCGGGGTGACTCGGAGAGATCGCCAGCGCCGCCTCATAGCGGGCCACCGCCGCGTCGTGCTTGCCCTGCCCGACCAGCGCTCCGGCCAGGGCGAGCAGCGCGGGCACGTCTTCAGGGAACAGGCCCAGGAGGTTGCGCAGGTTCTCGATCCCGGCAGCCTCATGGCCCAGCTCCAGCAAGGCGAGGGCGAGGTTGAGCCAGGCTTCGGGGGTCGGGCGGATGGAGAGGCCGCGCTGCCAGGTGGCGATGGCGGGCTGGACGTGTCCGCTGGCCCGAAGCTGGAGGCCGAAGTGGGTGTAGGCGTCGACGTAGCCGGGGTCTTGGGCGATGGCAGCCTCGAAGGCGTCCATTGCGGCGTCAGACTCACCGGAGCGGGCCAGGAGGATGCCGAGGTTGGTGCGGAACACCGGGCTGTCGGGGCTGCACTGGATGGCGCTGAGGTAGGCGGCTCTCGCTTCCGTCCGCAGCCCGGCGTCCATGCAGGCGTTGCCGAGGGCGTTGTGGGTCTCGCCGTCGTGAGGCGCCATCGCCACAGCCCGGCTCAGCGCCGCTGCTGCCGCTTCGTGTTGCCCATCCTCCGACAGCGCGCTGCCGAGGTTCTGCCACACCGCCACCCCGACACCCGGGATCGCGGCCGCACGCCTCAGGGCTGCGACCGCCTCAGGCAGCCTCCCGAGCCCCCGCAGCGCCACCCCCATGCCCGACCACGCCGCGTGCCGCTCCGGCTCCCGATCAACAGCCTCGGAGTAGGCCGCAATCGCCGACTCCAGCCGCCCCGCGCTCTGCCGGGCGTTGCCGAGGTTGCTCCAGTAGCGCCCCTCCCCCGAGGCCTGCTTCACCGCCGACTCCAGCAGCGGCAGGGCATCTTCGAGGCGACCCTGCTGCCACAGCGCGAGGCCGAGCTGGTGGGCGACCTCGTGATCCCGGGGTCGGGCGGACAGCAGCCGCCGGTAGCCAGACACCGCCGCGTCGAGGTTGCCCTGCGTGTGAGCCTGGACGGCGGCGTCAAACTGCTTCTGCTGGCGGCGCTTTCGAGCCATGCTCAGATCACCACTTCGCGCGCACGGCTGCGCAGGTTGTAGTCCGAGGACATCACCGCGCCATAGGCCCCGGCGGTGGCAATGAGCAGGACGTCTCCTTCCGATGCGGTTGGGATGCGGCGGTCGTGGCCGATCACGTCGCCAGTCTCGCAGATGGGGCCGACGATGTTGACCGGCGATCCCGGTGCCTCACCGTAGCGGGAGAGGTTGACGATCCGGTGGAACGCACCGTAGAGCGCCGGTCGGATGAGGTGGTGCATGCCGGTGTCTACGCCGACATAGCGAACCGCGCCCTTCTCCTTGAGCTGAGTGACCCGCCCCAGCAGCACCCCAGCCTCCGCGACCAGATAGCGCCCCGGCTCCACCCAGATCGACAGCCCCGGCCACGCTTTACGGACAGCATCGAGCCCAGCGGCGACCGCGGTGAGATCGAGGCGTGACTGCCCCGGCTTCTCCGGCACCCCCAGCCCGCCGCCGACGTCGATGACCCGAACATTCGGGAACCGACGGGCCAGCGGGGCGAGCGTGGTGCCGACCTCCCGCCAGTTGTCGGGGGTGCGGATCCCGCTGCCAGCGTGGGCATGCAGTCCGACCACCGTGCAGCCTGCCGCCTCAACCAGCACCTCCAGGGCATCGAGCTGCTCGAAGCTGATCCCGAACTTCGACGACGCTCCAGCGGTGCGCACGTGGGCGTGGTGTCCCCTTCCCTGCCCGGGGTCGATGCGGATGAACACCTCACGACCCGCGAACAGCTCGGGCCAGGCGGACAGCGGGTGGAGGTTGTCGAGGGTGACCTGCACCCCCAGCGCAAAGCCGGCTTCGTAGTCTTCCCGGGGGGCGAAGTTCGGGGTGAACAGCACGCCAGCCGGGTCGAGGTCAGGGAACAGGGCAAGCACCCGGCGGACCTCCTCGGGACTCACGCACTCAAAGCCAAGCCCTCCAGCATGGATCCGGCGCAGCACCTCGGGGTGGTTGTTCGCCTTGACCGCGTAGAGCGCCCGATCAGCGATCCCGACCACCTCCGCAGCCCTCGCATCGATGGTCGCGCCATCGTAGACGTAGACCGGGCTGTCCTCCCCGGCGATCTCGATGAGCATCTCTCGCTTGTTCATCCACCACGCCGCGTCTTCTTCGGTGATCTCCCGGGCGAACATTGCCTGCCAGGACGGTCCCAGCGCAGCCCCGCCGTGGCTGTGGGCAAACAGCTGGGCGTGGAGCTGGCTGACGAGGCGCTCGGCCTGGGACTCGTCGACGACCACGGTGAGGTTGAGGTCACTGGCGGCCTGGCTGACGAGGTGAATGCGGTGCTCCTCGAACACCTCCAGTGCGGGGGCCAGCCGGTGCAGCACGCCCCGGATGTTTCGGCCCACGATGCTCACGCTGGCGCAATTGTCGATGAGACCGGGCTGGCAGTACGCCGAGAGGTCCGCGCACAGCTCAGCCAGGATCGCCGCGCTGAGATCGTTGGCCGCGCCGTCGAGCGAGATGGTGACGTTGGTCTCTGAGGTGCTCACCAGATCCACGCTCAGGCCGTGGGTCTTGAAGCAGCCAAACACGTCTGCGAGGAAGCCGACCTGCTGCCACATCCCCACTGTCTCCATGCTGACCAGGGTGATGCCGCGACGGGCGCTGATCGCCTTGACCGAGGCAGAGCGGCTGGCGGCATCGTCGGAGATGACGGTGCCGGGCAGGTCGGGGTGGGGGGTGGAGCGGATGTGCAGGGGGATGCCAGCCCTCTGGCAGGGGGCCACCGCGGCGGGGTGGAGGACCTTCGCCCCGGTGCTGGCGATCTCCTGGGCCTCGGCGTAGTCCAGCGCAGCGATGAGCCGGGCGGTGGGGACCTGCCGGGGGTTGGCGGTGAACATGCCGGGCACGTCGGTCCAGATCTCACAGCGGACCGCGCCGAGCCGGGCGGCGAAGGTGGTCGCCGAGGTGTCCGAGCCCCCGCGACCGAGCAGCACCGTGTCTCCGGCGTCGTCCCGGGCGATGAAGCCCTGGGTGAGCACCACCGGATGCGGCGCGAGCGCTGCGATGAGGTCTGCATCCCGGTCGAATTCACAGCGCGCGGAGAGGTAGCGCCGGGCGGGCGGCCCCTCCGAGCGGCTGACCAGGAGCTGCCGGGCGTCCATCCACTTCGCAGCCACCCCCTGTGAGACGAGCCAGTCCGCCCCGAGCCGGGTGGACATCAGCTCGCCCTGGGCCATGACCCGAGCGGTCAGCCGGGGGCTCGCCTCTCCGATCAGCGACACCCCCTGCGCGATCCGGGACAGCTCGCCGAGCACCGCATCGATGGCATCGGTGCCGACGCCGAGCGCTGTCGCGAGGGTGTGGTGCTTCTGCGTCAGCGCGTCGAGGATGGTGGCGTGGGTGTGAAGCTTCGCGGCCGGCAGCAGCCGCTCCAGCAGGTCGGAGACACCTGAGAGCGCCGAGCACACCACCACAACCGACTCACCCGCACTCCGACGCTGCCGGATCTGATCGGCGATGGTCTGCCACCGCGCCAGGGACGACACGCTGGTGCCGCCGAACTTGAGGACCACTGTCTGAGGCATCTGTGTCTGAGGCATCTGCTCGCTCTCCACGCTGTCGGACCGTTTATCATGGGGAGCATGAGTGATCAGCGGGTTCCGACCACTGTGGTCGCTGGCTTTCTCGGTGCAGGCAAGACCACCACGATCCGAGCCCTCGCCGCGCAGCGTCCAGAGTCGGCACGGTGGGTGGTGCTGGTCAATGAGTTTGGCGAGCTGGGAATTGACGGAGCGATCCTCTCCGACGGCGCGCTGATGGTCGCCGAGCTTCCCGGTGGCTGCCTGTGCTGTTCAGCGGACGCCCCGTTTCGGGTGACCTTAGCGAACACCCTGGAGCAGCTTCGCCCCGACCACCTCATCATCGAGCCCACCGGGATGGCGCAGCTGGGCACCCTGCTCGACACCCTCGACGGTGAATTCGCCGACCGCATCGTGCGACGGGCCACCCTCACCGTGGTCGACCCGCGGCAATTCGTGGATCCTGCGTTTGCCAACCGCCGCAACTACGCCAGCCAGGTGCAGGCCGCCGATGTGCTCATCGCCAACCGCTGCGACGTGGTCGACGACGCCACCCTGCGCGAGTTCCTCCAGCTCGCCGCCGACCTCTACCCGCCCAAGCTCGCCCTCATCACCACCACCCAGGGCGAGATCGACCCCGCACTGCTGCACCGCGACCCCCGGCCCGGCATCCCCCGCGCCCACCTCGGACACCACCACCTCCACGACCACACCGCCCGCATCGCGACCCGGGTGGCCGACCGCCTGCTCCGTCGGCAGGTCTCCGGGCCGGACTTCACCACCGCCGGCTGGCAGATCCCACCGGCTCATGTGCTCCCGATGGCGGGGCTCGCTGCCCTCCTCGATGCCCTGCGACGTCACGGTCCGCTCATCCCCGGTGGGGCGATGCGGCTGAAGGGCGTGCTGCACACCGATCGGGGCTGGCGGGTGGTCCAGGCCGATGGCGACGGCATCCGCTGGTCGGAGACGGCATGGCGAACCGACTCGCGGTTGGAGCTGATCGCAGCCCCGGATCTCGACCTTCCAGGGATTGAAGCGGCGCTGCTACTGCTTGTTTAGGGACCACGAGTACGCCGCGTACTCCACCGTGTAGCCCCCTGCCCGGATCGTCTCAGCCTGGGCGGGCAGGTAGCGAGCCGCGAAGTTGAGCGCAGCCTCCTCCTTGCCCTCAACACCGGGGATGTCGAAGTCGCTGCCGGGCAGGAAGTCGTCGCCGTACCAGTCAAAGATCTTCGAGAGCTTCACCGTGCCAGACTCGACCTTCACGCCGTTGATCGTCATCCAGTTCGTCGAGGCGGCATCGAGCTGGCTGTCGAGTCCGCTGCTGGTGAACACCGAGCGCATCAGGGGCGGGCAGCCTCGGCTCGCGCAGTTGACCGCGGCGTGAATGCGGGCGTCTCCCATCGGGCGGAGGATCTCGTGCTCGATGGCGTTCAGCGTCACCTGCCGACCAGCGACGGTGAACTTCTGCACTCCCCACGGATCGCCACCGTCGAGGTCCCGGATGCTGGCCAGCGGGTAGTTGTCGGCGATGAGGTCGATGGTCAGTGCGTTGTAGGCGTTGATCCAGAACGCCATCTTCTCCGCAGACCCAGACGGCTCGGCGGCCTGGCTGATGGCGTCGAGGTAGCCATCCAGCGCTCCGGCAGTCTTGACCGCCGCGTAGTCCACATTGCCCCGGCTGTTGACGTGCTCACTCAGCACGCTCTGGAGCGCGCTGTGGTCTGTCGCCATCGCCGTCGAGATCATCAGCATCAGCATCGCCGTCATCCTCCTGGTGCTCTGAGGTATGCCAGGAACGCCCACACGGTCACCCCTGCCAGCCGCTCATGCCCCGCAAGGCCCCCGGGATGCGGCGGATGACCTCACATGGAGCGAGAGGACACGCTCGTTGTCCGGATTGTCATGAGCTCTCAAGGTGCTTCGGCAGGTGTCGTAGGCGGGCGAGCTGACCAGCGGGGAGAGGCACGGGGACGGGTGGAGGCATTTGGAGTCGGTCAGGTGGCTGGCTCAGTGTCCCCGCCACAGAGTTCAGCAAGTGCCGGTCGTCAGACGGGCTGATTGCTGATTGGTGGAGAGGCACGGGGACGGGCGGAGGCAGCCGGAGCCGGTCAGGTGGCTAACTTTTCCCTAATTTTGTTGATTGTATTGCTTTGGATCGCCTTGTCTGGAGTCGCAGGCCGCCCGGGCGCGCGCAAGGGGAGACCGTAGAGGGCCGTGTCGGAGGGGCCGAACGCCAGATTCTCTGGCGGCCCCGGAGGCAGCAAGCGACCCGAGGCTGGGGACGTGGGCAGTTTCTTTAGAATGCTGGCCGACAGGGAGTGCAGCGCGGACCGCGGAGGGGACCCGTGGCGATCAGCGCCGGGGGCGCCCTCAGCCCAAGGACGGAGACGGGGTTGGTAGTACCGCCTCACTTCAAGGCTTCGCCCATCTCTGCTTTCGATGTTGCCTGCCCTGTTCTGCTCGCCCTTCGGTCTTCTCAGCGTCGTGGCTCAGGATGACGGCGGGTTCTCCCTCCCCGTGTGAGCTGAGGTTCGCCATCGTCGGCGCCATTCTTTTTCTGGCCACTTCGCGCCAACGCTGGCCTTACGGCCCGCTTATGGCCGCTGCGCTCAAGGGGGGCTGCACTCACTACGTTCGCCGCTCCCCCTGTGACCCCCCAGCCGGACACCAGCCGGACTCACATCAACCTGTGGATCGTGCCGACCTTGGGGCTGTGATCGGAGAGGCTGGCGAGCGGCTCCCCAGGCACCGTCCGACTCGACCACTCGATCCCAGGGGTCGCAAAGATGTGGTCGAGGTGCATGCGGAGGTGGGCGAACCGGGCGGTGCTCAGCTCGCCCTGGTCAGCGAAGACATCCGCCAGCCCCGCTGCGATCAGCGCCTGATGCACCGGGGATCCCGGCAGGCTGTTGAGATCGCCGACCACCACCGTCGGCAGCACATCCTCTCGACGAGCCATCATCGCCAGCACCGCCTGAATCTCAGTGAGCTGGTTGCTACCAGACCCCATGCGCGCAGGCACGGTGTGGGGGCTGCCCTCGAAGAACGCCGGCAGGGAGAGGTGGGTGTTGAACAGGTCCAGCCGGTCGCCACCCCGACTCAGGCGGACATGCGCGACGATGCGCTTCTGCTTGAGCTTCGCAAACACCGGGAGCCGCACGGCGGTGATCTCAGCGACCTCGGAGTGCTCGATGGTGATGCCCTCGCGGACGAGGACGGCGAGGCCGGTGGTGTAGAGCGGCGGGACAGCGGGGAGGCTGTAGCGGTGGGCGGGAAAGTACAGGCTCTGGTATCGGCGGTCGCTGCCGGCGGCGTGCAGGGCGGTGTGCAGGGCACCCCGAAACCGATCGAGCTGCCCGACGTCCGACAGCCCGCCACGCAGAGAGCGGTCCTCGACCTCCTGGAGCGCGAGCACATCCGGGATCGGATCCATGGCGGCAATGGCCGCAGCGATGTCGGTCATGCAGCGCTTCGTCGCCCGCAGTCCCCCGGTCTTCTGTCCGAAGTAGCGCACGTTCCAGGTCATCAAGGTCAGCGCATCCACAGGCAGCCTCCGGTGAGGGATATCATCACAGCAGACTCCATCATCAAGGGTGCGAATGATCTTCCTGCTGCTGAGCACCGCCCAGGCGGACTGTGAGCTGGCGGTGATCGCACCCGACGGGCACGCGCTGGGGGTGGCTGCGGACGGCTGGCTGGCCCGGGGATCGCTGGTGTCACTCTCGGAGACCTGTCTGGAAGGCCGAATCGCGACGGTGCTCTCGGAGAGCTGGCACTACCGACAGCCCGGCAGTGCCGCGGTGCCGCTCGGATCGACGCGCTGTGTGGCGACCGACGACCTCACGCCGCTGGGGGAGCAGAAGCTCATCGCACTCTCCCCGCCGCCGGGTGCGCGCACCAGCCTGCCGCCGGGCACCCTGCTCTCTGGGCTGACCTGCACCGATGCTGGCTATGCCGCCACCGACCACCCCGATCTCACCGCGCACCACCTCGCCTGGGTCCGCCCGATCAGCCCCGACCAGGAGGCCATTGTCCGCGCGGTGCAGCAGACCTACGCCGCACACTTCGGCCCCATCTCCCTCGGGGAGATCCCGTTTAGCGACTGGGGCTACGTCGGACTCCCCCTCCCCCACCGGCTCACCGATGCTGAGATCGCTGTGGAGGCCACGGCGGAGGGGCTGGTGTCTGACAAGCAGCGGGAGAAGGTCACCACCGACCTCGGTCCGCTCGCAGACGGGGTGCCGATCTACACCCACTTCACTGGCGCAGACCCCCGCTACACCGACCTCTGGGCGCGCCCGGAGACCATCGCGGCCCTGCTCACCCTCGCCGCGAAGTGGTCGGCAGACTGCACTGGCGAGCGCCCCACCTGCACCCTCCAGATCGGCGATCTGGCGTGGTACTCCGACCTCCGCCCCGACCCGCTCGGCCACGCCGATCATTACCAGGGAACCTGCGTGGATGTTCGCCTGTTCCGGTATGATGGCAGTCGGTACGAGGCTTACTACAACCGTCCCGATGATCGTGATGGGGCGGTCGGTGGCTACAGCGCGGACCTGACCGCCGCGTTCCTTCATCTTGCTTCCAATGAGGCTGACACCCTGTACTTTAACGATCCGGTCGTCATTGCTGCTGTTCCTGCCGTTGAGGCCCGCCGCGGGCACGACGATCACATCCACCTCTGCTTTCAGGTCTCCCGATGATCCACTTCCTCCTGGCTACTGCCTACGCCTCGACCCCGCAGCAGATCAGCCAGTGGATCAGCACTCAGACCGCGCCGGGTCAGGCCGATGAGTTGGGTCAATTCGGCGATCTGCCCGAGGGCTACCCAAACCGCCTGACCACCTGGGTCCGCAGCCAGCTCGCTCGAAGCGCGTCGATGGCGGTGGCCCGATTCCAGGAAGGCACCTGCCAGGAGAGCACCCGTCTCCGCGTGCTCACGCCCGGACTCACCGGAGTCAGCGAGGGGCCGCTCGCCGATCACTTTGAGGGCAGCATCTTCCGCCTGGAGAGCACCGGCTGCCTCCCGGGGGCTTCGCTGGAGGACGTCACCCGGCTCTACCACTCCGAGGCGTTCCGGCTCGCGGAGATGCCCGGTCTCGACGGCATCGACATCACCGACAACAGCATCTGCCTGTTCTCAGACGCGGTCCCGGGGATCCTGTCCTCCACCCGGTTCTGTCTGAACACCGACCGGCACACCGCCGATGGGCTTCACCTCACCCATGCCGCGCTTCGCGAAAACCAGCATCCGGCAGGGCAGACGATGTTTCTGCGGGAGGAGGTGGTGGTGTTTGCCGCGGTTCCCGATGGGGTCGGGGTGTATCGGGTGACGTTTACGCGGGCGCAGGAGCTTGGGACGGCGAGCAAGATGGTGCTGGAGCGGACGGCGAAGATGGCGCAGGGGAGGATTTATCGGGCGCTGGAGGAATGGATGGATCGGTAGTGAGGGGCTTGAGGCTTGAGGCTTGAGGCTTGAGGCTTGAGGCTTGAGGCTTGAGGCTTGAGGCAGCTTGAGGCAGCGCCAGCATCGTCTCCGTCCTTGGGTGCTGATGGCTACGGGTCCCCTCCGCTGGCCGCGCTGCGCTCCCTTTCGGCCGGCGAGACCTGTGACTCGACGAGGTAGCCGGCCTCGGGTCGCTTGCTGTCTCCGGGGCCGCCAGATGTCTCTGGCGTGCGGCCCCTTCGACACGGCCCTCTGCGGTGCCCCCTTGCCCGCACCCGGGCGGACTGCGACTGGAGGTTGGTCAGACGGGGATCTCCACCACCCAACAGGGGGAGGGGATTTTTTCTTCGAGCCACCGGTCGCTCTGCGACCTTCATTCCAGCATTCGAGCCACCGGCTGACTTCGTCTGCCTCCGTTTCTCTCCCCGATTTGTTGAAGGTGGGGAGGTGGGAAGGGCTTAGAAGCCGAGGCGGACGCCGAGGGCGAGGTCGTAGAGGAGCTCGGGGGTGGCGTCGGTGCGGAGGGAGGCAGTGGTGCCGAGGCGGGCGAGGGAGTCGAGGCTGAGGGTGTAGGTGATGGGGAGGCGGAGGGCAGCGGTGGCGGCGGCGCCGAGGCGGATGTCGGTGCCGGTGGTGCAGGCCATGCCGCCGATGAGGGCGACCGCAGAGGCGCCGAGGCTGAGGGGACCAGCGAGTCGGCGCTCGATGCCGACGGATTGGGGCAGGAAGAACCGCCCGCTGCCGGTGACGATGCCAGTGTCGGCAGTGAGGCGGAGGCCGGGGGTGAGACGGTAGCGGCCGATGATGCGGATGGTCGCGTCAGGGAGGACGCTGTTGGGGAGGAAGCCGTTGCCGTCCTCGCTGGAGGCCACCCCGAGGAGAGCAGAGATGCTGGCTCGGGGGGCGCCGAGGTTGGTGCGGAGGTTGGTCGCGCTGGAGTCGTCGGTGCCTCTGGGGAGCGGCAGCGGGGTGGCGGGGGGCTGGTTGGGGGCGACCTGGGAACCCTCGCCGCGCTGCACGACCACCTCGCCGCGCTCCTCGCTGACCCGGACGACGCCCTGGAGCACCTCAACACTCACCGTGCCGTCCGCCGCAATGCGCACGATGAACTCAGTGCCCTCCACCGCCGCCTCGACGGTTCCGTAGCTGACCTTGAAGTAGCCCCGGACCCGGTAGAAGATGTCGCCGGCCTGCTGGTAGACCGTGCGCTCCCCCTCCAGTGCATCCAGACGCAGGATGCTGTCCTCGCCGAGGACGATCTGCTGGTCGCTGTCCATGCGAATCCGGACCCGGGCGTTGTTGGTGCGCACCAGCTCACCGGTCGACAGGACCGTGCCCACCGCCAGCGGCTCCTGCACCGCTCCACGCACCACAAAGGCCTCGCCGGTCTCCTTGACGGAGGTCAGCACGCCGTCGGCGTCTACGGACCACAGCGCATCCACGACCGGGGGAGATTCCGCCATCGCGACCGCGCTCAGGAGCCAGAGGAAGAGTGTCAGCATGAGTGTGAATTAGATCAAGGTTATCGTCATGAAAGAATTGCAAACGCAACCCCTCAGATCAGACCCCCTTTCTGTATTGCATCAGCAGTCAAACCGGAGCCGGTGTGAAACCCCTCTCAGAAATGGTACGCACCTTCGTAGAGGAGGGCCGAGAAGCCCTCCCCCTCCTCAGCGCCGTACAGCGCAGCATCGACCGGGTCACCAGCCGATATCCAGATGCCTACTTTGAGCTGGGACAGCGCACCCCGGAGTCGGTCTCAGGGCTGGCGGATCGGGTGTTCACCATCTGCGCGCGGGTGGAGAAGGGGCGGTTTCCATTCTCGGGACGGGCGCCGTTTCGAGCCTATGTCGACGAGGACTTCGAAGACTCGCCCATCCGATACCACACCTTCTACGCAAAGCTCTCCATCACCCGGGAGCTGCTGCGGGACGACTACGCCTTCAACATCCGGCGCAACCCCGTCCTGAGGTGGCGCGATGAGCTGCACCGGGCAGTCGGTCGCACCCTCAAGGAGACCTGCCAGCCCGAAGGAGACGCCCCGGGCGCACACCGTCGCTGGGTGCCCACTGCCCGACGCCCCGGAGTGGTCCGCTCGATCGAGGACGTGCAGCGGCGGCTTCGAAGCCACACCGACAAGTCTCTGCCGTCGATCGTCCCCCTCGCGCTCAAGCTGGCCGGGCAGTCCCTGTCTCACTCCCAGCTCACCAACCTCCTCGCTGGGGTGCTGGAAGGTCCGCCGCCAGAGACCGAGCCCGAAGACACCGACGGCGGCGCGCTTCCCGACCAGCTGGCGATCCGACGGGCGGTCACCGCGGCCTGGAACGCGCTTCGAGACGAGGAGCGCATGCTGATCGCAGCCCTGGCCCGAGGGGACGACTACGACACCCTCATCGCCACGGTCCCGGCGTTTCGCGATCGCAGCAGCGTGAGCCGAGCGGTCAGCCGCTGCAACCAGCAGTTCGTCGCCCAGGTGCTCAACGCCCTCGGCCACCCACCGGTTCGCCCCGATGCCACCCCCCGAGCCCTCATCGAGCGCATCATTCATGTGCTGCTTCCCATGCTGCCTGAGCTGGAGAAAGTCCGATGAGCCGCAAACTCTACGAGTCCCTGTTTGACCCCACCGAGGCGGAGAAGGTGGGCGAAGACGCCGCCTGGATGTCCCTGCTGACTCAGACCGCCGCCGAGCTTCGCGCCTGGCGCACCGAGAGCCTCGCGGAGGCGGAGTTCGAGGAGGGGCTGTGGGTAGAGGATGATCCCCAGCTGTCCTCAGAGGTCGTGCCGCTGCGGCTGGCGGCTTCGGACAATTCGGAGCGGGACTGGCCGGTGACCTACCGGGGCGGCTCCTGGGCGGCGCTGCTGTCCCTGGATGCGAGCGGACAGCCCTATGTGGTCCTGCTGTCTGGCCCCGGGATCGCCATCCTGCACATCGGCGAGGCTGTGCTGAAGCTTGAGCCCGGCAAGGAGCGCCCCCTGCCCGACCTCGACGCACCGCCCGCCTCCATCCTCGTGATCGACGAAGAAGGCCAGCAGGTGGTGCTCCAGCCGGTATCCTGAAGAAGTGCTGCCCCTGGTGCCCTTCATCATCAACGGAGATCCGGCCCTGTCGCGGGATCACCCGTCGGCCGGTGCTCTCCTGCTGGAGTCCGACGCTGTCGGAGCGCCGATCCTGTGGTGCTCCTCCACGCTGATCGCCCCCGACACCGTCGTGCTCGCTGCGCACTGCATCGATCCGGAGATCATCACCGCCCTGTATCCAGACACCACCGAGATCCGGCTGTACTGGAGCCGCCTGAGCGACATGACCCCCTACGTCGGCACCGGGCTGCTGCCTTATGACGCCGTCGAGGCCATCGGCGCGGTCTACCACGCCAGCTACAGCGTGGTCGGGTTCGACGAGGGCATCGCCAACAACCACGACATCGCCCTGCTGTTCCTCGAAGAAGCCGTGGACACCGAGCACGCCTACCCCATCTCAGCGGCGGAGTCCGTGCAGCTCGTAGAGGGCGCAGAGGTTGTGGTGGTCGGCTGGGGACAGCAGTCCCCCGATGAGCCGGACATCGGTGAGAAGCGAATGGGCACCTCGATTGTGGGGGAGCTTGGCAGCACTGAGTTCCTCGTTGGCCCCGAGGAAGACGACGTCCGCCAGTGCCACGGCGACTCCGGCGGACCAGTGTTCCTCGATGTCCTCGCCGACACCGAGACCCCCACCCGAATCGTCGGGGTCACCAGCCACGCCTACGATCAGACCGCCTGCGATGCCATCGGTGCGGTCAACACCCGGATCGATGCCCACCTCGACTGGCTCGATGCCCAGATGCGGGCCCGGTGTGAGGACGGCTTCCGGGTGTGGTGTGAGGAGCCGGGGCTCATCTTCGCGCCAGACGCCGAGGAAGACGACGGCGACGGGGTCAGCGATGGGCTGGGACCGGGCGCGGAGAGCGGCGGAGGCGGACGGGTCGAGCTGAC
>JBLHNG010000051.1:0-20720 GCA_047621685.1 Myxococcota bacterium | reverse complement strand
GAGATCATGCCGGCGCGGACAGGGCGGGGGGGGGGGGGGGTGCGGTTTGCCAATCCTGATGTGGTCTCGCTTGCTGCGGCGTTTGGTGGGACCGGGGTGACGGCCGTGGGGGCGGATGAGGTTGAGGAAGCGGTGAGCAATGCCGTGGATACGGGCGGACTGCAGCTTATTGAAGCGGTGATTGATCCCTCACACTATCGCCAGCAGATGTGAGAACTGACTTCTGAACACCATTAGCAGCCCCTGCCCCCAGCAGCCCCCGAACGTGATGGTCGGAGCAAAATCCCTCACACCACAGCGTCAACCACCCGGCCTACCCCCGCCTGCTCGGCTCCCCGCCAGCCCTCGATCCTCCCCGTGCGCTTCCCCGCGAGGTGGCGCACATGCAGCACCCCAAGCACCGCGGCGACGATCCCAGGCAGAACAAAAACAAACAGGCCAATCAGCGTCAAAACTCCCCAAACCCCCACCGCAATCACCACCGCCGCAGAGCCCCCTGACAGCGCCTCCTTCCGGGCCTCGTCCGACGGTGGGGCGCCCCAGCCAGTGCCGTCGGGGCCGATGAGGATCCGCAGCGGCGCATCGTCGAAGGTGCCAGTGACCTCCAGCACGACCACCTCCGCCCGCATGCTCGCGGTGAGGGCGAGGTCGGTGTTGATGGTGAGCCGGTCGAGGTGCGGAGAGTTGAGGTGCCTGCGCAGACCGACTCCGGCGACATCCTCGGCCTGGGACTCACCTGACTCCGCCCACACCGCCGCAGAGTCTGCAGAGACACCGCCTGCAAGGACCGCCGCCCGGACCACACCCCGAGACCACCCCGGCCCTGGCGGACTCGGCACGTCGCCGTCCACCACGATGAGGTCGAGGTCTCCCCCACAGGTGCCCTCCGTGGGTGCCCAGGTCATCCGGTTGGTGGCCGTGGTGCCGTCGATGAGCACCTCCATGCCCGCCTCGCTGTGAACCTCCCGGGTGTTGGTGGTGTGGGTGGTCTTCATCCGGCCCAGCTCTCCGCTGTAGGTCGTCGACCAGGTGCCCACCAGCCGCCATGCCGTCAGCGGGTGTTGCTTCACCGGGTCCAGCTTCAGCCGACCAGCGAGGCCCTCCGGGATGTAGTCTCCCGACAGCAGGTGAGTGGTGATGGCCTCTGCTGCGTTCATGTTGCCTCCTCGTTCACCGCGACGATGCGCGCCCCCATGGCCTCAATGGCGGCCTGACCGGCGGGGAAGATTCGGGCGAAGCCGTGCCAGACGTGGATCTGACCCGGCCAGATGTCGAGGGTAACCGACACCCCGTCCGCCTCCGCTCGGGCAGCCACCATCCGGGCGTCGTCCAACAACACCTCCGCGCCACCCACCTGGATCACCAGCGGTGGCAGCCCGGAGAAGTCGGCGAACGCCGGAGAAACCCGCGGGTCAGAGAGCGGCAACGCGCCGGCATAGCGGGTGGCAAAGCCTGGCAGGTCCGCGACCCCGAGGTAATCGAATTCGTGGTTGTCGGTGTGAGAGACGCCCGACAGGGTCAGGTCGGTCCAGGGCGAGATGCAGAACCCCAGCGCTGGCAGCACTCCGCCGCCATCCCGAATCGCCAAGAGGCTGGAGAGCACCAGCCCGCCGCCCGCCGAGTCCCCGGCAATCACCGCCCGCTTTGGCTCCACACCGTGTGCCAGCAGCCACGCCCAGGCCGCCGCCACATCCTCGATCGCCGCCGGGCAGGGATGCTCGGGGGCCAGCCGGTAGTTGAGCACCAGGAACGCCGCTCCGGAAACCGCGACCATGCGCTCTACCATCGCCCGGTGGGAGCGAACCGAGCCGACCCCGTAGCCCCCGCCATGCAGGTACAGGACGGTGACCCCGCAGTCGGGAGTGTCGGACTTCGGACGCGCCCAGGAGGCCGTCAGCGACCCGACCTCGACCGGCTCCCAGTCCGCCAGCCCCTGGACCTGATCCCCCATGCTATCGAGCGCCGCCCGGCTCTTCTCCACCGGCTCCCGGCGGGCAAATCGGGGTCGCATCAGCCCGATGATCAGCTCCTCGCGAAAGGTCCAGCCCACAACAAGCGGCGCCCGACGGAGGATCCGCCGGGCGCTAATGGTGGCGATCCCCAGGACCGTCCGACCGATTGACTTGAGCACTACTTGGAGCTCAAGCGCTCATGGAGGACGTTGGCGATGTCCGTCAGCTCCGCATCCTCGGTCTTGGCGACGTTGAGCATGCGGTGACAGCCGGGACAGCCAGTGACGATCTTCTTGCGCTGGGTCTCTTCCATGATCTGTTCGAAGCGGTTCTTGTTGACCTTCGCCGGGGAGTCCCAGAGGAAGCCACCGCCACCACCGCCGCAGCACTTCGGCACTGCCGGGCTGTTGCCTGCGGTCTTGCCGTTGACACCAGCAGCATCCAGCAAGGCATCGAAGCTGGCGGTCTCGTCGTTGTGGATGGTCTTGCAGGGGTGGTGAACCGCGACGTCTTCAGACTTCTTGTCGAGCTTGATCTTGCCGGACTTCACCAGCTCCAGCAGGAAGTCGACATGGGAGCGGACGTTGGAGAAGCGCTTCTGCTCCATCTGCTCTGCAGCCGAGGAGAGCTGGACGGCGATGTTGTCCTTGCAGTGCGGGCAGATGGTGAGGATGGTGCGCTCGTGCTTCTCTTCGAGGGCCTCGGAGAGGGCCATGACGCGCTCTTCCTTGTAGAACGGCCAGTCCTCCATGATGCCGCCGCCGTGCAGGATGCCCTCCCCCCAGCAGCTCTCCTCTTCGAGGACGCCGTACTTGATGCCAGCGGCTTCGAGGAGTCGGGCGGTTGCCACGGTGACCGGCTGGGCCTCCGGGGAGTTTCCGCCCTGACAGCCGAGCACGAACAGCACATCGTGCTCACTGGCGTCAAAGATCGGGATCTCGTTTTCGGCGATGAAGTTCGCCCGAACATCAACGTCCAGCGCGAAGATGTTGCCGGTGGCGGTGACCGGACCAGCACCGCCTTCCTTCAGGGCGCGGGGCGGGTAGAGGCCCTCAGCGGTCATCCGACCGCGGACCTCCAGGGCAGTGCGCGCGGGGCGGTTTCCGACCGGGCAGACGGTGTCGCAGGCCCGGCACTGGGTGCAGGTGGCGACAACATCGGGGGGCACCAGCTCGGCGAGCTGCTCGGAGGTGGTGGTCGGGTCGCGGAAGGCGAGGATGAAGTGCTCGCGGGGCTTGAGGCCGGCCTCTGCGGAGGGGCAGGCGTCGTTGCAGCGACCGCACTCGATGCAGGCGGCGGGATCGAAGAGGGTGTGGAAGCTGAAGTCGGTCACACCGTTGGGCATGCCGACCCGGGCCAGCTCTTTCTCGAAGTCCTCCTCGGTCGCATCCTCATCGCCCATGCTCAGGTCGCTGCCGTTGACGAAGCGGTCCGTGGGCAGCTCGGTCATGTGCCGGAGCACGACATTGAACGGCGCGAGGATGAGGTGGAGGTGCTTGCCGTAGGCGATGAGCGACGGGAAGCCACAGAGGATGAGGTAGTGGACCCACCAGTTGATCTTGTTGCCGACTGTGGTGTGATCCACGGCCGTCTCCAGCGGGATCTCCAGGAGGTGGGTGATCATCAGGCCGCCGATGAGGGCGAGCACGATGCCGGACTCCAGCATGTGGGTCAGCCGATGCCGCATGACGCTGTAGCGCCGGATCGCCATGAAGATGACCGAGATCAGCACCAGCGCGGCGACGACGTTGAGGAAGACCTCAAGGGCGTGCGGCAGGGCGATGTAGGAGCCGGTGAGGCCGCCGATGGCGTGGGTGGCGCTCTTGATGCCGAAGGAGCAGAACCCGTAGAAGATCACGGCGTGGAAGAAGCCCGCGACCGGACGGTTCGCCATGACCCGGGTCTGAAACAGGACCTCAGCAACGCCAGGCAGGAAGCCGGCCTTGTTGACGATCTTGATCTCGCCGCGGCGCGGCCAGACATGCTTCAGCCGACGCCCCCAGAGGATCCGACTAAATGAAACCGCGCCTACGGCTCCGGCAATGAGAATCAGGATGAGTTCGATCCAGCGCATATCCGCCCCTGGTTACGCGACGCACAGTCGTGAGGGGGGCATCCATATCCCGGTAACCCCGGATCCGCTCAGGCTGCGGCTGCATCGGCTGCAAGACAGCAGGCGTCACCTCTCCATCAGACAACCCCGAGCCCGTTTGCTTCGGGATTCCCTTAATATCATTGGCAAATCCGGACGGTGACACCATGGATCTGACTCCCGAGCAGTGCTTCGAGCACGCAATGAAGTTTATTGAGCGCGGCAAGACCGACAAGGCGATCAAGCTCCTGCAGATCGCCACCCTCAGGGCACCGGGGGAAGGTCGCTACCGCGAGGCACTTCAGTCTGCTCGAAACCTCAAGGAAAGCAGCCTGCCCCCTCAAGGAGGGCAGCCCGGCGCAGCCCCAGAGCCCACCACGGCCAGCAAGTCCCCGCCTGAGGTAATGGAGTCCGAGGCCGCCGCCAGCACCCTCGCGGAGGCCAGTGCTGAGGAGCTGTACCAGCGCGCGCTGACGCTTCGGGAGGAAGGAAACATCGAGCGCGCCGCCCGAATGATGCAGATTGCCGCCGCCAAGGCCCCTGGCGAGGCAAAGTATCGGGAGGGTGTCGACAGCATCCGCCGCCCGGGAGGCATCAGCAGCAGCGCGACCGAGGAGCAGCTCCAGCGTGCCCTCCAGATGTCGAGCTACGACGAAGTGGAGCGACTGCTGCGGGACGCCCTCCGTGAGAACCGGAACCAGGCCGAGAAGCTCCAGACCCTCGCCCTGCTCCTGTTCCGCATTCGAGACGACGCCCGCGGTGCGCTGGGACCGATCCGGGAGTCCGTCCGCCTCGCACCCCGGCGCCTCTCTGGCCTCGTCCTCCTCGAAGACATCCTCCGGGCGCTGGGGGATCGAACCGAGGCCACCCGAACCGCAAAGACCATTCGCGAGATCACCACCGACGCGAGTCGTCTGGAGAAGGCCCGACAGCGCCTCAACGAGCGAATCCCCGTCCCGGGGGCACACGCAGCGTCCGCCGCCCCGGTCTCTTCCGCCTCCGTCCCTGGACGCAGCCCAGCCCTCCTCGGCGGCGTCATGGCAGGGCTGCTCATCACCCTGGGCGGGATCTGGTTCATGGGTCAGCCTGACCGCGTCGACATCGCGCCCTACGAGAGCCAGCTGCCGGTCATCAGTGCGACCTCTCCGGTTCCGTCCGAGCTGGTCATGCGCATCGCGGAGGACGAGTGGCGGAAGCTGGAGAGGCCAGAGCAGGAGTCCCGGCTCCGCGGCGTCATGGCAGAAGCGTCCAGCCAGGGCTACCAGGCGGTCTTCCTGCACGGCGAGCAGGACACCCTGTTGGGCAGCGTTCGGGGCGGGAAGACGTTCCTTCCGAAGTAGGCAGATGACAAAATCCGCGGCCTGGTGACGATTTTTGTCACCTGAAGACACGACGCTCTCAATGCAGAGAAGACCGTCCCCAGCGGATCATCACGATCTCAAACGTACCGATCTACAGTCAAGATCCGGGCGCGTTTCTTGCAGCTCCCTGCGGCATCCCCCATCCAGAGAGCAGCCCATGCGTCGACAGAGCGGCTTCACCCTCATTGAGCTGATGATCGTCGTTGCCATCATTGGCATCCTGGCTTCCATCGCGATTCCCAGCTTCCAGGAGATGCAGCTGCGGGCCAAGCAGGCCGAGCTTCCCGCAAACGTCAATGGGATCAAGGTGTCTGAGATGGCCTTCATCGCAGCCCATGACAAGGTCATCGCTCAGGACTCGTTTGTGCCCACCGAGAGCGTCGGCAAGCAGCAGATCGCCTGGGTCACCTCCAGCAACTTCGCGACCCTCGGCTGGGAGCCCGACGGCAAGGTTCGCGGCGCCTACAAGATCGAGGTGGCGGATGCCGACAGCGACGACTTCACCATCATCGGGATCAGCGACGTCGACGGCGATGGCCAGAAGGCCACCTTCACTGCGCTCCGTGAGACCAACGTCGAGGCCGTGACCTCCAGCATGGTGTATTAAGCCGCGGAATCTGGACCCGATCGAGACACCGAGGTAACGGGGTCGGCGTGACCGGCATACCTGCCCGCTCAACCTGCTGCCGTCGCTGTATCCGTGCTGTTCAACTCCAAGATCTTCGTCGTCTTCCTCGCGATCGTGTTGCTGGTGTACTACCAGCTACCGGATCGCGCGAAGATCGGCTTTCTCCTTGTGATGAGCTACGTCTTCTACGGGTACTGGACCCCGGAGCTGTGCAGCCTCATCGCCCTGAGCACCGTCGTCGACTTCTGGTGCGGTCGCAACATCGCTGCGCTCACTGAGTCCGCCGGTCCCACCGACCCTCGTCGAAAGAAGTGGCTCTACCTGTCGCTTGCTGTGAACCTCGGCATGCTCGGGTTCTTCAAGTACGCCGACTTCTTCATTGAAGAGTTCTGCATCGCGGCCAACTTCATCGGCTTCGCGCTCACCAGCGACGACTGGATGCTGAACCTCGTGCTGCCGGTGGGCATCAGCTTCTACACCTTCCAGACGATGGCCTACACCATCGACATCTACCGGGGGAAGATCGCCCCGGAGAAGAGCTTCTGGCGATTCGCGCTCTACGTCGCCTTCTTCCCCCAGCTCGTCGCCGGTCCCGTCGAGCGGGCCGAGCACCTCCTGCCGCAATTCTCCCGGCCGTTTCGGATGTCTCCGGAGATGGTCAAGCGCGGGGTGTTCCTGATCCTGCTGGGCTTCGTCAAGAAGGTCATCATCGCCGACCGCATCGCGCGGATCATCGAGCCCTACTACGAGCGCATGGCCAACAGCGGACCGGAAGCCGCCGCCGCGATGCTGCTGTTCACCTGCCAGATCTACGTCGACTTCTCCAGCTACTCCGACATCGCCATCGGCCTCGGTCTGCTGCTTGGCTACAACATCCGAGCCAACTTCAACCTGCCGTTTGTCGTGCCCTCCATCCCCGAGCGGTGGCGGCGCTGGCACCTCTCGATGAGCCACTGGTTTCGGGACTACATCTTCATCCCGCTGGGCGGCAGCCGGAAGGGCACGGTTCGCACCCAGGTAAACATCATGCTCGTGATGTTCCTCTCAGGGCTGTGGCATGGGGCGAGCAACAACTTCGTGGTCTGGGGGCTGGGCAACGGGCTGACCATGGTCGGCCACAAGCTGCTGCTGCGTCCGCTGCGGTTCGTCTCCACCCGGATGGACGCCAATCCGGTGACGAAGGTGGCGTACTTCTACGTGTGCTGCTGGAACACCTTCTGCATGATCGCCACGATCAACATCTTCTTCCGCTGCTCGGACTGGCCGATGGCGAAGAGCTACGTCTCAGCGATCTTCCTGTCGGGGTACGGGCAGTACGTGGATGTTCTGGCCGGCGCGGTGGAGCTTCCCGGTGAGCTGTACGACGGTGCGATCTGGACCCTGCTGGTCTTCGCGGCGCATGAGAGCCAGCGGTATCTCAAGACGCAGGAGTGGATCCTGGGGAGCTGGGGGCGGTGGGCGGTGGTGTGCCTGGTGGCGTTCTGGGCGGTGATCACGTTTGGGATTGAAGGGCCGCAGTTCATCTACTACCAGTTTTAGACGATCGGAATCACATAGTTTAAAACTCAACAATTAAAGACATCAATTCAGAATTTGTGCGCAATTTCCGACTGTGAGCGCTCCCAGGACACCCACGGATGAATTCCATCCAACAGCTGAGGCCGAGTTGGGATGAACGGGATGATCGGCGCTCGTGAGTCCTGAGGAGAAGGTGGCGCAGCGGGTCCAGTAGCTGGCGCGACGGGGTCCCTGGAGAGGGCCGGCGGCGGGACATGTTCCTGATGTCCACAGGAGATCGCCATGTCACGCTCGATCATCTCAGCGCTCGATCGCCGCCCTACCGGGTGGCTGTTGCTTGGAATAGCGCTGATCACTTCTGCCAACCTTCGATTTGGAGTTGACGCCCTCGCCTGGATCGCCTTCATTCCGTTCCTTCGTTACCTCCGACTGCGGACTGGATGGCGGGCTGGGCTGGCGCTCCTGCTCGCAGGTTGCGTAGCCTGGTGCCTCACGGTGCTCAAGATCACCACCGCGCCGCTTCCGCCGGCCCTGTCGCTGATGTTCGGGCTGCCCATCGGGCTCTTCCTGACCGCCCCCTTTCTGCTCCTGTCCCGGGCTCGAGCACGAACCGGCTGGGCATCGCTCCTGCTCTTTCCCGCGCTGATGGTCGTCGCCGAGTGGCTGCAGCACGTCCTGTCTCCGTTCGCCAGCTGGGGGGCGGCGGCCTACACCCAGCTCGACAACATCGCGCTGCTTCAGCTCGCCTCCGTCACCGGCATGGCAGGCGTTTCGTTTGCGGTCTACCTCACCAACGCCGCGCTGGATGAGGCCCTGCAGGCCTGGCAGGAGGGTACGCCGTGGGCGGGAAGGGGTGCGACGATCGCGGCAGTGCTCCTCGGCCTGCACGTCGCTGGTGGAGCGCGGATCGCGCTGGACGAGGCCCGAGGCGGAGTCGACACCATCCGGGTGGCCGCAGTCGGCACCGACTCCTCCTTCGGCGGGCTGCCGCTGCCGGGCGCTTCGGATCTGGCTGTCATCGATGATGGCCTGGAGCAGCGCACCCGCACCGCCGCCGCAGCCGGGGCGGAGGTTGTGGTCTGGAACGAGGCAGCCACCCTGGTCATGCCGAGCGATCAGGACGCAGCAGCGGCGCGGTGGGCGCTGCTGGCGGACGAGCTGGACATCGAGCTGGTCGCTGCCTGGGTGGTCCCGGTCTCTACGTCGCCCCTTCAGTACGAGAACCAGAGCATCACCTTCCGTCCTGACGGCACCGTTTCGTCCCCCTACCTCAAGCATCACCCGGTCCCGGGAGAGCCAGCGATCCAGGGCACCGGCCCGGTTCCGACGAACGTGGCAGGTGGAGATGTGTTGATCGGGACTGCGATCTGCTACGACACCGACTTTCCTCGGCTCGGCCTGGAGCATGCGAGGGCGGACATCGACCTGCTGGCGTTGCCCTCGAGTGACTGGCGCGGCATCGACCCGATCCACACCCGGATGGCACGGCTCCGCGCTATCGAGGGCGGCCACAGCGTGCTGCGCAGCACCCGGTTCGGACTGTCGGCAGGCATCGACCCGCTCGGCCGGTTCCGCGGCAGCATGAGCGCCTTCGATGGCAGCGACGTGCTGGTTGTCGAGCTGCCTCGCCAAGGCCGAAAGACCATCTACGGTGCACTGGGAGACTGGCTCATTGCGCTATGTGCGCTTGGCCTGGTGGCCTTCACGATCCGGCAGCGCGGGCTATCCTTGGCAGCATGGGCTCAACTGTCCCCGCTATCGGAATCCGGGCGCTCCTGAGGGCGCTGCAGCGGCTCAATCTGGACACCGACGCGCTCCTGACTGCAGCAGGACTGAGCCCGGACATCATCCTTGAGCCCGATGCCCGGGTCGATGCAGACAGAGCCGACGCGCTGTGGGCGTTGGCCTACCGACAGTCCGGTGACGAGCATCTCGCGATCCGGGCCGCCCAGCAGCTCAAGGCCAACGACTACCGGTCGTTGTCGTACCTCGTCGCGTACTCGCGCACCCTGGGCGAGGGGATCCAGCGTATGGCGCGCTGGTTCGACCTGGTTGATCGGCGGCTGCGCTGGTCTGTCGACGCGTCAGGGGATCCGGTCATCCTGTCGCTATCGATCGAGGGAGTGCCCCACCCGCTGCCCCGTCCGCCGGTGGAGTACACCCTCGGCGCGATGATGGTCACCCTCCGTGCCACGACCGGGCTGGACTGGCGCCCGCTGCGCATCGATGTGGGGTTTGCTCGTCCGGACGACGACACCGCCGTGCTCCATGAGGAGGTCTTCGGGAGCCGGGTCGCCTATGGCGCCCACGACACACGCATCCTCATCCAGAGGTTCTGGTGGAACCACGCGATCCCCCGCGCAGATGCCTCGCTGGCCGATATGCTCGAAGAGCTTGCCTCCCGGCAGGTTCGAGAGCTTCCGGGCGAGGACGATCTGAAGACCCGACTGCACCGGGTGTTGGGGGTGTCCCTGCAGGGTGGTCCCCCGACGATCGAGGCAGTCGCCCGGGAGCTGGGGGTTTCTGCGCGCAGCCTGCAGCGCCACCTTCAGACGGGAGGCTCCAGCTTCCGAGCAGAGCTGGCTGCGGTCCGCCGGGCCCACGCCGAGATGCTCCTCGCCGACCCGATGATGGCCCTCGCTGAGGTGTCCTGGCTGCTGGGGTTCTCCGATCCGCGAGCCTTCACCCGCGCGTTCCGTCGGTGGCACGGGGTTCCTCCCAGCATCTGGCGACAGAGCAGAGGACGCTGAGGCTTTGCCTTCTCTGCTCCACCGGCTACACCGCTGAGCTGGGTGCGGCAGCTTGGATGACAGCGAGGATGCGGTCTTGCACCTCGGCGTCGTAGGCCGTTGGATGCAGCTTCTGCTCCTTCGTCCTGGTGTCGAAGTACCGGCCAGTGACGCCGTCGAGTTCAGGGCTCGTAGCCCCCCCCCCCGGCCTTGAGCGCCGGCAACAGCGCCAGGGTGAGGTGCCGCGGAGCGAGCACGTTCACCGCGAAGTGCATCTCGAGCCCGTCGTCGCTGTTGATCCGCTCGCTGCCGAGGCAGCCCGCATTGTTCACGAGCACGTCGATGCGATCGACCCGTTCGAGCAGCTCCCGGGCGAGGGCATCGACGCCTGCGATCGAGGAGACGTCATCGATCACAAGCTCCACGTCGCCGCTACCGGTCGCCCCGTGATGACAACACGAGCACCAGTCTTCGCGATGCCGAGGGCACTCTGGTATCCGATGCCCCCCGTCCCGCCGGTGATGACGACGGTGCGGTCGTTTTGGCTGCTGCGCTCGATGTTCTATGCGCACACCCGCTACGTCGAGAAGCACGGCCTGCCGGCGTCAGAGGCGGAGCTGGCCCAGCATGTGTTCATCTCGCACGAAGACCCCACCCGCGCGCCCTTCTTCGCATGGCTGGAGTCAGTCGTTCCCGCGCGGAACATCGTGCTTCGCAGCGGGAGTCAGCGGGTGCTCGCCGAGAGTCTGCTCGCCGGTATCGGAGTCGGGTTCATGCCAGTGTTCCAGGCCGCAGCCATCCCCGACCTCCACGAGGTGATGCCTCCACGCAGACTGGTCGGTCCCCCTGTGGCTCGTCACACACGTCGAGCTGCATCGCACCGCGAAAGTGCGGGCAATCTCCCGGGCGCTCGCGGAGGTCGCTGAGGAGACGATGCAGGTCCTGGGGTGAGCGGGTCAGTGGTGCAGTGACACCAGGCTCCTACTTGGACCTCTTCTTCTCCCGGTAGCCCAGGTGTACTTCAGCGCCCGACGCCACCGCAGCCTCACGAAGCTTTTCGTTGAAGGTGCTAAAGAGCCGGTTGTGGGACGCACGCAGGGTAATCCCGCGCTCCACCAGGGCGAACAGGGAGTCTGCTGCGTCCTCGTCGATTTCAGTGAACGTGATGTCCAGCTCGGTGAGCTTGGGCGTCGCCGCGACAATCGCAGCCAGGCCAGCGGCGTCGAGCGTGATGTGTGACAGGCTCAGCACCTGAAGCTCATCGGCCTTCTTCAGCACGGAGACCAGGGCTCCGATGTCGTCAACGATTGACCACGAGATGTCGAGTGAGTGCAGGCCAGCGATGTAATCGCAGTTCTCCAGATAGCGCATGCCGCGGTGGCTCAGCTCGAGACCAGGCAACGCGAGGTGCTTCAGCGCGGGCAGCTTCAGGCCCAAGAGCGGCTTGAGGTTGCCGGCATGGCGGCTGTGTACCGACCCGCTGGCGTCGCGGTTGGGCTCGAGCCACAGCGTATGGAGCTGGCTGGTGCCCCAGGCATTGAGGTAGTCGACCACGTCGACGTCTTGGGCAAGGGGTGTCGGAGTGGGCGGAATCCAGTGCAGGCACTCAAGCTCAGTCACGATCGGGCACTTGAGCACTCGCACTTTCACGCGCTCGGGAACGGTCGCAGCCACGCTCACGGTGAGCGTCTGCACGCGAAGTTCCGCGCCACCGGTCTGACCTGCGAGGTCGGCGAGCCACACCAGGGAGGCGGTCTTGCCCTGGATCTTGGGCTCGAGCTTCAGCTCTAAGCCGACGGGCATTGCCGGTGCATATGCGGGGGGCCCACCGGGAATCGCGGAGAGCCCGCCGGGAATCTGCGGCAGATTACCTCGGCTCTTTTTGTGCTTGCGCAGCGAGCGGCGGAGTCGGAAAGCGCGGGAGACACCAGGCGAGAAATGCTGTGACATGTGCGCTCATAGCACGTCGGCTCGACGCGGATATCCACCATAGGCAATCTGCTCCAAGACTTTTGGCTGACTCGGCCGAAGAAGAGCCCGACCGCTCGGCGGCGGTCAGCATTGAAACGGAGGCTCCTGGCGTCGCGACATTGCCCGCCTGGCTGGGGTGCGTGTCGAAGAACATGAGAACCCAGGGTCTCGCAGGCCCTGGCACCTTCTGCCGGGCTGTACGTCAGGGGCTGACACGAAGAGTCAGCGGGGGCTGCCGAAGGCAGGAGGGGGGAACCCCCAAAAAAGGCTGGGACCACTTGGAAGATGTGATGGGCCCCGAAGGGGGGCATTATCTCTGCCGAGGGGTACTAGTCAGGCAGCGTCTGACGACGGCACGACCAGCACGGAACACGCACTGCTGCGGAGCACGGTCCTGGCCAGGCTGCCCCGGAAGAGCTGAAACACACCGAGCGTTTTCGATGCTGGGACCACAACGAGATCGACGTCATCCTTCTTCTCGCTCGCAAGCAGACCGTGCCCGGTGTCCGGGTTCGTGGTGCGGTGTCCCACGTGACGAGTGGCGGAACTCGAGCGTTGAAAGTCCAGACGCTGGATGACTCCGGAATTCCGCTGGGGCTGCACAGCAGGAGATCTGTTGCCGACCACAACAACCCTGCTGCGTGGCAGGTGACGAGACACCCACTTCAGGGGGTGGATGCCCACCGCTGTGGGAGGCTCGGACATGTGGACGACGACATCCTTGCGGGGCCTGCGACCAGCAAGGACCAGCACAGGAATCGGGCAGACATGCACAAGCCGGCTGGCCACGGTGGCCTGGAACAGTGACCACCAGCGGCGGCGAGCAGACTTGCCCACGAGCAGGGCCGAGTGGGTCTTTGCATGGCTGGCCAATTCCGCAGCAACCTCTCCCTCAAGGACTGTCACAGTCCCACGATGCTGGACCGGAATCGCCTTGTGGAGGGTGAGCAACCAGCGCTTCACTTCCACCTTTCGACGCAGCTGCTGCCGCATGCCCTGCCAAGAACACTCATAGGAGCCCCAGGGGTCGCTGGGGCTTGGAATGACAGCACACAGGTCAAGCTGCGCGTTTGCATGCTGTGCCCAGTCCACGGCGTGCTCCAGCAGATACCACGGCTCCGTGTCGGGGCGCAGAGCGAGAGCCAGGACTGGCCTGGTTGCTTCCTGGGGAGGAGGAAGCAGCAGCAGAGTGGAGCCATGGTCCTGGTCTTCCTGGTCGGTCACGTCGAGCCCTCCGAACCTATCGGTACACCTCAGTCACGCGGGTACAGCAGGTGATTGGTAGCGTAGGCTGCGACGAATGTGCGGTCCATTAGTATGTTTCATGATTTCAATTCGGCAATACCGAACGAACAGAAATAATCTGGGATAATTTACTTATTGTTCGGTTATTCCGAACCCATGAAAGACCTCAACTTCCAACACCTGCGCTACTTCTGGGTCACGGCCCGCGAGGGTAAGCTCAATAAAGCTAGCAAAATCCTAAGCTTATCTCCTTCCACCATCAGCGCTCAGATAAAGTCTCTCGAACACAATCTCGGCTACTCGCTGTTTGAGCGACGTGGCCGTGGGCTGGCGCTGACTGAGCGCGGCATCATGGTGAAGCAGTATGCCGATGAGATCTTCGCGCTCGGCCAGGAGATGGTCGATGCTGGCCGCAGCTCGACACGGCAACGCCATGCCTACCGATTCCACGTTGGTGTCGCGAACGACCTGCCCAAGCTCGTCGCGAGAGACCTGCTGTCTCCATCAATGAGAATCGATGGATGTCCAGTTCACCTGGTGGTTCACGAGGATCGGCCAGACCGCCTCGTGGCCGATCTGGGGGTCCATCACCTCGACATGGTCCTGGTGGATCGGCCTGTGACCCTGTCCTCCGATCTGCGCGCGGAGAGTGTTCTTCTGGGCGAATCGACCGTCACGCTGATGGCGGCCCCAAGTCTGGCGGGCCGAATCCTGAACGGGTTCCCGCAGAGCCTCGAAGGGGCACCCCTGCTTCTTCCAGAGGTCGGCTCAGCAATGCGAGGGCTGCTTGAGACCTGGTTTGAGCAGACCGGGATCCGCCCCCACGTTGTCGCGGAGTTCGGAGACAGTGCCCTTCTGAAGGCATTTGGAGAGGACGGCATCGGTGTATTTGCTGTTCCGACAGCTATACGAGCGGCTGTGGAAGCGCAGTATCGAGTGCTGGCCGTCGGAGAGCTCAAGGACGCGAAGGAGCGTGTGTACGCGGTGGTCATGTCGTCGAGGATGCGGAATCAAGCCGTGCAAGCAGTCCTTCAGGGTGCAGCCACCAACCTTCGGTTCAGCCGTACAAATGATGCGGAATGAAGTGATGGACCGAACGACTTTGGGTTCCTACCTCTGGAGAGTCACTCGCTTCATAGGGAGGAGCCCATCATGGCCCCAAAAAATTCACTGCTCATCTTCAAGCGAGATCTGCCCGCCGCAGTCGTCGTATTCCTGGTCGCACTCCCGCTATGTCTGGGAATCGCCCTGGCATCTGGCGCACCGCTAATCTCCGGCCTCATCGCAGGAATCGTCGGCGGCATCGTCGTTGGTGCCCTCAGCGGCTCTCCTGTGGGCGTCTCGGGACCCGCCGCGGGACTTGCAGTCATCGTGCTGACTGCCATCCAGGAGCTTGGGTCCTTCGATGTCTTCCTCGTCGCGGTCATCCTGGCGGGCCTCATCCAGGTTGGCCTGGGCTTCGCCCGCGCAGGAATCATCGGGTACTACTTTCCGGCCTCGGTGATCAAGGGGATGCTCGCAGGCATCGGCATCATCATCATCATGAAGCAGATCCCCCACGCGCTCGGATACGACAAGGAGCCAGAGGGAAGCGTCAGCTTTGCCACTGCCGATGGTGGGACGACGCTGTCGTCTCTGTCCGAGGCGTTCACCCTGATGAGCCCTGGACCGATGCTCATTGCTGGTGTGTCTCTCGGGATCCTCATCCTCTGGCAGACCAGGTGGATCAAGAGCAGACCGATCCTGTCTCGGATTCCCGGGCCGCTGCTGGCTGTCACCGCGGGAGTGGTGCTCGCGATCACCGCCGGCTCGACACCGACTCTGCTGGTCAATGGCGAGCACCTTGTCCAGGTGCCCGTCATCGCCGGGCTCTCGGACCTCGGGAGCCTGCTCACCTTTCCCGACTTCAGAACCGGGCTGCAGACCGCTGCGGTGTATGAGACCGCAGTAGTGCTGGCCATCGTTGCCAGTCTCGAGACCCTGCTGTGTGTCGAGGCCACCGACAAGCTCGACCCGCTCAAGCGCATCACACCCACCAACCGGGAGCTCAAGGCTCAGGGCGTGGGCAATATGGTCTCTGGCCTGCTCGGTGGCCTGCCGGTCACACAGGTCATCGTGCGCAGCTCGGCGAACATCCAGGCGGGCGGTAGCAGCCGCGTCTCAGCCATCATTCATGGCTTCTTCCTGGCGATCGGCGTCCTGTTGCTGCCCGGCGTCATGAACCTCATCCCCCTCGCCGCACTCGCATCGGTCCTCCTGGTCGTCGGTTACAAGCTGGCGAATCCCGCGATGTTTCGGCAGATGTACAAGGGCGGCCCCGCGCAGTACATTCCCTTCGCTGTGACGGTGCTGGGCATTGTCTTCACGGACCTGCTCATGGGAATTGGGCTCGGGCTGGTCGTCGCTATCATCGGCCTGCTGTTTGAGAACTACCGCCTGCCGATCACTGTGGAGAAGGATCCCGCCGAGTCTGACCGGGTCCGCCTGACCCTGACCCAGCAGGTCACCTTCCTTCACAAAGCCAGCATCATGAAGATGCTCCAGGAGGTCTCCGACGACTCGACTGTCGACATCGATGCGGTGGAATCTGTGTTCATCCACCCTGATGTCGTCGAGCTCATCAACGAATTCGCTGAGGGATCCGTCGCAAGAGGTGTGACCGTCCATGTGACTGGTCTCGACAATCACCAGAAGGGCGTGATGGCGAGCGCTTCAGGGGGCCACTGAGTCTGTGGGTTCAGGTCGGGGCGGGTCGCCCGCATGGTAGCCTCACCGCCCATGCTCACCCTCCTCCTCCTGGCCTGCAGCGGCGAAGCCCTCGATCCTTCCGGCATCTGGATGCTCCAGATCGCCGCGAGCACCGGGGGCGACTGCGACACGCTGCTCTCCCACAACCTCCTCGACGCCGCCCAGCCCATCGTCGAGACCGCGTCTGAGAGCACCGTCACCGCCTCGGACATGGTGGTGATGGCCCGGCTGGTCAGCAGCGAGGGCGGCTTGCTGCTGATGCTGGAGGATGGGGTCTACCCCGAGGATCCCGAGCGCGACTGGGCGACCTTCACCTGGACCCGCAGCGAGACCGACAGCCGGACCGACAGCCACGCCGCCGGCTACGCCCTCACCGTCTCTACCGAGCAGTCGCTGACCCAGAGTGTCACCCTCGACCTCCCCCGCAAGGTCCGCGACAGCGCCCTGGTGGTGGATGGCGCCTGGATCGAGTCCACCAGCCTCCGCCGGTACTGGGAGGAGTCGGACACCTGGCCCGACGAGGTCGGGGTCGGCGCCACCGGTGCGATGCCCGCCAGCAGCTACCTGGAGGTGCCCTCGCTCGACACCGGCGGCGGCACCGTCCCGGCGAGCAATACCCAGTGGGAGGCCGACTGTCAGGCCGATCCCTGCACCCTGAGCGTTCTCGATACCTGCACCGACAGCCGTCCCCTGACCGCCACGCTGACCGACCTCGATCCGCAGGAGGAGGGCTGGCAGGACGCCGGATGGTCGACCGGGCTGTGAGCTGAATTTTCGGCACCCGTCATGTCGCCCCCTTCTGGCGGACAGTCTGTCTGAGAGGATGTCAGCGCGCAGCGGGGGGTTTGGGGGTGAAGCCCCCGTCTCAGACAAAAGCGCACCAGTAGGGCCGGATACGGCCCGGTGACGGGTGCTGAATTGTCTGATGAAGACAGCCTCAGCTGCCCTGCTTGTGCTCACAGGATGCGTCCGCACGCTGGCCTGGCCAGCACCCGAGATCGGTACGAGCAGCACAGCGCCGATCCGCAGTGCGCTGCCGGCCACAATCTGATCGTCCCCCTCGGCTTCGGCTTCGAGCACTACGATGCGCTCGGGCTGTGGCGCGACGAGGACGGGGCACGCCATCATCGACACCACCAGCTCCGTAGACGGCGTGGAGACCATCGACTGGGAGGTCGCGGCGGCCATCACCGACGAGATCACCAGCCTCTAAAACGCCGAGGTCCGAGAGGAGGACGGCGTGATGTTCTTCACCGGGGTGAGCTGGAACGCAACGCTGGAGCCCGGTGAGCAGGCGGACTTCGGCTTCTGCACCAGCGAGTAGGCGGGGCTGGTCGAGTCGATCGGATCAGGCCATACTTTCCCGACCCCTCAACCCCAGGGGGAGGAGGACACGGTGGCATCAGCGGAGCGGCGCGAACACCCCATCAACCTCCACCGCAAGCTGGGAGTCGATGAACTGAGTGCGCGATATCGCAAGATTAAGTACGGAAGTTCCGATGACTACATCACGGACTGGCACGACTTCGAGCAGCACTTCGAGCCCGACTGGAGCAGCGAAGAGTGGAGCGGCGACGATCGGACCAAGCACCCCTCCGCCATCCTCAACCGCATGTGGATCGATCTCATCACACGGCTCCAGGACGCCGGGCAGTTCAACCCCCTGCCACTGACCCTGCCGAGCACCTCCAAGCCCCTCACCGACGCCCCCCTGCTCGAAGACCCCCGCACCATCGAGGCCCAGCTCCTCGGCTGGCTCGACGTCCTCCACCAGCAGCCCCTCTCCGCGCTGCTCCCCAGCCAGGCGGATCTTGCCGCCCTTCAGGCACTCTCCAGCCGATACTGGCAGGGCGATCTGCGTCTGGCGGGGCTCCTGGTCCTGTTCTCGCCGTTCTGGTGCCGCTCGCCGCGCACGTTCCAGCCTCCACAGCGGGGGGCTCGGACCGCCGCCCTGGTCCGTCACCTGTTCCAGCAGTGGCCGATCCCCAGCTTCCTGCTCAACGCCTGGAGAGAGCCGCCGCAGTGGGTCAACCTCCGCTGGCTGATGCTCTCGGTGCTGCTCGGACGCGGCGGAAGCCTTCGTCGGCTGACCCGAACCAAGCACTTCACCGGTGGCTGGCACGGTGGCTTCCGCCCCGCCCCCAGCAAGCTTCAGCTCACCGGGATCCCCGGCACACTCCCGCCGCTCCAGGGCCTCATGCTCGCCGAGATCCATCGACTTGGCGGGGATCAACGAGAGCTGTGTCGGCTGTGCCGGGACCACAGCTACGTCATCGATCCCCTCTCCCACAACACCACCAGCGATGCCCTGCGGTTCTGGCAGGGCACGATCCAGTGGCTGGTGGCGCACCGGGACGACCTCACCGGCGCAGAACCGGGTGGAGTCCCGCTGGCTGCAGACGCACCCCTGGGCTGGGCACGTCACCGGTTCACCGAGATGCTCCGGGGCGGGTCGCCGTTCTCCTGGTCGGGACGGACCTGGGCCAGCATCGAGCGAGAATCAACGGAGTACCATCGCCAGCTTCAGACCCGGGGGCGGGTGCAGCGATCCTGGCCGCGGAAGGGCTGGGACTGGTCGTGGGAGGACTGGACCGTGGAGGAGCTGTGCACCACCGAGGCACTGCGCCAGGAGTCGCTGGCCATGCGCCACTGCGTGCGGCTGTACGACTGGAAGTGCCACCGCGGTCACGCCGCCATCTTCCGGGTCAGCAACCAAAGCCGCCCGGTGCTGACCGTCGAGGTGCAACCCAATGAGGGCCGGATCGTGCAGGTCCGCGGGGTGTTCAACCGCACCCCCACCGCCTCCGAGAAGGGCCTCCTGACCCGCTGGCACCGCACGATGGTCAGCCCACCACAGCCGGAGGCCTGACCTGGCCTATCCCTCCGCGACCTCATGGCATGTCGAGAGGACTGCCATCGCGCCGGCCCGCAGCGACACCATCGCCTCAGCGACCTCGTGCTCGCTGCCCTCTGCCAGCGTCGTGCCCAGCTCGACGAGCCCCAGGCAGCCCTCGCAGGCCCCGGCGGTCTTCAGCTGGCTGAGCATCTCAGTGTGGAACAGCCAGCGAGCCGCGTCTGCCGGCGCCATTGCACCGGACTGGAGCGCCTCGACAAGGCCAAGGCACTGGATGGCAACGAACGCTCTCAGGTCCGTCGAGTCAAACCGCTCCACAGGGACACCTCCTCAAGACATCTCGACACCGTGACGCAGTACGTCAATGATCGGATCTTAGAAGATCAGGCACCCGTCATATCAGCCATCATCAGCGGACAGTGTTCCGCCACAGATATTCTGTGGCGAAGATAGGGGGAAGCCTGATTTATCAGGCTGTTGGGGCCGCCCTCATCGGCTTCCCCTCAGTAAAAAAGCGCACTGGTCGAGCCGAATGCTGTCCGGCTCGATGACCGGTGCCGAAGATCGGACCTTAGAAGAAGTAGACCCGAATGCCCGTTCGAAACGAAGCACCGGTGGCGAGCACCGGGAAGGCGAGGGTGTCGAACCACTCTGGATCGCTCTGGGCGAGGGACTCGCTGCTCAGCGCGGTGAGGAGCTGCTTGGTCTCGGTCTTCATCTCGGTGCCGTAGACCGTCTTTGCTGCACCCGAGGAGTTCAGCTCCGCAAAGAACGCCACGCCCTTCCGGATGCCCGCCTGCACACCGAGGCCGTAGTTCAGGCCGATGCCGCTCATGTTGAAGGAGATGGTGTCGGAGACCGCGCCGGGGGAGTAGCTGGTCATGGTCGGCACGTCGGCGTCGAGATCGATGTGGGTCGCCAGGACGTTGGCGTAGACCTCATCGACGTCCATCTCGACGGAGAACCCACCGCTGAAGTACGAAGCCCCGAAGCTTCCGTAGGCGAAGGTGTAGGGCTTCTTCAGCGGGACCTTGATGCCGAGGGTGACCGGCACCTCCAGCCAGGAGGCGTCGTACTGGTTGATCATCGTGCCGCCGGAGTAGTCCGCCGGATCGAGCTGGTTGATGGCGAACAGGAGGGACAGCTCGTCTGCTTCAGCGATGTCGCCCAGGGTGCGCGACTGGTAGCCGCCGCTGATTCGCTGGGAGAAGTGAATGCCAGACTGGATAAACAGCGGGAAATTCACCACATCGTCCAGCTCATACCGGATCCGGCTTCCAAGCTCGATGCCGAGCATCGATCCGCCATACTCGGGTGCCTGCCCCATGACCTTGAAGATCGACTCGGTGTCGTTGGAGTTGCCCCAGAGCGTGCCGTTGGACTGATCGCTCATCAGCGCCTTGTCGGTGCTGTAGAAGGTGCTCGCGACCGTAGAGTCGGCAGTGTCGAGGGTACCGTCCTTGGAGATGGTCGAGCCGAGACCCGCCATGTCCGGCCGGATGCCACCGGTGAAGTCGATGGAGAGGCGCTTGGGCTTGTCGTCCGCCAGGGCCGGAGCGGAGAGGATCGATCCGAAGACGATGACGGTGACGGTACGCAGCATGGGGAAGCCTCAGTTCAGG
>JBLHNG010000050.1:0-20813 GCA_047621685.1 Myxococcota bacterium | reverse complement strand
TCCCACGGCCACACCCAACTCATACATCCTCGTCTCTTCCGAGCTCGGAAAGGCCTCTCCAGGCTCAAAGGCGCCCAACATGCTGCGGGAATTTGGGGCCGCGCACTCCACCAGCCCGCTCTCCGTCAGAGCGGAAGCCGGAGCAATGTCTGTGGACTTACAGGACAGGAGAAACAGCAGGATCACAGTCAATACTGTACTGCATCGGATAATTTGAATGCCATCCGGGGTTGATCCGTCCACCCCGATTGCAATCGGCTACCGTTTCCCACCGGAGGCTTGAGATGACCCCCCTACTCCTCACCGCATGGTCCATCGCCGCCGCTCAGGGCACCCCGGAGCGGTCTCCCCCATCCAGCAGCGACGAGCCACCCCTCGCGCTGCCGGTCGATCAGGTCCACGCCCCTGTCCCCGGCACACCGGCCCGCCAGCCCGCCCCGGACCCCGAGCGCCCCCTCGCCATCCCCCGCGGCAGCGAGCCCCAGCGCTCCGCCGCCCGCCTCCAGGCGCTCCGGCAGTACCAGCGCGAGCGGGTCAGCGTCGGCACGGAGGTGGAGTTCCGCGCCAGCGGCCCGCCAGTCAGCATCGGCTTCGGTGGCCCCTGGTACGGCATGGGCTGGGGGATGATGGTCTCCAATCCGTCCGTCTACACTTCCCGCACAGACACCATCTACCAGGGCACCACCCGAATGGACATGCCCGACTTCCTCGGCACCGTCGACGCCCGGAATCTGCGTGCAGACCTGGAGCGCGACATCCTGCGGGCGAACCGCTCGACGAATGTCTGGAACACAGTCGCCGGAGCGGGGATTGCGGGGATTGTGATTGGCGGGCTTGGCATGTCCGAGGCCCGGGATGCGCAGACCTACTACGGCTACGCCAACTTCGCGATCGGCGGCCTCGTGGCGACCATCGGCGGTCTGGCCGGCAGCTCGTTCACCAGCTCGAAGTCGTTTCGGCTGCGGCGGTATCCGTCCTCGTCGATCGGGACTGATGAGGCAGAGCGGCTGGCGGATGCGTACAACGATCGGCTGCGGGAAGGGCTGGGGTTGACTCCGGATGATGTGTGGGGAGTGGAGAGTCAGGGAAGGGTTGAGCGGTAGGTGGTTGATGAGGTTGGTGGTTGATTTGGGATGGTGGTTGATGAGGTTGGTGGTGGGCTGAGGTTGGTGGGCTGAGGTTGGTGGCTGAACCTGGGTTGATGGGGATGCCCGCAACATCCCAGCTCAGCCATCGTCCCAGCTCAGCCACCATCCCAAATCAACCATCGTCCCAAATCAACCATCATCCTCAACCACCATCACCTCTCCACAACCCCAACGTCTCCTCCAAACACTCCAACCAGCTCCACTCACAAGCCGTCCGATACACCACCTCTGCACGCTCCCGCAGCATGTCCTCCCACGACACCCGTCGGTCATGACGCCGAAGCCGCTGCAGCTCCAGCATCATCCGACGCAGCAGAATGTCCGACGGCGGTGGCTTCGGAAGGCTCAGCGCTGCCGCCAGCCACCACCCACCAGACTCCAGCGGGGTAGCCCGACCGATCAGGACCGGGCCCTCGGTCGGATCAACATGCAGGCGAGGGCGGTCGGTGCTGAACAGAGCAACCTGACGGGGGCCGAGGGGGAGGAGGGGTACGAGGCCCTCAGGGGTCTTGTGCCAGATCATCACCGGAGCGCGGGCAATGGAGCGGATCGGGGAGGACAGGGAGGTCGGCGGACGGGGTTTTTGGTAGATGACCCGGGCCACCGGCATCACGCCGCCACGAATCATCGGGACAAACGCCATGACCGCGCCAGCGATGCGGTGCAGGCGACGGGGCAGGGCGTGCTCGGACAGCGGACCGAGGACCCGATCCGGGGCAACCACGCCGATGTCCGGCACCTGATCCTCCGACATCTCGGCGAGGATGTCGTCGGAGATGTGCCGGCTGGCCTCGTTGAGCGGGCGGGTGTCGTGGCGGAGCGGAGCATCGAGGGCCAAAACCGAGGTCACAGCAGCCTCCGCACCCCACGGCGCAGTGCCGTCGAGTATCTCCCGATACAGACGGCGGAACTCAACGTCAGCCTCATCGTGCTCAGCCTGGGAAATCTTGCTGGGCACGGCGGAGAACCGCACGTAGTTCTCGTAGCTGCCCAGCTGCATCTCGATCTCATCGCCAGCCCAGGGATCGTAGGGGGCAAGGAGCTCCGGAGTCGCACCACGCAGGTGAACCGGCGGCTTCAGCAGGCTCTTTCGCCACCGATTACTCATTCTGGAGCGTCCTTCGGACTGAATCTCCAGAATGGGGAGGTTGAATAACCTCCCTTTGCCCTTTCTTGAGGGAGGCCCCCCTCAAACTCCCACGCTGGAGCGTCCTTCGGACTGAATCTCCAGAATGGGGAGGTTGAATAACCTCCCTTTGCCCTTTCTTGAGGGAGGCCCCCCTCAAACTCCCACGCTGGAGCGCCCTCTGGGTGGAGGGTAGTTGAACCAGGCATCACGGCCTATCGGCTCTGCTCAAGCGCTTCCTTGTGCAGGCGGCGGATCTGGTCGGCCAGCTCGGGCGGGGAGAGGACCTGGACCCCGGGGCCGAAGCCCATGATCCAGCTGGTCAGCTCCGGGGCGAGCCCGACGCGCATGCGCAGGATGACCCCGCCGTCTCGGGCGGCTTCCATGACCTGGCTGTGGTGCCAGATGCGCTCACGGATGTAGGGCGCAGCGGAGCGACGGAACCGGAGGATGACGTCCTTGACCGAGCCGCCGGTGATGCCGAAGGCGTCCTTGACCAGCTCCTCGGGGTCGTAGCCCTCGGGGAACTCGAAGTGCTCGTGGCGGTCGCGCTCGAAGGCCCGGAAGCGGTCGAGAGCGAAGGTCTTGATCTTGTCGCTCTCCACGTCGAGGGCGAACAGGTAGAGCCCCTGGCGGAAGGTGACCAGGGTGTAGGGGTGCAGCAGGTACTGCCGGGTCGGGCCGGTGAGCCGGGCGTAGAAGGCCCGGGCCGGGTTCTGGTAGAGCAGCGCGGTGAGGATGTCGTCGACAATCTCAGAGGTCCGCGTGTGGTCCTTGGCGTGCTCGGGGACCGCCATGAACTTCCGGCTGAGGTGCTCGGTCAGCTGCGCGGAGCGGTCGCCGGAGAGGGTCGAGAGCCGCTCCAGTGCGTCGTCCATGTCCTGGGCAAAGCTGGTGCCTTTGAGGAAGTCGAACAGGGTGCGCCCGAAGTGCAGCGACACCAACTCCAGCAGAGACAGCTGAACGCCCTGGCGGCGGTAGTTCGGATCCATCCAGAGCCGACGACGTGCGCCGCGACCCTCGGAGTGGATGGGCAGGGAGATGTCTCTGAGGTCAGAGAGGTAGCGTCGAAGTGTGCGATCATCCAGCTCAAAGCGGCTCATCAGCTCAGAGGCGGTGACCCCTTCGTGGCGCTGAAGCAGCTCGAGAACACGAACGAACTTCTGGGACTTGTTGAGTTTGGTGTCGTCGACCATGGTCCGATGGGGGCAGGCAGGTGGCTATCCTATCGAGGAGTCGCCCGGTGCGGATAGAACACCTGGCATTTTTTGTCCGGATGGAGAACCAGCATGCAGTTTGATGTCGTGATCGTGGGGGCCGGATCCGCTGGAGCAGCCACCGCGTTGTCCTGTGCCCGCCGGGGACTTCGCACCCTCTGCATCGACGGGAAGCCCCTCGCACGCGCTGGGGCATCTTGGATTAACGCCATCCCCAGACACTGCTTCACCTCCGCCCGGATCGCACCCCCCTTCGGGGCGGAGCGGATCAGCGAGGGCACCCCGTTCCACCTCATCGCCGGCTGGGACGGCCCCTCGGTGCACATTCCCAGCGACGGGCTCATCGAGGTGGACATGCGACTTCTGGTCGACCGGCTCCAGCGCGAAGCGATCGAGGCTGGTGCACAGCTGAGGGGCGGGGTCACGATGCGTGGGCAGACGGAGCAGGGCGTGGTCACCGACGACGGCGAGATCACCGCGCGCTTCGTGGTTGATGCCTCGGGCATGAAGGGCGCCGGACTGCTCCCCCGTCCCGTGGTGCCTGCCGAGCGGATCTGCGCTGCAGCCCAGGCGGTCCACCGGGTCACCAACGAGCAAGCTGCCGCGGACTTCTTCACCAGCCTCGGCCACCGACCCGGCGACGTCATCGTGTTCACCGGCATTGCGGGCGGATATTCCATCGTCAACATTAGCCTTCACGGCGACCGGATCGGCATCCTCACTGGTGCGATCCCTGGCCTCGGCCATCCCTCCGGCGCCCAGCTCCTCCGGCGGTTCGTCGCAGCGCAGCCCTGGATCGGAGAGCGGCTGTCTGGCGGGGCCGGCGCGATCCCGCTAGCGGCCCCGCAGCACCTCGCCCGGGGTGCTGTGGCCCTGGTGGGCGATGCTGGCGGACAGGTCTACGCGATGCACGGCTCCGGGGTCGGCGCGGGCATGGTGGCCGGAGAGCTGCTGGCCGAGACCCTGGCGGACGGCGGCACCCCGGAGGACTACGCCACCCGCTGGCTGCGCACCCACGGCGGCAACTTCGCCGGAGCGTTCCTGTTTGCCCGGCTCTCCGCAACCCTGAGCACCGACGAGATCACCGCGCTGATGGCTGGGGGCCTCATGACCCCGGGCCTGCTCGCCGACGGCCTCGCCCAGCGCACCCCCCGCCCCCGTCCCCGGGAGCTGCCCGGCATGCTCGGCGGAGTCGCCCGACAGCACCGGCTCATCCGTCGCCTCGCGCCGGCCCTGGCGAAGATGGCTGCAGCGGAGGCACTCTATGCCGCCATCCCCGCCCGTCGTGGCCGCAGCGCCTGGGAGCGTCAGGTCGCCCGACTGCTCGGGGAGTGAGTACAATCACAGCATCACTCGGAGCCCTCATGACCCCACACCCCCTGCTCTTCCTGCTGCTGTCCGCCTGCTCCCCCACCGGCTCGGTCCCCGTCGGCCCCGCCGCGACCGAGGCCGATGCGGACACCGATGCCGACACCGACGCCGACGCCGACACCGACGCCGACACCGACGCCGACACCGATGCCGATGCCGATCCAGACTGGTCGGGAGACTGGAAGGGGCAGGCCACCATCGAGGTGTACTGGGAGGAGTGGCAGTACGACGATGCCTGCCGTGGAGAGGCCGAACTGACGGTGACGGAGTCGGGCAGCGTCAGCGGCGAGCTGGGCTGTGAGATGAACGACATCAACGTCCAGGTTGTCATCGATCTCAGCGGAGACACCGGCGGCGGCGAGGCCCATGTGGAGCTCAACGATGGCGTGCGCGAGGCGGACATGGACTGGTCTGTGACCTTCGATGACCCGACCACGATGGGGGAGATCGAGGGCACCATGACCGCCTACGATGAGGACATGGATCTGACGGTGAGCTTCGAGGTCGAGCGATGAGGCGAAAAAAACCGGAATAAATGGCTCTCAATTGAGTCTTGTAGTGTCAAGACCTACCATGAGGTCATGGATGATCCGCAACCAAGCACGATCATCGCCATTCGGGCTTTTATTGTCCGCTGCAAAGGCTGGCATCCTGAACGCAACACCAGTATACTCTGTACAGCTGTTCAGGACCTACGGGAGACACACATGCTGGAACTCATGCTCGACCCTGCCACCACAGAGCTGCTCTGGACCCTGTCCGTTACCACCCTCCTCATGGTGGCTGGCGGGCTGACCATGTGGCTGATGCCATGGAGCGATGCCGAGATCATGTCCGTTCATCGGACTGTGAAGGCTGTCGCCATCGCTCACCTTCCCACACCACTGCCCGCCACGATCACCGCCACTCAGCCAACTCGCAGTCGCAGTCCCCTCGCCTCTGCGTAGGTCTGTCGGCATCAGCGAACCTCGCTGGCTGTATTAGCGAACCTCGCTGGCTGTATTAGCGAACCTCGCTGGCTGTATTAGCGAACCTCGCTGGCTGTATCAGAGAAATGGGCTGATGAGAGATACAGTGGCGGGGTGCTTTGGCTCCTTCTCTCCTGCGGCGACGCTGACGACTGCACTCTCCACAGCGAGATCGCAGCCTGGACCCCCGACTGCACCACGGCGGAGCTGGTCCACTACGACGGAGAGAGCCGGCTGGCGGTCGGCGGCTTCGGCGGCGCGCTCACACTCTACCTGCCCCAAGACCTCGAAGTGGGCACCACCTACGGCGGCATGACCGGCAACCCACTGCTGGCGATTCTCTCGCTCACGAGCGGCGATGAGACCGCATTCGGGCGCACCTCGACGATGACCCTCGCACGCATTGGGCCGTCTGAGGCCGAGCTTCAGCTGACCCTGGACTTCGACAGCGGGGATGTCTCCGGCCCGCTGGTCGTGCCGGTCAGCACCCGGTGAGTGCAGGGTCGCAGGGAAAACACCTTGCCGCCTGTCGCTCGACCGATGACACTACCCACATGACAACGCAGTCCCCCACCCACTGGTTCCCCGGAAGCGCCCTACGTCTCGGCGCGCTCCGACTTACCAGCCAGGCCACCGGTCGGGTGGCCTTTCCTGCGTCCTGAGTCGCGCGTTCGCTCCCACAAGAGCTGAGCCGAGCTCACACAACAAACCATTTCCCCTGCGGTGGTGTGCCTGGCACCTGCTGCAGTGACCAGCACACACCTGGAGGCCGGGTTAAAACCGGCGCCTCCGGAGAGGATGACCCATGAGCCAATACGAGCCCGCAGACATTGAGCCGAGATGGCAGAAGTACTGGGAGGACAACAACACCTTCCACGCCGTCGAGGATCCGAGCAAGCCCAAGTACTACGCCCTGTGCATGTTCCCCTACCCCTCCGGATCCGGGCTGCACGTCGGCCACCCCGAGAGCTACACCGCGATCGACATCGTCGCCCGCTACAAGCGCATGAACGGCTTCTCGGTGCTCAACCCGATCGGCTTTGACTCCTTCGGACTGGCCGCAGAGCGCGCCGCAGTCAAGGAGAACCGCCACCCAGCGACCATCACCCGCGAGCGCATCGCCTACTTCCGCACCCAGCTGAAGCGACTGGGCTTCAGCTTCAATTGGGAGCGCGAGATCAGCACCTGCGAGGTCGACTACTACAAGTGGACCCAGTGGATCTTCCTGAAGCTGCACGAGCAGGGCCTGGCCTACCTCGATGAAGTCCCGGTCTGGTGGTGTCCCGCGCAGGGCACCGTGCTGGCCAACGAGGAGGTCGTCGACGGCAAGTACGTCGAGACCCAGGATCCGGTCGAGCGTCGGATGATGAAGCAGTGGGTGCTGAAGATCACCGAGTACGCCCAGCGCCTGCTGGACGATCTGGAAGGCCTGGACTGGCCGGAAGGTGTGCTGAAGATGCAGCGGCAGTGGATCGGCCGATCTGAGGGTGCCGAGGTCCACTTCAAGGTCGGCGACGACCAGTTCACCGTCTACACCACCCGCCCCGACACCCTGTTCGGCGCGACCTACTGCGTGCTGTCGCCAGAGCATGCGCTGGTCGAGCGGATCACCACCGCAGACCGTCGCGAGGCGGTGATGGCCTACGTCCATGCCGCCGGGCAGCGCAGCGACCGGCAACGTCAGGTCGCCGCGGAGAAGGAGAAGACCGGCGTGTGGACCGGCGCCTATGCCATCAACCCGATCAACGGCGAGCCGGTGCCGGTGTGGGTCGCGGACTACGTGCTGGCCAGCTACGGCACCGGCGCGATCATGGCCGTGCCCGCCCACGACGAGCGGGACCATGCCTTCGCGAAGAAGTTCGGTCTGCCGATCATCCCGGTCTACGCCGTGGACAACGATCACGACTTCCAGGAGTCCGCCTGGCCCGGCAAGGGTGTGGCGATCAACTCCGGTCGGTTTGATGGCATGTCCGTCGCCGAGTTCAAGGCCGCGATCATCGACCACCTGGAGGCCGAGGGCCTGGGTGTGCGGAAGGTCAACTTCAAGCTGCGCGACTGGCTGTTCTCCCGCCAGCGCTACTGGGGCGAGCCCTTCCCGATCCTGCACCTGGAGGATGGCACCATCGTGCCGGTCCCCGAAGAGGATCTGCCGGTCGTCCTGCCCCACATCGACGAGTACAAGCCCGCCGCCGATGGTCAGCCCCCGCTGGCCCGCGCCAAGGACTGGCTGCACACCACCTACAAGGGTCAGCCAGCACTCCGCGAGACCAACACCATGCCGCAGTGGGCGGGATCCTGCTGGTACTACCTGCGCTACATGGATCCGCACAACTCCGGTGCGGCGTTTGACCCGGACAAGATCGCCTACTGGCGCGACGTCGACCTGTACATCGGCGGTGTGGAGCACGCGGTCCTGCACCTGCTGTACTCCCGGTTCTGGCACAAGGTGCTGTTCGACTGCGGCCTGGTCCCGACCAAGGAGCCGTACAAGAAGCTGTTCAACCAGGGCATGATCCTGGCATACGCTTACCGCGAGAGCGGCGGCAAGTACCACCACCCCGACAACGTCGAGCACCGCCCCGGCCAGACCACCGACATCAAGAGCGCCTGGGACACCACCCAGACGGTCACCACCGACTGGTACGCCGGGGATGTCCCCGTCGAGCAGAAGCTGGGCAAGATGGGCAAGTCGCTGAACAACAGCGTGGATCCCCTCGACATCGTCAAGGCCTATGGTGCAGACACCCTGCGGCTGTACGAGATGTTCATGGGTCCCCTCGAGCAGGTCAAGCCCTGGCAGACCAGCGGCTGCAACGGGGTCTACCGGTTCCTGAGCCGGGTGTGGCGCCTGTTCATCGGCAGCGAGGGGCAGGTCGCAGACTTCGGCAAGACCTCCCCAGAAGTTGCCAAGGCCCTGCACCGGATGATCAAGGAGACCACTGCGGGCATCGAGGCGCTGAAGTTCAACACCCCGATCGCTGAGATGATGAAGTTCGTCAACACCTGCAAGGGCACGCTGCCGGCAAAGGCCGACGCCGAGGCGTTCCTGCTGGTGCTGGCCCCGTTCGCCCCGCACATCGCCGAGGAGCTGTGGTCCCGCATCGGGCACGACACCACCCTGGTCGATGAGCCCTGGCCGAAGTGGGACGAGGCTGCGCTCATCGAGGCCACGGTCCAGATCGTGGTGCAGGTCCGCGGCAAGGTCCGGGCGAAGATCACCGTGCCGGCAGATGCCGACAAGGAGACCGTGCTGGCGGCGGCCAAGGCCGACGAGAACGTGCAGAAGCACCTCGCCGGCAAGCAGATCATCCGCGAGATCGTGGTGCCGGGCCGGCTGGTGAACCTCGTCGTGAAGTAGACCGCTGCGATGGCACCCGGCTCTGACTGCGATCAGTCCGTGGTGCCGTCGCCGTCGCTGTCGTCGCCGTCACAGACCTCACAGACCTCGGAGGCGCCGGGGCTGATGGACGAGTCTTCATCATCGCAGTCGGAGTCATCGGTGGCGCTGATGCTGACGGTGCTGCGTCTCCGCCGTCGAACAGCTGCTCGACGGCAGAGAGACCGCTACACGCGATTACAGCAACGGTGTGCACAGTGCATCCGGTAAAATCCGAACCCAGGCGTTTCCGGCGAGGCTCCTCGGGGTGCTACCCGGATAGGAAATCCACAGCCCTCATCCAGGAGCCGCCTTGACCCTCCTCGCATTCTTCTCCGCCGCCCTGGCCGCGGATCCGGTCTCTGCCATCACCGAGCAGCTTCATGGCGATGAGGGACCAGCAGTCGCCTTCGCCTGTGCCCCGCTCAGCGACACCTTCGCGGTGCTCGACCGGGCCGGGATCGGCTCAGAGATGCTCATGATGATGCCGGAGAACGTGAAGTACTGGCTCTCCATGTCCGATCCGGCGGTGGCTTTAGAGGCTGGGGTGGACCTTGACGGCTCCTTGATCATGACCGCGGACGAGGGGGAGGGAATGGATCGGGCGATGTCGCTGAGCATCCCGTTCAGCGGCAGCGGAGAGCAGGCCACGGCGATGCTGGAGCGCATCGGTCCGCGGAAGGGCAGCCCGCCTGGAGCGTCGATGGGCGGGTGGGACGTCTCGGGAAGCGGTGGCGGTCACTTCCAGCTGCGAAGCGGTCCACTCGACGCTGTCACGGTCAACCCCGCCCTCCTCAGCGGGCTGCCCTCAGTTCCCGGCTGCGCCATCCTCGCTACCGACATCGCGAAGGAGAAGATGTCTGGGAGCATCCTGATTCATGCCCCGTTTGTCGGGGAGAACGAGCCGCTGCGGATCCGGATCTCGACGCCCGGCAGCCTCACCTTCCCGAGTCTCACTGTTCCCCCTCAGCTGCCAGACATCCGCACCGACACCGTCCCGATGGCGGTCGCAGTCGTGCGATTTGAGCCGATCGCGCTGCTTCAGCAGGAGTCGTTCTGGAGCGAGGAGTCGCTATGGGAGGAGATGGGAGAAAAGCCGGGCTTCTCTCAAGAAGATGTCGACAAGGTCGCTGAGCGGCTCCGGGTGATGCCGGGCACGACCATCGCCCTCTTCGGCAACCCCAAGGAGCCGCAGTGGGCCGCCACGCTCCCGGTCGCCAATCCCGAGGGCCGCGCGCTGTCGACCTGGAAGCTCCGTCGGGGGATGAAGAAGGCAGACTCAAGTCTGGAGTGGTCCTCCCGCACCACCTTCACCATCAGCAGAGATGAGGGGCCGATCTCTGGCGAGATCAGCAAAGGAACGATCCGGCTCGCCAGCAGCGATGCCCTGCTCTCCGAGGCCCGCTCAGACAGCGGCACGCCCTGGATCTCCGAGGCGCACGCCGCACACGTCGCGGACTGGCCGGTCTCCGTGTACATCCAGGCTCCAGAGCTCATTCCCGGGATTCCGGAGATCTCCGCCTATGTCGGTGTGCAGCTTCAGCCGGAGTACCTGGAGATGTCCCTGTCGCTGCCTGAGCGTCGGGGAGAGCTGCTGTCGGGTCTGATGAAGATGGTGATGATGGGGGCGATGCAGCGCAGCAGAGAGGCACCTGCACCTGAGGTCACCCCGCTCTGAGCGTGCCCTGTCAGATCCCGGACAACCACATCGTCTGGCAGGGGCTGGTCTGGTGTGAGCCGATGACGGTGGCCACCGACGGGCTGCTGGCGGTGCTGTGTCTGGTGCTGCTCACCCGGCATGTCGGTCTGTCCCGGGGCTTCTTTGGGCTCGCCTCGGCGGCGTTTGCGCTGGGCGGGCTGCGTCACCTCGTGCTCGCGGAGTGGCCGGAGCTGGTGGCGATGCTCAGCCGTGCCAGCAACACCACCAGCTCGCTGTCCCTCGCGCTGCTCCTGCTGATCCTCCTGCCATGGGGAGCCCGGGGGAGGGCGGTGATCGCGGCGGGGAGCGCGGCGGTGATCGTGGGGCATGTGTGGCTCGACCACTTCCTGCTCTCGGTCCTCCACAGCGCCGTGACCTTCATCACCATCCTCATCGTGGCGCTGTCCAGTGGCCAACGGGGCGACTTCCGGTGGTTCTATGCCGCGTTTGTCCTCGCGCTGCTGGCCGGGCTTGTGTTTGGACTGCGGCTGACCCCGACCTTCTTCTTCAACCACAACGACCTCGCCCATGTCCTGCTTATGGGCGCCTATGTCGCCCTCCATCGCCAACTCAGCGTTACGTCGGCTGCATGACACAGAAGATCGCCATGCGCGCCATACTCGTCGGCATCCAAACTCAAGAGGTCAGCGACAGCGACTTCCACAGCTCCCTCGATGAGCTGGGGCGGCTGGCGAAGACCCTCGGGGTGATCGTCATCGACCGGCTGGTGCAGAAGCGCGACCGCATCGACAACGCGGTCCTTGGGCGTGGAAAGCGCACCGAGCTGGCCCGGCTGACCGGCGGCACCGGGGTCGCTCCCCGTGGTCCCGCCGAGCAGCGTCAGAAGGCAAGGGACATTGCCGAGGAGGCCATGGCTGAGCTGAGGCTGGCTCGCGGAGAGCCTGAGGAGCTTGCCAACTTCGTCATCGTCGATGCCAACCTCACCCCCGCCCAGATCCGAAACCTCAGCCTCGCGACCGGGGTGGAGGTCACCGACCGCTCGGGCATCATCATCGACATCTTCCACCGCCACGCTTCCACCCGGGAGGCCCGCCTACAGGTCGAGATCGCTCGCCTGAAGTACCTGGCACCCCGGATGCGGGCCAGCGGCGGTCCCACCGAGCGGCAGGGGGGCAAGGGCGCGGGAGAGTCGAGCCTGGAGCTGGATCGCAGAAAGGTGAGAGACCGTCTTTCTCTGCTCAAGCGGGAGCTGGAGAGCATCGAGAGCGAGTCGCGGGTCCGCCGCACCCGGCGACAGGACACCCTGCGCGTGGCCCTCGTCGGCTACACCAACGCTGGGAAGTCCTCCTGGATGCGGCAGCTGACCATCTCCTCGGTGCTCGTGGAGGACAAGCTGTTCGCCACCCTCGACACCACGGTGCGCTCCCTCCACCCCCAGGTCACCCCACCGATCCTGGTCTCAGACACCGTCGGCTTCATCCAGCAGCTCCCCCACGACCTCGTCGCCTCGTTCCGCTCGACTTTGGAAGAAGCGAAGGAAGCGAGCCTGCTGCTGCATGTCGTTGATGCCTCAGACCCTGCCTTCACTGCTCAACTTCAGGTCACCCGAGAGGTCCTCGGAGACATCGGAGCACTGGAGGGGCGCAGCATGCTGGTGCTCAACAAGATCGACCGCTGCACGCCAGCGCAGATCGCGCAGCTGTCCATCGACTACCCCGACGCGATCCAGGTCTCCGCGAAGAACCCCGACGACGTCATCCGGATGCACAGCATCATCGTCGATGACTTCGCCGGGGCGCTGGAGGAGCTGTCGCTGATCGTGCCCTACAGCCGCACCGCGCTCATCGGAGAGATCCACAAGCGTGCGCGGGTGCTCTCGGAGCTGTTTGAGGACGACGGTGTCCACTACCAGCTCAAGGCGAGCCCTCTGGAGGCGGAGCGGCTGCGGGGAATGCTGGCGTAGGAGGGTACTGGACATTGTGGGTCACTCGGCGCTCTGAGCAGCGGCGACTGGGGTCCGCTGGGCGGGTAGTCCAGGGGGTGTCCGGCTGGGGGGTGGCAGGGGGAGCGACGACTGAAGTGAGCTGCCGTAAGGCGGTGAAACGCAGGAAGTGCAGCCCCCCTTGAGCAAGCGGAAGGGTCCAGACCGGAGGGAATGGGACCTTCTGCGCAGCGGCCAGAAAAAGAATGGCGTGGAGGATGGCGAACCTCAGCCACGCGGTGAGGGAGGACCCTTCGGGATCCATCGCCACGACGCTGAGAAGACCGAAGGGCGAGCAGGACAGGTTGGCACTATCAAAAGCAGAGATCGGCGGATCCTTAAAGTGCGGCGGTACTGCCAACCCCGTCTCCGTCCTTGGGCTGAGGGCGCCCCCGGCGCTGATCGCCACGGGTCCCCTCCGCGGTCGCAGCTCCGTTGCACTCCGCCTCCGCTTCGCTTCGCCTCTCACTCCCTGTCGGCGTCCATTCTCACTGGTACTGCCTCCGTCCCCAGCCTCGGGTCGCTTGCTGCCTCCGGGGCCGCCAGAGAATCTGGCGTGGACTAGGGGCGTCCCCGACTGAGGGCGCCCCCCGGCCCTCCGACACGGCCCACTGCGGTGTCCCCTTGCGCGCGCCCGGGCGAACTGAGACTCCTGAACTGGCGATCCAAAACAATACAATACAATCAACAAAATTAGGAGAGGAAGTCAGCCACCTGACCGGCTTCGTCGGACTCACCCCGTCCCCGCGCATCTCCCGGCGGGTCAGCTCGCCACCTTCGGTCGGCTGCTCCCCAACAGCTCCGAGTCTCAACTTGCCGAGTGGTGCGTCGTGGGCTGATGCTTCGTGTCAGCGGGGCTGCCAAAGACAGGAGCGGTACCAGGCTCTGTCTGAACATGGCGTCCGACGCGCTATGAGGGGCCGATGAAGCTCCCCCGCCTGAAGTGGTACGAGTGGTCGGCAATCGCACTCGCCATCGCCGTTCGCGTTGCGGCGGTCCTGTCGTTCCTCCAGACCGACTACGCCGCCCACCCCCTGGTCGATGCCTACACCTACTGGGGGCAGGCTGGCGATCTGTTCGAGGGCAAGGACCCGTTCGCTGAGGGGCTCTACCAGCCGCCGGGGTATCCCTACTTCCTCGCACAGCTTGCCCACCTCACCGGGCGACCGGAGCTGGCGGCGGTGCGGTGGGCGCAGGCGAGCCTCGGGGTGATCTCCTCGCTGCTGCTGATGGGGCTGGGTCGGAGCCTCGGCAGCCGGGTCGGGGTGCCGTGGGCAGGTGCGGTCGCGGTGGTGCTGTTTTCGCTCTACCCGACCACCCTGCTGTTCGAGCTGGACATCCTCACCCCGGCGCTGACCACCGCACTCTTCCTCGGCGCAGTGGCGACCTCCTGGTGGGGAAAGCGCGCCATCCTCGGAGTGATCAGCGGGGTGCTGCTCGGCCTCGCGGTGGTCTGTCACCCCACCTACCTCCTGGCTGCCGTGGTGCTCGGGGGGTGGGTCTTTACAGAGAGCCGCCTGCGCGGGGTGCTGCTGATTGCCGGACTCGCTGCGACCCTCGCACCGACCACTGCGAAGAACCTCCGGGACTTCGACAAGCTCGCCCTCGTCTCCCACAACGCTGGAATCAACCTCTACCTCGGCAACAACCCCGGCTGGCGGCAGACCGCATTCCTCCGCCCCGGTCTGCCATTCCGAAAGCTCGCCCTTGAAGCGGATCCGGCCAGCCGGGACGTCTCACAGCGGGATGCATACTGGCGTCAGCGCACCGTCGATGAGATCACTGACCACCCCGACGCCTGGGCCGCCGCACTGGTGACGAAAGCGTACTGGTCTGTCCACAACACCGAGGTCCCCCGAAATGAGGACTACCGGTGCCGGATTGAGGCTGACCCGATCACGTGGCTGGGCTGGCTGCCGGTCCGGTATGGGCTGGTGTTTCCCCTGGCGTTGATTGGGCTGGTGTCCATCCGACGGCGCGGGGAGGGGAGGCTGCTGGCCGGGCTGTGGCTGACGCTGCATGTGCCGCTGATCATCTTCCTCGTCTCCGACCGCTATCGGCTAGCGACCTGGCCGGTGCTGTGTCTGCTGGCGCCGCTGGGGATGGCGGCGGTGGGGGCGGTGGTCTCGAAGTGGCGGCAGGGGACACGTCCTGGTCTGGGCTGGCTGCTGGTGCTGCCGGTGGTTGTGCTGCCCTGGCTGCCGACGGACCCGATCATCGAGAAGGATCCGGGGTGGTGCCTGCATGTCCAGGGCAACCTCGCGTACATGGAGAAGCGCCTGGACGAGGCGATGGAGCTGTATGAGGCCTCCATCGCACTGGACGCCGACAACATCAGCGCCTGGAACTACATCGCCGCGCTCCATCACCGGGCGAGGCGGTATCCCGAGGCTGCTGCGGCAATGCAGCATGTGATCAATGAATTCCCCGACCACTTCCCCAGCCTTCGGTTCATGAGCCAGATCCAGGAGTCTCTCGGAGACCGGGTCACCGCTGCAATGTTCATGGGGCGGGCCTACCGGGTGCCCGGGGAGCGGACCAGCAGCGGGATCCGGTACGTCAAGATGCTGGTCGCGGCAGGACAGGTCGAAGAGGCACGTGCGGTGCTTGCGGCGGATCCCGAGCTTGCAGGTCACCCGAAGTTGGAGGGGGCTGTGCCTGATTGAAGCGGTGCCGCTTCGCCGAAGGCGTTGCAGCCCGTTTCAGGGATCGCAGAATCGATTTCTCTGGCCAGATCAGCTTCCCCCTTACCAGATCAGCGAATGACCCAACCCAATCGTGCCTGCCTGCTTCTGGCACCTCTGAAGTGGGGGCACAGGTGGTGTCTGCCAGACGGGGACGACACCACCGGTGGTGATCCTGTGCGTGAAACACGATCGGAACCTCGTTTTACCAATGTTAAATAGTAGGCATATAACGGTAGTTTTATCGATATTAGTCGGAAACCCTTGAAAAATACTGAAAGTATACTCTTGACGAGACAAGATCAATCCGTTCAAATCGTGGTGGGCAGATCATCTAGATCGCCTACCCGATGTCCATCTGATGTCCATCGGACTTCCCGCCTCGCTCTCCCACCTCGCCTCTCCCACCTCATCGCGATCAATCTCCCGATCGCAACTTCCTCGCTGCCTCAGAGGCGGCAGGCTCCCCGCCTGCCGCCTCGCGGCGTAGAGAATCATGGCACCCTCCACTTCGACCAGCCCCGATGCGCTCTCCGAGGATCTCCCCCTCGACAGCGCAGCAGAAGTCCCCGAGTCATCGGTGGCCTTACCTGAAGCCGTGTCGCCTGATGCGGTCGCACCTGAGGTGGTCTCCCCGGCCCCCTCAGGCATCGTCGGTGACGTTGTTGAGGATGTGCCGGACCCATCAGAGCCAGTAGCGGCCCTACCCGAAGTCGCCGAGTCTCCTGAAGACGAAGCGCCTGCCTCCGAAGAGGGCGACCCCGTCGAAGAGGGCGACCCCGTCGAAGAGGGCGACCCCGTCGAAGAGGGCGACCCCGTCGACGAAGCCCTCGAAGCGACCATCGCGGTCTCCTCCATTGAGGTCCCGCCCCTGCGCTACTTCACCGCGGGCGGCCGGGTGTTTCTGCGCATCGGCCCCTCCGAGTCCCTTGAGGGCCTCCGGAGCGCGCTGATCATCTCCTCGCTCCCCGACGGTCCCATCTGGCTGTCCTTCGAGGAGCGTCCGCCCACACCGGCTCTGGTCAACGCCATCAGCGCGGTCCTCACCGAGTCGATCCAGCGCACCCCGGCGGGCATTCGCTGCGGCATGGAGACCCTCATCGCTGGCTCCGCAGCCTCCATGGGCCTCCCCGTCGAGGTCCCTCCGGCGCGTCCGGCGGAGGATCCGACCCGTCGCAAGGTCCAGGTCATCGAGCGCACCCTGCGCTCTGGCGCCTCGGTCCGGTTCCGCGGCGACGTCCTGGTCTACGGCGACGTCAACGCTGGCGCCCAGATCGAGGCCGACGGCAACATCGTCGTGCTCGGCGCGCTGCGAGGGCTGGCACACGCTGGCTGCAGCGGCGACGAGTCCGCGCTCATCATCAGCTTCGACCTCCGGCCGACCCAGATTCGGATCGGCCGTCGGATCGCCTTCCCGCCCGCGCAGCCCCGCGCGCGCTCTCCGCTACCCGAGGTCGCTCGGATCCGTGACGGTGAGATCGTGCTTCAGGTCTTCCGCGGACGCCTTTCTCGCTAAGCATCACTCTCAGCATCTGGAGCCCCAATGAGCGAGTGCATCGTCATCACCTCGGGCAAGGGTGGCGTCGGCAAGACCACCACCACCGCAAACCTCGGCGTCGCCCTGGCGCTTGGCGGCGCCCGGGTGGCGGTCATTGACGCCGACATCGGCCTTCGCAACCTCGACGTCATCCTCGGACTGGAGAACCGGATCGTCTACGATCTGGTCAAGGTCATCGAGGGCGAGTGCCGTCTCAAGCAGGCCCTCATCCGGGACAAGCGCGCAGAGGGCCTCTACCTCCTGCCCGCTGCTCAGACCCGCGACAAGAACGCGGTCAACCCGCAGCAGATGCGTGATCTGATCACCCAGCTCAAGGAAGAGCACAACTTCGACTACATCCTGGTCGACTGTCCTGCTGGCATTGAGCAAGGCTTCAAGAACGCCATCGCCGGAGCAGACCGCGCCATCATCGTGACCACTCCGGAGGTCTCCGCCATCCGGGACGCCGACCGCATCGTGGGCATGGTTGAGGCCGCCGAGCTTCCGGAGCCCGAGCTGATCATCAACCGCTACCGCGCCCGCATGGTCGCTCGGGGCGACATGATGAATTGCGAGGACATCCTCGAGATCCTTGCCATCCCGCTGGTCGGTGTGGTTCCGGATCACGAGGACATCATCATCTCTGCAAACCGGGGCCGCCCGGTGAGCTTCGACGAGGAGAGCCAGGTCGGAGAGGCCTACCGCCGCATCGCCCGCCGCATCGCGGGTGAGAAAGACGTGCCGCTCCTCGACTTCGACAACGACGGCTCTGGATTCTGGGCGACCTTCAAGCGCTGGATGGGGCTCTCGACTCAGGAGGTGGCCCAGTGAACGTCAAGGAAGTCCTCAACGGGATCTTCTCCCGCAAGACGCGCTCAAAGGACGAGGCCAAGCAGCGGCTGAAGTTCCTGCTCATCCACGATCAGGTCGACCTGACCCCCGCTCAGCTCGACGCGATGAAGACCGAGCTTCTGGAGGTCATCCAGAGGTACGTCGAGATCGATCCCCAGCACTGCGAGCTGAAGCTGGCACGCGGAGCGGACAGCATCGAGCTGGTCAGCTCCGTGCCGGTCCAGCGGGTCATCAAGCGCCCGGCACCTGCCGCTTGACGAAGGCTTGACGAAGGACGGGAATGCGTGCAGCCTGCGCGCATGACCCGCTTTCTACTCCTCACCCTGCTGCCGGCCTGCGGAAACTCCCGGGCCGGCTTCTCTTCGTTCTCCAGCCGCATCCACGAGGACATCGGCAGCCTGGTCACGGTCGCCTGGAGCCAGTCCGACGACGACTTGGTGGTCGTGGAGTACAGCTTCGACGAAGGGGAGTGGCTGACCACCCCGGCGATGTCGGTGGGTGAGGATGAGTCTGCGGAGGCCCTGCTGCTGGGGGTGCCGTATGGCATGGCGGTCACCTGGCGGCTGGTCGGGGAGGTGCTGGGCACCAGCGAGGAGCAGCTGGCGACCACCGATGCCCTCCCCGATGACCTCCCGGAAGCCACCCTCGTCCTCAGCGATCCGCTCGGCTATCACACCGAGTCCGGCTACCTGCTCGGCAGCATCAACGCTGACGATGTGGGCTGGTCGGGCGGGGACTACTGGAAGTTCATCCTCGACCGCAAGGGCCGGTACGTCTGGGCGATGGAGACCCCAAACGAGCACTGGAGCATCTTCCTGCGCCAGTCCCGGGACGGCACCGCGATCCTCTGGGACGAAGCCACCTACTGGTCGAGCTTCTCCGGTGAGGGGGAGGACGGACAGGTCCACCGGATGAAGATCGACGGCACCATCGAAGACTCCATCCCCACCCCGGGTCTGCACCACGCCTTCGTCGAGCTGGAAGACGGGCGGCTGGCCTGGGGAGACGCCAGCGCGGGCATGTACGAGGATCTCGTCGAGTACGACACCACCGGCGACATCGTCACCGTCTGGTCCTGTGAGGACTTCCTCAGCGCGCTGGGGATTCCCGAGGGCCTCAGCTACGAGGACAAGTGGACGTACGAATACTGCGAGTCGAACACCCTGTACTGGCACGAGCCGACCGACACGTTCCTCTACAGCTTCTACTCCTCCTCCTCGGTCCTTGAGATCGACCACAGCGGTGAGGTCTTGTGGCACGCGGGACAGCTCCACAGCGGCTACGAATTCTCCAGCGAGGACGACGTCTTCTCCTGGCAGCACGGCGTTCACTACACCGACGCAGGCACCTTGCTGCTGTCGTCTGAGGCCAACTGTGGGGACCCGGACGTGTGCCCCTACGGCAACGAGACGGTGGTATTTGAGTACGACATCGACCACGACAACGCCCGGCTGGAGACCACCTGGACCTTCGGGCGCGGCGGCGGGCTGTATGGCAACACCGCCGGGGAGGCCCACCGGCTGGACAACGGCAACACCCTGCACAACTACGGAACGGGAAGCGCAGTCAAGGAGGCCACTGTCGAGGGCGAGGTGGTGTGGTGGGTGGAGTGGGAGTACTTCCACCTCCTTGGGCGCACCACGTTTATTGAGGACCTCTATGCGTTCGCTCCGTGAGCGCTGCGGTATCCTGAGAGCCCTCAGGAGCCTCGATGCCGCACCTCGCGCTGGTCAAGAAGCAGAACCTCTCATCGTTTCGGCGGATCGCCATCGGGACCTGGCGGACGACCTATGACCCGTCGGTCTACGGCTCGCTGCTGCTGCGCATGGACGCGGCGATGGACTACCGGGACCGGTTCCGGGCGGCGACTGGTCGGCGGCTGACCGTCAGCCACATGATGGCCCGTGCCATCGCCGGGTGTCTCGCCGAGATGCCCGACGCCAACGCCATCCTCCGGTTCAACCGCATCTACCTCCGCCAGCGCATCTCGGTGTTCTTTCAGGTCGCGCTCAAGGACGAGCAGACCGGCGAGCTGGATCTCTCCGGCGCCACCATCCCCGACGCCGATCAGAAGACCCTCTTACAAATCTGCGATGAATTCCAGGAGCGGGTCAGCAAAGTCCGCTCGGGCAAGGACAAGGAGCTGGAGAGCTCTCGCAGCAACTTCAGGCGCGTCCCGTTCTTCCTGCTCAACCGGGTGACCGGCCTGCTCAGCTTCCTGCTCTACACCCTCAACCTCGACATGACCTGGGCGGGGCTGCCCCGGGATCCGTTCGGCTCGGTGATGATCACCAACGTCGGCTCGCTGGGGCTGGAGGAGGCATACGTGCCGCTGGTTCCCTACAGTCGGGTGCCGCTGCTGCTGGCGGTCGGGGCCATCCAGAAGACCCCGATGGTCACCGACGACGATGAGATCGAGATCGTCAAGACGATGAAGCTGTTTGCCACCTTCGATCACCGGCTGTTTGACGGCTCCCATGCCGCGAAGATGTCTCGGATGCTAAAGGCGTGGTTCGAGGATCCCGAGACCCACTTCGGACCCATCCCTCAGGACGAACAGTGACGACAGCAGAGCAGCTCAACGCAGCGTTCATGGCAGACGACAAGGCGGCGGTCTGCACCGCAGCGGAGGCGGCGCTGTCTCGGCGGGAGGACGTGGCCACTGCGCTGAAGTCGGTGCGCTGGTTCTTCCGTCCCTGGCTCTTGCTCCAGAGCGATGCCGAGCAGGAGACGTTCGCGAAGTGGTGCTTTGAGCGAACCAGCGACCACAACCCGATCATCCATGCCGAGGCGGCGGAGAAGCAGGGGGGATGGCAGCAGGCCCTGGAGGCGTCCCGGCTGATGGCGGTTGCAGAAGAGCACAAGACCATGAGCTGTGAGACTTCTCGAGCCG
>JBLHNG010000049.1:0-21317 GCA_047621685.1 Myxococcota bacterium | reverse complement strand
CCGGGTCGGCGGACTTCCTGGCCCCATGCTGAGGAGAAAGAGGAGGAGTTCGTCTACGTCCTTGAGGGCACCCCCCAGGTCTGGATCGACGGCCACGCCCACGATCTGCGGGAGGGTGATCTGGTGGCGCTTCCCTCCGGGACCGGCATCGCCCACACCATCCTCAACAGCTCCGATCAGACCGTGCGGCTGCTGGTCGGCGGTGAGAACATCAAGGGAAACCGCATCTTCTACCCAAAGCACCCCGCCCGCAATGAGACCTGTCGGGAGAAGGGCTGGCTGTGGGAGGACCACCCCGAGCACGACCTCGGCGACCACGACGGCCTGCCGGATCAGCTCCGGGCGGATCCAGTCGACTGACAGATTCATGCAGGATGGCGAGCGGACGGTGAGCCCCTAAATCGTCTCCATGCGGCACCCCGCCGCCTTGGAGGCATCATGATCCGCAACCTCGTCCTCACCGCCGCCCTCATGCTCACCGCAGAGGCCGTCGTGCCCGCCGTCGCGCCGGGCCTGTCGATCACATCCACTGCGTCTGCTGCGGACTTCACGGGTCGGGTCAAGCGCATCAGGATCAAGAAGAAGCGGGTCGGCAGCGGCTTCAAGATCGTGGTCAGCACCGGCTCGGATGCACCCGAGAGCATCGGCAGCGCGGAGATCACCGTGTCGAGCCTTGAGGGTGAGGTGCTCGGCGAGATCACCCTGGACAGCCCGAATCGCTCGCGGCTGGTCGCCACCACCGACATCCCCATCCCCGAGGACGACGGTGTCATGGAGGTCACCCTGACCCTGACTGGGGAGACCGACGACGATGTGTCCACCGTCACCCTGAAGCTCACCGGCGAGGAGCCCGAGGCTGTCGATGCGGAGAGCGGCTTCAAGGTCCGCATTCGGGAGCACTCCGATGGGGCGCGGGTGGTCGTTCTGCATGAGAACAAGGACTGGGACGGCAGCGGTGTCCTCGACGTCACGGCGAAGGCAGAGGGCTACGAGGCAGAGTCCCTCCCGATCGAAGAGGTCCGCCAGCGGCTCGCTGCTGACTGGGGGCCGTACATCATCGAAGACGACATCATGCTCCGGGCGGTGCTCTTCGATGAGGACGGCAACACGCTCGACAGCGTGGAGCAGCGGATGAGCCCAGAAGGTGCGACGGAGGTGGTCGGGCTGAGCCAGGCAACCCTGAAGACCGGCCGCGACGACGAGGCGAAGCTGGTCTCCTGGACCCGCAGCGACGGACAGGCGGCGGCCCTGGAGGTCGAGCTGGTCGACAGCGCCACCGGCGAGTCTGTCATCGAGGGCATCGACGACACCCCGGTGCGCACCCAGCGCGGCTTCGGCGTCAGCGAGGTCGAATTCGACGGCGAGGAGTCGCCGAATGACTACATCTACCTCTGCCTCATCGATCTCATCGACACCAACGGAGACCCGGTCGGCGAGCAGTATGAGGTCGAGCTGACGGTTCCGGCGATGGGTGAGGGGGGCGTGGTCGGTAGCGCCTATCAGGTCTTTGCGGACGGGGACGGCCTCATCAGCTTCCTCCAGGACGCAGACGGCATCGGCATTCATGTGGTGCTTGAGGGAGAGGAGGTCGACGGGGCAGACTCGGTCAACGTCATCTTCGAGGAGCCCTATGAGGGGCCGGCGCCGCTGGAGATCTGGGTCAATGCCACCCTGCGGGTGCAGTGGGACAAGTGGGTTCAGAGCGGCGTGTCCGGTGTGCCCGACAGCTACTCTCTGAGCACCACCCTGGTGACCCCGGAGGGTGAGGTGCTCGATGAGGCCACCGCCACCGGAGGTGGCACCGGCTCGGTCTACAAGTCCGGCGACACCAAAGAGGACGACGAAGAGACCGACAAGGATGTCTTGCTGGATGGCATAGTCAAGCGGCGGACCAAGGGCGGCTTCGTGGTGGACATTAGTGGCATTGAGGCCTGATCTGCTGCTGGCAGAGAGGGCGTGCGAGCGCGCGTTTATAAAACCCTGTCAGACAGGATGCTTGCGGTCTGCTGGGTGTCGTCATTATCATCCCTCTTCCCAGAGGAGTGACCATGCGCCTGACGACCTTGTGCCTGCTGCTGACAGCATGCGGTGACAAAGAGACGGACTCCGCTACCGGCACCGACACCACCGGTGACGACACCGACACCGACACCGACACCGACACCGAGGAGATGGAGGGCTTCACCACCATCTCCTGTGCCGACTACTCCGATCCCTGCGTTCAGATCGCAGCGGGCGACACCGAGGGACTCCTGGAGGCCGCCAACCTGCTCGCCGAGGGGCAGACCATCATCCTCGCGGAGGGCACCTGGCTGATGGACAACCAGGTCACCCTGCGAAACGCCAGCGGCGTGAGCGTCATCGGCCAGGGCATGGACCTCACCACCCTCGACTTCTCCGAAGAGAAGGTGCAGTCCAACGGCATCGACGCCATCTCCGACGGCTTCCTCGTCCAGGGCCTCACCGTGATCGACGCCAAGAAGGACGGCATCCGGGTGGAGGACTCCGAGGGCGTGACCTTCCGAGATGTCCGGGCGACCTGGACGAACAAGGAGTCCAGTGAAAACGGCGCCTACGGGCTGTACCCGGTCAGCAGCAGCGACGTGCTCATCGAGGACAGCGAGGCCCACAACTCCGCAGACGCCGGCATCTACGTCGGGCAGGTCCAGCGGGCCATCGTGCGCAACAACCTCGCCACCGGCAACGTCGCTGGCATCGAGATCGAGAACACCCAGTACGCGGACGTCTACGGCAACACCGCCACTGGCAACACCGGCGGGCTGCTGATCTTCGACCTGCCGGGCAACCCCATCGTCGGCCGCGACATCTGGGTGCACGACAACATCGTCACCGACAACAACGTCGCCAACTTTGCCCCCGGCGGCACCGTCGGCTCCATCCCTGCGGGCACCGGCACCATCGTGCTTGCCTCTCGCCGGGTCGTGGTCGAGAACAACACCTACGCCAACAACAACACCGCCGACGTCGCCATCATCAATGGCCTCGCCATTGAGGGCAGCCTGGACTCCTGGGCGATCAGCGAGGGGGACATCGTCGGCGACATCGACGGCCTCGACCTCGATACCGGTGATGGGGTCTTCTACAACTTCACCACCGAGAACATCCTGGTCACTGGCAACAGCCACAGCGGATCAGGCACCGACCCGGACATGGACGACGTCGTCAACCGGCCCATCGGCACCATCGTCGGGCTCGTCTATCGGGACTCTGGTTTCCCGGCTGACAACGTCATGTATGACACCATCAACGAGAGCAGCTTCTCCGCCACTGAGGCTGGCGACAACAGCAACGACAACCACATCTGCGTGGGCGGCAACACCGCAGGCACCTTCGCCAGCCTGGACCTGGAGAACCTCGCCGCGAAGATGGAGAACTTCGAGCTTCCCGAGATCTCCGACGTCTTCCGGCCCGCAGCGCCGTTCACCCCGTTTGACTGCACTGAGCTCAACGGCGGCGACATCCCAAGCATCGAGCTTGGCAAATGATCGCGTTGCTGCTGGCATGCAGCGGCAACTCGGAACCTGAAGACACCCAGGCCGCCACAGACACCCAGGCTGAGACCTGGGATGCGATCACCATCGACCCCGACGCCCAGCCCCCGGATCTGCTCTCAGACCTGGGCCTGCTGCGGTGGGAGGATGGCGCGCTGTCCTACCACGATGATGTGCTGCCCTACGCGCTGAACACCCCGCTGTTCTCCGACTTCGCCCTCAAGGATCGCGCGGTCTGGATCCCTGATGGTCAGGCTGCGAGCATCGCGGCAGATGGCAGCGTGGACTTCCCCGTCGGCACCGTCATCCTCAAGTCGTTCCTGTTCCCCGCTGATCTGCGTGCTCCAGAAGACAACGTCCGGCTCATTGAGACCCGGATGCTGCTTCGGGGCACCGAGAAGTGGGCGGCGTGGCCCTACCTCTGGCTGTCTGATGGCTCGGATGCGGAGCTGCATGTCTCTGGGGATGTCCAGACCATCGACTTCATCGATCCGTCCGGTGATTCGCGGACCGCGCAGTACCTCATCCCCCAGCGCAACCAGTGCGTGGACTGCCACGACCAGTATGACGACGACGGCGAGCGGGTCCTCTTGCCCATCGGCCCCAGGGCCCGCACCCTCTCCAGCGATGTCCTGACGTTCCTCACCGACGCCTCGGCACCGGAGGGCACGGTCGCGGCGGTGGACTGGGAGACGATCGAGTCGGCGGGGGTGGACAGCCTCTCGACGGCTCAGGTCGAGGCTGCTGCGCGGGACTACCTCGACATCAACTGTGCCCACTGCCACAGCCCTCGGGGCATCGAGGGGGTCACCTCTCAGTTCTTCCTCAACCACGACAACAAGGACCAGTTCAACCTCGGGGTCTGCAAGCGCCCGGGGTCTGCGGGTGAGGGCGGGGTGGACCGGGAGTTTGACATCGTGCCCGGTGATCCCAAGGCGAGCATCCTGTGGTACCGGACCGCCACTGAGGATGTCGGCGCGATGATGCCTGATATTGGGCGCAGTCTTACCCACGGCACTGGTGCGGCGCTGGTCTGGCGCTGGATCGCCGAGATGGAACCCGACGACTGCCAGTGAGCTGCGGCAGTCTGCCTACTCGATGTCTGCGCTCACACACCCGGTCGCTGCGGTGACCGGGTTGCAGCGGGCGGGCGTCCCGTCGGGGATCTGCGGCAGGTAGTCGTGCCCCTCGATGGGATCGATGAAGTCGGTGGCGATGTAGTGGCTGCCGGCGGAGAGGGTGGCGGCGAACCGGTCGGTGTTCTCTTCGTCGGTGTCGTCGACCCCGTCGGTGTTGCTGGTCACCAGGAAGCCGGCTGCGACCAGCGCGGCGATTTCCTCGACATGACCGATTGCGTTGTCCTCCTTGAAGGTCGCTGCGAAGGCATCCTCGGGGGTGTCTGCGCGCACGAACAGCTGCCGACCCTCCAGTGCCGGGGTGCCGGTGAGGTAGGCGTCGCGGTGGGCGTCACCTTCCAGGAGGCTGATCACCACCCGCCCCCGAGCCGCCCGGAGGGTGGGCCAGCCGTCAGCAGCGATGGCTTGCGGCAGCGTGGCGTGTGAGCCTCGAACCTCGTCGGGGGTGATCACCCGGTCCGCCCCGAGCCCCGCGGTGATCGCGGCCTCGATCTCGTCGTAGCGGTCTGTGAGCGTGAGGAGGGTGTCGTCGAGGGTGTCGAGGTCCTCGTCCTTCAGCTCCAGCCAGATCATCAGCGGCGAGTGGCAGGGGTTGGCGTCGGAGAAGGTGGCGATCTCTGCGAGGCAGTCGGAGAACTGGAGGCAGGTGGTCACCTCGTCGAGGACGGGCAGGTGGAAGACCTGGATCCCCTCGCCGTCCCGGTAGTGCAGGTCCAGCTCCAGCTGACGCACCCCGCGCTCTAGCTGCTCACCGAGCGGCGGGTGGGTGTAGCCGTGGGAGGAGTCGACCAGGGTCTCCGGCGCGATGTGGGTGCTGTTGTGGGTGCCCAGCGCCTGGATTGCAGAGAGGGTGAGGGTGTCATCCTGCGGGTAGTCCGCCGGATCGCAGACGGGCAGGAGAGTCCCGGAGTCTTCAGTGCTTCCGCTACAGGCGAGGAGGGACAGGAGGATCAGCATCTCCTCAGCCTATCCCATGCCCCACCCGGCACGCTGCCGAGGCGGCGGACCGGCTCGGGGGAGATCGCGACAGGGGCGGACCTTGTTTCAGTTGTTTCCAGAGCGGTTGATGTCTGATCACGGGGGCAGGCTCAAACATGCTCGACCGACCTGATGAAACCACCATCCTCGACGCCCCCACCCACCCCGGGCTGCGCGAGGCCGATGTCGAGGCGCTTCGGAGCGGGGCTGGCATGCTGCTCAACGGGGTGCGAAACCGGCAGAACCCTAAACGACTGCTCAACCCGCAGTCCGACCCCTCCAGCTACCGAGAGGAAGACAGCGCCGCGGTGATGAAGCGGGCGGATGCCAGGGACCAGGAGCTGGCGGACACCCAAATCAGCAGGGCGCGTTCGGGGGCGGACGTCGCGAAGGGCATGGATATCCTCCGGGCACACCGGGAGCGGGGAGAGGTCGAGATCCTGCCAGGGTCGCCCTACGCGGAGCTGGAGCGGCAGCTGAAGAGGATGATGCGCTGATCCAGAAAAACAGGCACCACTCAGATTGGGTATGCTGCACCCCTGGAGGCGTCTCATGGTGATTACCCTGTTGCTTGTTGGCTGCGATGGCGGCTCGTCAGACTCTGGTGAGGGGAGCAGCTCGCTGGATCTGTTCTGCGAGGATGTGGCCGATGGCGGCACCTATGAGCTGTCAGAGAGCCAGTCGGGAAGCATCGACGGTGCCAACGGCAGCCTCATCGCCCGCATCGTCACCGACGAGTCCGACGACTCCCACAACCCCAACTACGTCGCCGATGTCACCTACATCATCGAGAACCTCGATGTCGGTGGCTCTCCCCGGTACGGCGAGTCCGACATCTCCGGTGAGATCGCCGCCACGTTGGGCGAGGGCAACTGGTTTATCCAGATCAGCAACAACCGGGTGGCGGGCTTTGACTGCTACAACGAGGGCTCGTTCACCATCGAGGCCGGCATGACGACCTTCCTGTGCCTCGACGTGAGCTGCGAGTAAGGGGCGAGACTGGGATAGCCTGGGAACGTGACCCCTCCGCCGCACATGCCGGGAAGCTACCTCGTCCTGGAGCTGACCAATCGATGCAGCCTCGCCTGTGTGCACTGCTCGGTCTCTGAGGCCGGGCACCCGCACCACGAGACCACCGGCTACCTCGACGTCTCTCTGGCCGAGTCGCTGTTTGACGACCTCGCTGCAACCGGGGCGCGGTTCGACACGCTCATCCTGTTCTGGCTGGGCGAGCCGCTGATCCATCCCCACTTCGGTCGAATCTGGCGCAGCGCGATGCGGGCAGCGGTGGCCCATGGGGTCTTCTCCCGGGTCGAGGTCCACTCCAACGCCACCCACCTCACGGAAGCAAGGGTTCGCGGCGCGCTCAATGCTGCGCCCATCGAGCAGCACTGGCACTTCTCCCTCGATGCGATCACCCGCGACACCTACACTGCCATCAAGGGCCGGGATCGGTTCGAGCTGGTCCAGGCCAACATCGAGGCGCTCTTCGCTGCCCGGTCCGCCCGGGGTGCGCCCTGGCCCCGTCCGGTGCTTCAGTTCATCGTCGGCAGCAACAACGTCTCGGAGGTTGCCGCCTTCCAAGCGCACTGGGAGGACGTCTGCCGCCGGACCGACACCCCGGTCGTGGTCGCTGCCGGGCATGTGCCGTCTGGAGAAGCGGCGGTGATCTTCTTTAGACAGCTCGACTGCCCGACTGCGGAGATGCAGGAGCGGGAGAACGCGGTGTTTCGAGATGCCATGACCCGGCAGGGGATCCCACTCCCCGATGCCGTGGAGCGAGGAGAGACTGTGCGCGCTGAGAACCTCACGGCCTGCTCGGGGTTCTGGAAGAGCCCGGTGATTGGCTGGCAGGGCGATGTCACCGCCTGCACCCGGGACAACCACCTCGACAACAGCCTCGGCAGCCTGCGCACCAGCCGGTTCTCCGAGCTGTGGTGGGGGGATGCGATGCGCAGCCGTCGGGCGGCAGTGGCGGGTGGGGACTACACCGATCTGGCGCTGTGCCAGACCTGCTTCATCCCCCGCAGCCTCAACCACACCGAGCTGTCTGAAGGCGACATCGCCCGCCAGGCGCAGTGGGCGGGGGCGGCGAAGTGAGCCGACTGTCCACCCTCACCGGAGACCTGCTGGAGCGCGGCCTGGACCGCATGAAGCTGCGTCGTGCCCCCGGGCGTCCCGAGCAGATCCACCTCTCAGTGACCGACCGCTGCTTCCTGCCCTGTCTGCACTGCGACATCTGGAAGAACGAGGCCACCGACCTGCCCGGGAGCGTCTGGTCGGACCTCATCGACCGGCTCGGCGACTGGTGTGCGCCAGCGGGCATGAACTTTGTCGGCGGCGAGCCCCTGCTGCGCCGAGACCTGGAGAGCCTGATGGCCCAGGCCGTCGGGCGGGGCTTCACCGTCAGCTTCAACACCAACGGCTGGCTGGTCAACGAGCAGCGCGCCCGGGCGATCTCCGAGGCTGGTGCGAGCATCGTCTACGTCAGCCTCGACGGCATGGAGCGGGAGACGATCGACCACAGCCGCGGCAAAGCGGGCAGCTTCGACAAGGCAATGGCCGCCATCGACCTGTTCGACGCCCTGCCCAACCCCCGGGTGGTGATCGCGGTGGTCCTGCATGGCCGCAACGCCGCTGAGATCCCCGCGCTGCTCGGCTGGGTCCGCAAGCGCCGGCTCCAGATGGTCGTCCAGCCCCTCTACCAGAACTTCGGCTACAACGAGTACGACCCGGACTGGTGGAAGACCTCCGAGCTGTGGCCCCACGAACCCGAGCAACTCGCCGCTATCGATGCCGCCATCGATCTGCTCACCGCCGAGCGCCTCCGGGGCGGGCCGGTGTGCAACGAAGCCACCCAGCTCCAGGCGATGAAGTTCCACTTCCGCAACCCCTCCACTGACAGCGGCCTGTCCTGCCGGGCTGGTCACACCGACCTGAGCATCGATCCAGAAGGGCGGGTGCGGCTGTGCTACTTCCTCGAACCAGTGGGCACGGTGTTCGATCCGACCCCGCTGCCGGTGATGTGGGAGTCGCTGACCACGCTGCGGCGTCGGTATGAGGTCAGCCGATGCGAGCGGCACTGCAACCTGCTGAATTGCAACTTCGACCGAGGGGAGGGGTAGCCCGTAATCTCAATGGATTAGGGCTCCACGCCCCCATCAGGGGCCCGTCCTTCGAGTCGCGCCCGCTGCCGCTTCAGCGAAGTCACCACCATGTCCCGGAACAACCGCAGCCTCGGGTTTCGGCGCAGGTCGGGGTGAACGAGCACCCAGATGTCGAGTCCAAGCTCGGGCTCGGTCCGCCGTGGCAGGTGACCGTCCGCGAAGAAGCACGGCAGCCGAGCCATCCCCATGCCCGCCGCGCACGCTGCGCGCTGCAGCCCCCCGTCTAAGATGGCGCCCTTGATGGGCAGGTCCGGCCATGGCGTGTGCGCAGCCCAGGCTCGGTCGTGCTGGGCCCCGCGCTGGCCGATCCAGCAGTCTCCGTGCCCGTACACCGCGAGGTGAGCGTTGGCGATGCGTCGTCCGTGCAGCGATGAGTCGGGCGCCACGCCGGCTGGCATAAAGCGAATGGCGACATCGGCCTCCTGATCCGCCAGGCTCTCCACCGCGTAGGCACCTGAGATCTCAAGCTCGATCTGCGGCCACCGCTTGCAGAAGGTGACGAAGTCGTTGATCAGCAGCTCCTGCGCGACGATGGCCGGCACAGTGACCCGGACAGTGCCCCTCAGCTCGGGGTCGGCACCCTGGGCCGCCCGGGTCAGGCCGCGGACAGCGTCCTCGACCGCCTCGGCGCGGGGGCGCAGCGTTGCCGCGGCGGGGGTGGCGTGCAGGCCGTCGGGTCGCCGGTCAAACAGCGCGACGCCGAGCCGCTCCTCAAGTCTGGTCAGTCGGCGGGCCGCGGTGGGCCGGCTCACACCGAGGGTTCCTGAGGCTGCTCGCAGGCTGCCCGCCCGCAGCACAGCGAGAAACAGTCGCACATCGTCCCAGTCGAGTCCGTCGGGAGTGGCCATGCACGTCAGTGTACACCCCTGGGTAAATAGTGGACCTTTATCTTTACCGCCTGCCGCCCTAATCTTGAACATCACCCCGGCACATGAGGCTGAGATGTCTACTTCCACCACTCATCTTTCCCCTGTAAACACGACTGTCACGGCTCTGGCGGCTCACGTTCCTGCTGAGTTTCCCTTCGAGTCTCGCTACATCGAGGTGCTCGGCTCGAAGATGCACTACGTCGAGGAGGGCGAAGGAGAGCCGATTCTCTTCATCCACGGCAACCCCGCCTCGTCCTACCTCTGGCGGAACATCCTGCCCCACCTGCAGAGCCAGGGGCGCTGCATTGCCCTCGACCTCATCGGCATGGGCAGGTCCGACCACCCAGACATCGACTACACCTACGACGACCAGTCCCGCTACCTGGCCGCCTTCATCGACGCCCTGGGCATCGGCTCGAACCTCACCCTGGTCATCCATGACTGGGGCTCGATGCTCGGCTTCCGCTGGGCCTGTGAGCACCCTGAGCAGGTCCGCGCGGTGGCCTTTATGGAGGCCATGGTGCGCCCGCTGTCCTTCAGCGACCTGCCCGGCAGCCTCAAGATCGGCATGCGCGTCATGCGAAACCCCTTCTTCAACTGGCTGATGGTGGGGGTGGGAAACGTCTTCCTGAAGCAGGTGCTGCCTGACCTGACCTACCGGAAGATGAGCCCCGAGGTGCTGGCGCAGTACCGGGCACCCTTCCCGACCGTGGAGAGTCGGCGTGCGGTGCGTCGGTTTCCCATTGAGGTTCCCTTCGATGGCAACCCGTCGAACAACTACGAGACCGTGACGAAGTACATCGACTGGATCGCCCGAACCGATGTGCCCCTGCTCTTGCTGCACGGCGACGACGGCGTGGCCATCAAGGCGGCTGAGATCGCCTGGCTCAGAGAGCATGCGACGGACCTGACGGTCGTTGATCTGGGCGCTGGCAAGCACTTTCTTCAGGAAACCCACCCGGTGCGTATCGGGACGGAGCTGTCCCGCTGGTACGCCCGCATTTGATCCACCGGGGCGCCCCGACCGGGGTGTCTGCTTCCAACATCAAGGACGAGACCATGAACGAGATGAAGATTCACACCACGATGGACATTGCTGCCCCCGCCGCCGAGGCGTGGCGCTTGCTGGGCGAGGGCTTCGGGGACTGGGCGGACTGGTCGCCTGGCATCGACAGCTCGATGTTAGAGGGCCCGCTGGCCGAGGGGGTCATGCGCGTGAACAAGACCCCCTCGCTCGGCACGGTGCGCCAGGAGCTGGTGCGCTTCGATCGGGAGGCACATGCCCTGGCCTACGAGGTCCGCTCCGGACTGCCGCCCTTCCTGGTGGGCCTGCGCAACGACTGGGTCATCGAGGCCGTCGGACCGGATCGCTGCCGCCTCAACGGGGACGCTGTGTTCGTGCTGGCAGAGGAGGCGGTCCCCATTCGATCAAAGCTCGAAGGCAAGATGGGCGTGGTGCTGCAGGCCTTCGCCATGACGGTTCGCGAGACGCTTGAGGGCGGGGTTGAGGCGGAGTCCGTTTAGCTGTGGTGGCTGTCGGGCACCGTGTCGCCCGGGCGTGTGTTGGGATCGACGCCATCATACTGACTACTCCCGCTCCACCCAGCCCAGCGGAAACGCCATGGCGAACGGCTCGCATGAACCTCTCGGGGCGGCGTGGGAAGTCCTATGGTTCGCGAGGACGCCGACGGCAGAACAGGCCGAGGAGGAGGAGCCAGCCGAGCGCGGGGGCGTCTGTGGTTGCACAGCTCCAGCCCAGCGCCCGGCACGCCGGATCGATGCCGTCGCTGGGGATCTCCTCCGCGCCGGGGTAGACGGCGGCATCGGTGTCGAGGCAGTCGGTTGCATCGCTGACGGTGCCAGAGGGCTGCGTGCAGGACACCACCGGCGCATCTGGATCGCCGAAGCCGTCTCCGTCCGCGTCGGTGTAGAAGGTGGCCGGATCGCCGACGCCGTCCACTGCGGTGCCGAAGTCGCTCGCCCCCGCAGCATCCGAGGCGGTCAGCTTCTCCACGGTCCACAGTCCGCACGCCGTGCTGACGGGCGAAACTCACAAACCAGGGGCGGTGTCCGGGGAGCAGCCGATGAGGAGGGACAGGAGCATGGAAAACCACTCTCAGTGCAGCATCAAGGGTGCGCTGTGCGTCGAGTTGCGAGATACAGCGAGAGCATGAGAATCGTCAGCCTGCTTCCGTCCGCCACCGAGATTGCCGCCAGCCTCGGACTCTTCGAGCAGATCGTCGGGGTCAGCCATGAGTGCGACTACCCCAGTGCCGCCCGGGGCCTGCCGGTGCTCACCAGCAGCATCCTCGACCACGGGCTCTCCCCGGCAGACATCGACACCGCGGTCTCCGCCGCCAGCTTGGAGCGCCAGCCCCTCTACGCCGTCGATGGTGCGCTGCTGACCGCGCTCAAGCCAGACCTCATCCTCACCCAGGGAGTCTGCGCAGTCTGTGCGGTGACCCCGAAGACGGTGTCGGACAGCCTGACGTTTGCCCGGCTGGAGGCGTCGTGTACCGCGCCGGTCCTCTCGCTCACCGGGGTGGACTACGCGGGCATCAAGGATGACATTCGGGCGGTCGCTGTGGCGTGCGGAGTGCCGGATCGCGCAGAGGCGCTGATCGCGGACCTCGATGCACGGTGGACCACGATTCGCAGCAGCAGCGAGCAGACGCCGCGGGTCCTGATGCTGGAGTGGCCGGATCCCCCGTGGTCTGGTGGGCACTGGGTCCCCGAGCAGGTCACCGCCGCGGGGGGCGTGGAGCCGTTCTCGACCCCGGGCTCGCCCAGCCGTCGGCTGACCTGGGCGCAGATCATCGAGGCGGATCCCGATGTCATCATTGCCTCGGCCTGCGGCTTCGACCTCCAGACCAACCTCCGCCACATCACCGAGGTCATCGCCACCAACCCCGAGGTCGCTGCGCTGCGGGCGGTCAAGAGTGGGCAGGTATGGGCCGCCGATGCCAACGCATTCTTCTCCCGTCCCGCCCCCCGGGTGGTCGATGGTGCAGAGCTGCTCGCCGCGATCCTCTCCGGTGGTGAGGTCGATCCCACCCGCGCGCTGCGGCTCTCTGAGTGAGCTTCGGGGGTGCTCCTCGATGAGGATCAGGGGCTGAGCACCTCGGCGGCTGCAATGCCGACCACCTCGACCACCCGCCGAATCTGTGCCGCAGACATGACCAGTGCTGGCATGACCACCACCACGTCCCCCAGTGGGCGAACGATGACGCCATGTGCTCGGGCGGCCATGGCGACCCGGTGGCCGATGCGGTCTTCTGGCGGGCGGTCATGGTGCAGCACGATCCCGGCCATCAGCCCCTTCTGCCGAACGCTGCCGATGTGGGCGCCGGGCAGCTCAGCGAGGGCGTCAGACAGCGCTGCGATGCGATCAGGGAGCCCGGCGAGGGTGTCCTCCTGCTCAAAGACGTCCAGGCAGGCCAGGGCAGCGGCACAGGCCAGGGGATTGCCGGTGTAGGTGTGGCCGTGGAAGAAGGTTCGATGCCTGGTGTATGGCCCACGAAAGGCGTCGAAGATACGCTCGGAAGCAGCAGTAACGGCGAGTGGCAGGTAGCCGCCAGACAGCCCCTTTGCCAGGGTGACCAGATCTGGACGCACCCCGATCTGCTCCATGGCGAACATTGTGCCGGTGCGACCGAAGCCGGTGGCGACCTCGTCGGCGATGATCACCAGCCCGGCGTCTCTCGCGAGGGTCAGCAGGCGCTCCAGGAAGGCTGGCGAGTGCATGCGCATCCCGGCCGCGCCCTGCACCAGCGGCTCGACGATCAGGCCGGCAAGCTGCGGCCCGTGCTCGGAGAAGAGGGCCTCGGCGCGGGCCAGGCAGGCAGCCTCCGCGGTCGGATCCGGGGTGTCCGGGGCGGGAATTCGCACCGTGTCGAAGATGAGCGGGCGGTAGATGGTGTGGAAGAGGTCGATGCCGCCGACGCTGACCGAGCCGAGGGTGTCGCCGTGGTAGCTCTCAGACAGCGCAGCGAACCGGGTGCGCTGAGTCTGGCCGATCTGCTGCTGGTACTGGAAGGCGATCTTCAGCGCGACCTCGACTGCAGACGAGCCGGAGTCGGAGTAGAACATCCGGCTCAGGTTGGCCCCGGGCAGGTGATGGGCGAGCAGCACCGCGAGGCGGGCGGCGAGGCGGGCGCTCTGGGAGCCGGCGAGCCCGAGGAGGGTGCTGTGGGCGACCCGGCCGAGCTGATCACGGACGGCGGCGTCGATGGTGGGGTGACGGTGTCCGTGGACGTTGGTCCACAGGCTGGCGACCCCGTCGAGGTAGCGGCGACCATCGACATCGATCAGCTCACAGCCCTCGGCGGACTCAATGACCAGCGGCGGGCCGTCGGCCTCCCACTCGTCGTGCTGGGTGAATGGATGCCAGACATGGGCGAGGTCGAGGGACTGGAGGGGATGCATGGCCTCGGCTCTATCACTGAGACCCGCTCGTCAACCAGTATGGCCTGAGTTGGTTTACGGACCTTGTCTGTGCGAGGGCGTGATGCATGAGCAGTCCTCATGCATGACCGAGAAATGATCCAACGTGTCAGTCTGCAATATCCGATATAACGCCAACAATGACAGACCTCCTCGCAGCACGTTCGCAGATGGCGATGTCGCTCGGCTTCCACATCCTGTTCGCAGTGGCGGGCATGGCAATGCCGGTCCTGATGGCAATCGCCGAGGGGATGTGGCTGCGCACCGGGGACGACGTCTACCTCACCCTGGCGAAGCGGTGGAGTCGGGGCACGGCGATCCTGTTTGCGGTCGGGGCGGTCTCGGGCACGGTCCTGTCGTTTGAGCTGGGCCTGCTGTGGCCGGGCTTCATGGAGTTTGCCGGACCGATCATCGGCATGCCGTTCTCGCTGGAGGGCTTCGCCTTCTTCCTCGAAGCGATCTTCCTGGGCATCTACCTGTATGGCTGGGACCGGATCTCGCCGCGGCTGCACTGGCTGGCCGGGATCGGGGTCGGGGTGTCTGGGGTGCTCTCCGGGGTGTTCGTGGTCTGTGCAAACGCCTGGATGAACAGCCCTGCCGGCTTCACGATGGTCGAGGGCGTCGTCACCGAGATCCGCCCCCTGGAGGCAATGCTCAACCCCGCCGCGCCGACCCAGACCACCCACATGGTCCTCGCCGCGTTCGTCTCGGTGGGCTGGGCGGTGGCTGCGATCCACGCCTGGCGGCTGCTGAAGTCAGACTCCCGCTTCCACCGCAAAGCCCTGACCGTTGCCCTCGCCCTCGCCATCCCCGCCACCCTGCTCCAGCCGCTGTCGGGGCACATGAGCGGGGAGTATGTCGCCGAGGATCAGCCGCTGAAGCTGGCGGCTATGGAGGCGCACTGGGAGACCGAGGGCGACGCTGCGCTGCTCATCGGCGGCATCGTCGACGAAGAAGCCGAGGAGACCCGCTACGCCATCAAGATCCCCTACGCCCTGTCGCTGCTCGCCCACCGCGATCCCCATGCCGAGGTCATCGGGCTCAAGGAGTGGCCTCCCGAGGACCGCCCGCCGGTGATGATCACCCACCTCGCGTTTGATGTGATGGTCGGTGCCGGGACGTTCATGGCCGCCGTCGGGGCGATGGTGCTGGGCATGGCGTGGCGGGCGCGGGGACTGCCGACGGCGCGCTGGCTGCTGCGGCTCATCGTGGCCTGCGGTCCGCTGGGCTTCCTCGCTTTGGAAGCGGGCTGGGTGGTCACGGAGGTCGGTCGGCAGCCCTGGGTCGCCCGCGGTCTGCTGCGAACCGCCGACGCGGTCACCCCGATGCCCGGCCTCATTGTGCCCTTCACAACCTTCACCCTGCTGTATCTGTTTCTCGGCTGGGTGGTCATCGTGCTGCTGAAGCGGCACGTCCTGGCGGCGGACGACGGGGAGGATGACCATGCCTGATCCCGCCTCGATGGTCGCCGGGGTGATGGCGGTTGCGCTGCTGGTCTACGCGCTGACCGGCGGAGCGGACTTCGGCGGCGGGGTCTGGGACCTGCTGGCGAGCGGTCCGCGGGCAGCCCGGCAGCGCACCCTCGCAGCCAAAGCCATCGCCCCGATCTGGGAGGTCAACCACGTCTGGATGATCCTGGTGGTGGTGCTGCTGTTTGTCTGCTTCCCGACCGCATTCGCAGCCATCTCGATCAGCCTGCATGTGCCGCTGACCCTGATGCTCATCGGAATCGTCCTGCGCGGAACCGCGTTCACGTTTCAGCACTACGGCATCCAGTCCGACGAGACCGGGCAGCGCTGGCGGGTGCTGTTCGCGGTGTCCTCGGTGGCCACTCCGGTGCTGCTGGGCATCATCGTCGGGGCATGTGTCTCGGGGCGGATTCGGGTGGATGCGCCCGACTTCTTTGCCTCATGGATGGGCGTCTTCCCCCTCGCGGTCGGTGGCTTCTTCCTCGCCCTCTGCGCCTATCTGGCCGCCGTCTACCTCACCGTGGAGGCCGAGGAGGCTGCGCTCAAAGCGGACTTCCGGACCCGGGCGATCGGGGCTGGCATCGCGGTGGGCGTCATGGCGGCGCTGTGTCTGGTGCTGTCGGGAAGCGGAGCACCGCAGCTTCACGAGGGCCTCGTCGGATCGCCTCGGGCACTGGTCGGACACACGGCGACCGGGCTGTGTGCGCTGGGGGCACTCGGCGCGCTGTGGACTCGCCGGTATCGGCTCGCCCGGATGCTGGCAGTGGCGCAGACCGTGGGCATCTTCGCTGGCTGGGGGTTTGCTCAGGCGCCCTGGCTGGTGGTGCCCGACCTCACCATCGCTGGAGCCGCTTCGCCGGACAATGTGCTCGTCAGCACGCTTGTCATCCTCGGCGGTGGCTCGCTGCTGCTGGTCCCGGCGCTGGTCTGGCTGATGGTGCTGTTTAAGCGCGGGTAGACGGCCTAGTGTCGTTGCACTACGGTCTTCGTGTCCACCCCGGGAAGATGATGTGTGTACGAACCAACATCACTGCTCTCCTTGTCCCCACGCTCTCCGTGGCGGGTCTGGGTCGACGTTAGCCTGACTGGTCTTCGAGATCGTCAAACCACCGGGTAAAGCTCTCCTCTGAGCATGCCTGTGTGCTGGACGACCGTCTCTGCTGTGTCTGGTCGGGGATGCCCCGGCCGTCCAGGCGCAGCTTTAAACTGACCGGGGCCTGTGAGGTGCGCCATGAGCGCAGTCATCGTTGAAATTCGAGCCGCTGAGGGCGGCGCAGATGCAAAGGACCTCGTCCTGCTTCAATTCGGCGTGTACAAGAAGTTCGCCGAGCGGAGGCGGCTTTGACGTCGAGATCATTGACGATCGTCCCGGGATCCTGACGTTTCGGGCGTCCGGGAAGAAGGCCGAGAAGCTGTTCGCCAATGAGTCGGGCGGGATGCGCTTCCAGCGGGTGCCTCCGAGTGAGAAGCGGGGACGGGTTCACACCTCGACCATCACCGTCTCCGTGCTGCCCGAGGAGCGCACGATCGGGGTGGAGGTCGACGAGCGGGACCTGAAGTGGAAGGTCTGCCGGAGCGGCGGGAAGGGTGGGCAGCACGTCAACAAGACCAGCTCCGCCGTCCAGCTCACCCATGGACCCTCCGGGATCCAGGTCCGGGTCGAGTCCAGCCGCTCTCAGCACCTCAACCGCCAGGCCGCCCGCGTGATGCTCACCACGAAGCTGCTCACCCAGGCACGCACCGCGCGGCGCAAGAACCGCAACGCCGCCCGACGCGCCCATGTCGGCAGCGGGATGCGAGGAGACAAGCGCCGCACCATCGCCATCCAGCGAGACAGCGTCGTCGATCATGTCTCTGGGCGGGAGGTCAAGTGGCGGAAGTACCGCCGCGGCGAGCTGGAGGACCTGTGGTAAGCGACCGCTACTTCGGAGTGGACAGCTGCACGAGCTGGTAGCGGCAGGCCAGCAGGGGGATGCCGGACAGCATGAGCCACTTTGAGAAGATGTCCGGCCACCCCTGCACGATCAGGATTGGGATGATCGCCAGGAAGATGTCCCAGGATGCGGAGATGGTTCGTTGAAGAGGGGTTCGCAGGGTGGCTCCTGTGGGCTCCTCCTTAAATGTGCCCTGATTGAGGGGGCTGGTTGTGAGGAATTTGTATCTGGAGGCGGTATCGGACCTCTCTGAGCATCCGCCCACCAAACTCCGCAGCCTTCTCGCCGCCGTCAGGCACCCACCCGGCGGCGGCATACACCCGTCGTGCTCTCGGGTTGTCGTCGAGCACCCAGAGGATCGCCCGGGTGTGGCCCAGCGCGCGGAGTCCCTCCTCTGCATCCGCCAGCAGGGCGCGCCCGACCCCGGTGCCGATGCGAGCCGGGTCAACGTAGAGGGTGTACAGCTCACCGCAGTCGACCTCGCCACGGGCCGGCCCGATGCTGGCGAACCCGATGATCGTCCCATCGGACTCCGCGACCCGGTAGCGGTATCCGGGGGCATCGCGCTGAAGGCGGAGTGTCCAGGTTGTGGCCCGGTCGGGGATCGAGAGTCCGTCGAGCAGCGCATCAGGCATGCGACCGCGGTAGGCATGCCGCCAGCTGGCGACGTGGACGCGGGCGATGGGAGTGGCGTCGTTGGGACGGGCGGGACGGATGCGCATTGTGCAGCAGTATGCCGCGAGGTTGGAGACGGGCGGAGGCTGCCGGGGGGCGGTCGGGTGGGTGGCGGACCTGACGATGAGTGGGGGAGGCAGCCGGAGGGGCTTCAGCTTCAAGGATTCGCCCATCTCAGGTCTACTAGATGTTGCCTGCCCTGTTCTGCTCGCCCTTCGGGCTTCTCAGCGTCGTGGTGATGGATTCCGAAGGGTGCTCATCTCAAGGAATAGCTGAGGGGATTCATCGTCTCACCGCGCTTTTTCTGGCCACTCCGCTCCAACGCCGGCCTTCGGCCTGCTTATGTCGCTTCGCTCAAGGGGGGCTGCACGAATACTCGCTCAGCGACTTCGTGAGCCGCTCCCCCTGCCACCCCCCAGTATGACACCCGCTCACTCACCACTGTCCGCAGGCTCAAAGGACCGTCCTGGACCACCCAGAGCGCCGAGTGCTTCACATGGAGCCACACCAGCGTGCCGCGGTATGCTCCCGGCTCCGGAGGTCCCCTGTGCGTCGTGCCGCTGCTGTGCTGCTCATCTTCTCAACCACCGTCGATGCCCGCCGGCGCTCAGTGGCACCCCCGCCCCTGGAGGCCGTCGCCGCAACCCTCATCGGCGGCGCGCTGGTGTCTGACGAGCCCTGGCGCGAGCTGACCCACCTCTGCGACAACATCGGCCACCGCCTCACCGGCACACCGGCCCTGGAGTCCGCAGTGGACTGGGGCGTCTCCGAGATGGCTGCCGATGGGCTGAGTGCCTGGAAGCAGCCAGTCCCCGTCAAGATCTGGACCCGGGGCTCAGAGTCGCTGACCATGGAGGCGCCGATGTCCCGGGAGCTGTCGCTGCTGGGTCTGGGCTGGAGCGTGGGCACGGACGGACCACTGAGCGCAGAGGTCATCGTCGCTGACAGCTTCGACCACCTCACCACCCTCGGAGACGCGGTCGCTGGGAAGATCGTGCTGTTTGACGTGCCATTCACCGGCTACGGCGAGACGGTTGGCTACCGGGTCGGCGGGGCTTCGGCGGCGGCAAAGCTCGGCGCGGTGGGTGTGCTGGTCCGCTCCATCTCCCCCGAGAGCCTCTACACCCCCCACACCGGCGCGATGTACTACACCGAGGACACTCCGCAGATCCCCGCTGCGGCGATCACCCTGGAAGACGCCGCCTGGATCCGTCGGCTGGCGGCCTCTGGGCAGACCATCTCAGTGACCCTCTCCATGGGCGCGCAGGATGCCGGGGAGGGCACGAGCCACAACGCCATCGGGGAGATCGTCGGCCGGGAGCTGCCCGACGAGGTCGTGGTGCTCGGCTGCCACATCGACTCCTGGGACGTCGGCCAGGGTGCGCAGGACGACGGCGGCGGCTGCGTGGCGGCGATGGAGGCCGGTCGGCTCATCGCCGCACTTCCAGTCCCGCCCCGTCGCAGTGTGCGGGTGGTGCTCTACACCAACGAAGAGAACGGCCTCGCCGGAGCGAAGACCTACGCCGAGGAGGCCAACAAGCGCCACGTCGCAGCGATCGAGTCAGACACCGGCATGGGCGCGCCAGCGGGTTTCCGGCTGGACATCCGGGGAGAGGACGAGACTGCCGTCGCTGAGCGCATCGCGTCTGTCGAGGCGCTGCTGGCACCGGTCTCGGCGCTGCTGCGTCCCATCGGCGCGGACGGGCTGCGGGTGGCGTACTCCGGGGCAGACATCGCACCGCTGGTGCGCACCGGCGCGATTGGCCTCGGCGTGGACCACGACACCACCGACTACTGGCCCATCCACCACACGCCAGCGGACACCCTCGACAAGGTCGACCCCGACAACCTCCGCCGGACCGCAGCAGCGATGGCGGTGGCGGCCTATGCCCTCGCAGAGCTGGACTACTGAGCTACTGCCCGCCGATCGCCCGAACGTAGCGGAGGCTGCGGCCCTCTGGGAGCACGATCAGCTCCAGCGTGTCTGCGGTGACCGCCCCGAGCTGCATGCAGCGGGGAGGCTCGGAGAGGAGGTTGAGGTATGCCCCGGTCGGGCTCGGTCTTCCGCCATCCGCTCGACACCCATCGGCCCACTCCAGAGCGGTCTGGCTCTGCTGTGCGCCATCATAGCCCTCCATCCACAGGCTCTTGAGGATGAGGACCTGAGAACGTGGATCATCGACCAGATCCCACCGCCCCTGGAGCGGCTCGAACCGCTCCATCATGCCCGACCCACCGACAAGCGGCGGAGGAGGCGGGGCTGGGGAGGGGGCCTGCACCTCAGCGGTCTCGCCGGTGCAGGCCACGAGGAGCGCGAGGATCATGCCTTTGTGAGTCCGATGGACAGCGCGATGCCGTCGAGGTCGACCTCATGGGCGGTCTCACCGGACTGACTCACCGAGACCGCCAGCACCTCAGCGGCGATGGCGGCACCGTGGGTGTCGAGGGCATCGAGGAGGTCGGCATCTTGCGTGACCAGCACGAGGTTGATCCGGTCGGTGACCTCGAGGCCGGTGTCCTTGCGCAGCCGCTGCACCCGGCTGGTGACCTCACGAGACAGCCCCTCACTGCGCAGGGTGGCGTCGAGCTCGGTGTCGAGCGCGACGGTCATCGCCCCCTCGGTCTCGATGACCACATCGCCTCTGGGAGTGCGGGTGACCATGACGTCCTCGGCGGTGATCTCCTGGCCGAGGATCTCCACCGTGCCGCCGCCCTGGAGGGTCTGCCAGTCCGCCGAAGTCAGCGCACTGATCGCCGCTGCCGCATCGCGCATCTGCCGCCCGAACCGACGGCCAAGGCGCTTGAAGTTTGCTTTGAAGCTGACTTCAGCCAGCTCGGTGTCGTTGGCGCGGGTGGCGAGTCCCTTGACGTTTAGCTCCTCACAGATGAGGTCGGCGTGGTGCTGGAGCATCAGGCAGACCCCGGGCTCATGGTTGACCACCGTGACCCGACGCAGCGGCTGGCGGATCTTCAGCCGGTGCCGCTCGCGCAGCGCTCGACCCATGCCGACCACCGAGCGGACTGCGGTGATCTGGGCCTCAAGATCCTTGTTGATGAGCGCCGAATCGACCTGGGGGTAGTCACAGAGGTGGACGCTGTCCTTCTGATCGTCGTCGCAGGGCACCACGACGAGG